>NZ_JAPCJC010000024.1:0-65151 GCF_027707805.1 Aeromonas sp. QDB20 | reverse complement strand
AGGCAGCCTGTCAAGGTATTCGAAGAGTACCGTCAGGCGGCATAGGCGAGTGTCGCACTTCGAAGTTGAATTCGCGCCCCACCATTTTGCCGCGCAGTATTCTCCCTGAGCCGCAGGCTGTTTTGTTCAATGAAACCACTGATAACACGGTCTATACAGGTACGGTCGAGGTTTAGGTCGCGGTAGTCTTCTCGCATTTCTGCCATTTCAAAGTCCTCATATATGTCTTCGTTTGATGCTATCAGTGAGCTTCACGTTATGACAAGAAGACATTCCCTGTAAGGAGTTGAACTGGCGTCCAAATTTTGGTGTCATGGTAAAGGGTTACAGAAGCGATTCGCTGGAACAGGTCATCTAACTGATTGATCTGAAATGATAAACTAAAGATTGGTTGTCACCTCCCCCCAGCTCCACCAAACGTTTGGAAAGGGCCACTTCGCAAGAGGTGGCCCTTTTTATATCCGACATCCTGACGCTTAAAAAGATTCACGCCTCACCAAGAAGGCATGGAAATATCCAACCCAGGCACAATAACGTCAACAAACTCGTCAATGCCCCGCCACAACCTAACCTGCTCGCGAACGGCCTGCTGATAGGCCCAGGTCACAATAGCGGTAGAACGGTCGGCATCAACCCCCACCAAAAGCCCGAGCTCGTCGGTGAGGAGTGTTCCATACATCACAATATTCTGCTCATACCAGGCATCCCTGTGCTCTGGCGCTGCGAGGAAGTCTCGCTTGCTACGATTGCAGTTGGCATGTGCCAGCACGAAGTTGTGACCCAGATCGAGAGGATAGCGGCGCCAGGGGATGAAGTGATCCACCTCGCCAGCCCCCTGTATCGCCTTGCGGCAGTAAAAGCAGGTTCCCCCCTGCAACTCTCTCAGTACTTTCCCCACCCGTCCCAGCCCCTGCCGGCGTGAACCAAAGAGAAAATCTTCCAGCCCCACACTGGGGCCAATCAGCCCCTGATTGCCCTTTATATCGCAGATAAGTTGCAACCAATGTTGTCGGGAGAGGGAAACCACCAGATCGTAAAAGCGATGAAGACAGTAGAGAATACCGGGGTTCAGGCAAATGTGATCCGCCCCCTTGCGATGAGGATAGAGGTGGCACACCTCCTGACCTCCCAGGATCTGCAAACGCCATAACGGGCCTTCAATCAGGATACGCCGCACTCGGGCAATGAGAGGCCGCCAGGCAGAATGGTCCCGCAAAGCGGTCACCGAACTCACACCCTCTTCACGCAGCCGAGACAACTCCGTCAGCATGATTGCCTGACGCCCGCTGCTCTGCTTGAGCAAGGCAGCACTTTCTTCCGTTGCCGAGTAAGGTAGAGAGTGCTGCCAGTAGAGCTCAACAAACTTGGCTGCAAGCTCATCCAGCGTGATGGTACGGGCCGCTGCCAGTTCATGGTTATCAGCATTGCGCCCGATGGCGATATCTGCAATCCCGTGCAGCAAGGCACACTTGTAAGTAGCCACAAAATCGCCTTCGGTGAAAATGCGTTGCAGATAAGCGATAAAGGCAAGTTGTTGCTCAGGGGAGGCGTGCATGTGTTCCCCCCAGGATCAGGCTCTGCCAACTTAGCTCACCACGAGCCATGACATCCTGTTGTAGGGCCGAGGCGTGGAGGATCGTCAGCCCCTCCTTCCATGCCAGACATTCAACTTCCTCGAGGCTCACCGGGAACATAGCCCGCTCCCGCATCTCCTGCTCTGATACGGAGAAGCGAAGACTCAACACCAGATAACCCTGTGGCGAGAGCAGCTCACCAAGACGAGCCAAGGCCAGCGGGCGATCCGCCAAAGACAAATGCATCCAGACCGCACTGAGCAGGATCAGATCAAAAGGGCCGATTACATGAGAGAGTGCTGGCATGGAATCATTAACCCACGTCACCGCTAGCGTGCGAGTATAGCGTTGACCCAACGCACTGAAGGCGTGACAAGGCTCGACCGCCACCACATGGTGGCCAGGGTTCAGGCCACCCAAAAAAGCTGCATCCCGTCCACTGCCCGCCCCTACGTCAAGCAGTCTGCGTGGGGCCACCATCAGCCAAGGTTCCAGCAATGTGAGCCAGTCACCATGAACGGCACGGGCCGGGAGCTGCTGATAACGGGCTGCCAGTTCGTGGGCATGGTACTGGTAGTAAGCGAGAGGCACGATGCGTTCCAATCGGGAAAGGAAGAAAAATAATCTCACAGGATCAGTGAGTTGGCCATGACTAGTACAACACTTTCCAAACATGAACGATTAAGGGACAGAGGCATTTACAAAACCGGGAGTCCGCCAAAAGAACCGCAGCCAGGGGCTCCAAATGATGGCACCGTTCAATATTTCGGGTAATATTCATCCAACTCACTGATCTCTTGGCACTTATTATCGCAATGAGAGGTCAACGCCAGATGGAGATGGCTATTGATGAACCCCCTTGTTGTCGTCACCCCGTTTGGGGATGACAAGATTCTCTCCTTTGATCTTGAACTGACCCGAGATGAAAAACTGCGTCACTTAGGGGCGCTCCTGGCGGAACGTGAGCTCAATCTCAAAGGGCCGCAAGAGCTCTCCATCAAGGCGCTCAATGCACTGGCACAAGACGCAGACCTGATCCTTGGCCACAACATTCTCGATTTTGATCTCCCTTGGCTGGCCAAACAGGCTGTACGTCCACAACTGCTTCTCGATAAGCCGGTCATCGATACCCTCTATCTATCGCCTCTCGCTTTTCCCAAGAATCCCTATCATCGCCTGGTGAAGGATTACAAGCTGGTACGAGATACCCTTAACGATCCGGTCGCCGATGCAAGGCTCGCGTTGCAGATCTTCTCCGAACAGTTGGCAGCCTTGCAGAACTTGCCTCTACCCCAGCTGCAGCTCTATCAATATCTTTTTAGTCAAGGCGTCACGGCGCAGTTCAATACTCAGGGACTCTCCCTGGTGTTTGCCCGGTTAACGGGTAGACCTCTAGTCAGGGTCTCCGAACTGCCCACCCTAATTAAGAGCATTGCTCATGAGAAGGCATGCCCGAATCAACTTAGCCGGGTAATTGGCGATGCCCTGCACCAACCCATGCTGCTGTTGCCTTTGGCCTATGCCTGCGCCTGGTTGCCGGTTTCCGGCGGTAACTCAGTGTTGCCCCCTTGGATTTGGCGCCGTTTCCCTCAAACGGCAGAGATCATCAACACAGTTCGTGAACACCATTGTGGCCAAGCTGACTGCAGCTACTGCCAGGAAAACCACGATGCACGCGGTCATCTGCAGCGTATCTTTGAACTCGATGATTTCCGTAATCTGCCTAACGGAGAGCCACTGCAGAAAACCCTGGTCGAAGAGGCGATGGCAGGCACGCCCTTGCTTGGGATCCTGCCTACCAGCGGTGGCAAATCGCTCTGCTACCAACTCCCTGCCCTGGTCCGCAATCAGCGTAGTGGCGCCCTCACTATCGTCATCTCGCCGCTGCAGGCACTGATGAAGGATCAGGTGGACAATCTTAAATTCAAGGCCGGCATCGAAGGGGTGGCCGCCATCTCCGGTCTGCTCACCCTGCCCGAACGCGGTGCGATCCTAGAGCAGATCCGCATGGGGGACATTGCGCTTCTCTACATCTCCCCGGAGCAGCTTCGCAACCGTACCGTAAAACAGGCCATACGGCAGCGTCAGGTCGGTGGCTGGGTGTTTGACGAGGCGCACTGCTTGTCGAAATGGGGCCATGATTTTCGACCCGACTATCTCTACTGCGCCAAGGCGATCGCCGCCATTGCCACTGAGCAACAGGTTCAGGTTCCCCCCGTCTTTTGCTACACCGCCACGGCCAAGCTGGATGTGATTCAAGATATCTGCGATCAGTTTCTCGATAAGCAGACCCGACCACTACTCAGACTCGAAGGTGGGGTGGAGCGCACCAACCTCGAGTACCAGGTGATCGAATGTCCCGGGCTTAATAAACAGGGCCATATTCTCAATCTGCTCGAGCAGTTCTTCGGTGAGGGCAGGCCTGGCTCCTGCGTTATCTATTGCGCAACCAAACGCAGCGTCGATGAGCTAGCCGACTTTCTTGGCCAGCAACAGTCCCTCACTGTCGCCCGTTTTTATGCCCGCATGGACAACGCCCAAAAGAAGGAGACCCTGGAGCAATTCATCAATGGCGAGATCCGGGTCATCTGTGCAACCAATGCCTTTGGCATGGGGATCGACAAAGACGATGTACGATTGGTCATCCACGCTGACATTCCCGGCTCCCTCGAAAACTATCTGCAAGAGGCGGGTCGAGCAGGCCGCGACACGCATCAGGCGCACTGTGTTCTGCTGTTTGATGAGCAGGATATAGAGAAGCAGTTCCGACTCGAGGCCATGAGTGAAGTCAGCCTGCGCGACATCAAACAGATACTGCGCGGGATACGAGTGAGAGCCAACAAGGGAAACCGGCAGGAGAACCCGGCACCGCTGGTTGCGACCAGCGCCGAACTCATCAATCAGCCCGAAGTAGAGACCAGCTTCGCCGCCGACGACAACAATGCCGACACCAAGGTCAAGACGGCTATCGCCTGGCTCGAGCGAGCCGGATATCTGGAACGCAGCGACAATATCACCCAGGTGTTTCAGGGCCGTCCCCTGTTTACCTCCACCGAAGAGGCCATGAAACGGGTTGATACCCTGAAACTTGCCCCCAAGGCTAAAGCCATCTGGCAAGCCGTTATTCAAGCGCTCATCAATGCAGATGACGACGATGGACTCAGTGCCGACACCATTGCCGAAGAGGCGGGCCAGTACATGGTCGATCAGGGAAGCGGAGTGCAAGCCAGTGAAGTGATGCGCGTGCTCACTCAAATGGCGGATGTGGGATTGCTCTCGCAAGGCATGCTGCTCACCGCCTGGATCCGCCCCAAGGGGAAAGACAACGCCCGGGTACTTTGTGGCCAGGTACACAGCATTGAAAAGGCGATGCTCGCAACCCTGCGGGAACAATTGCCTGCCCCCGAGCCCAACATCGGTCACCCCCTCAACATGCGACTCCTCAACCAGGCCATCAAGGAGCAGGGCCATGAGCAATGTAACCCTGGTTTGCTACGTAACCTGTTGACCAGTTGGTCCCAAGATGGCCGCTCGGGTGGAGAGAAAGGTGCAATTGATGTGAGATACCTCTCCCGGGACCACTACCAGATAACATTCAACCGCACCTGGTCCCAAATCGAGCAAACCATCGATCAGCGCCATGCCGTTACCGGGGCAGCGCTCGACTTTCTCTACACCCAGTTAGCCAGCAGTGAAGAGAGTGTCCAACGTCAGGTCATGATCTCGTTCGCCCTAGAACAGTTAATCAAATATCTGCGCGAAGATATGGATGTGGCCCAACTGATGGGCAAGCGGGAGGCAAGCAGCCAACAGGAGTGGCTACTCAAGGGGTCTGAGCGAGCACTGCTCTATCTGCACGAGCAGCATGCCATTGTGCTACAAAATGGCCTCGCCGTTTTCCGCACGGCCATGACATTGACTCTGACGGCGGAGCGCCAGCAACAGTACAACAAGGCAGACTATCAACCCCTCGAACATCACTATCGCCAGAAGGTTATTCAGATCCATGTGATGAACGAATATGCCCGCATTGGTCTTGAGCACTTCAAGAAAGCCAGGGATCTGGTGACCGACTACTTCTCCATGGAAGCTGACAAGTTCCTCGGCCATTACTTCAAGGGAAGAGGCAAGGTGTTAGAGCTGGCGACCAGTGAACACTCCTGGAAGCGTATCGTGGAAGAACTGCACAACCGACCACAAGAGCAAATAGTTCAAGCCCCGCCCGAGCAAAACTTGCTGGTACTGGCAGGGCCAGGTTCGGGCAAGAGCAAGGTGATCATTCACCGCTGCGCCTACTTACTGCGGATCAAACAGGTCGACCCGGCCAAGATCATGCTGCTTTGTTACAACCACAACGCGGCCATGTCCTTGCGCCGCCGCCTGGTCGAACTGCTGGGACGCGATGGTGCCAGGGTCTCGGTCTTCACCTTCCATGGCCTGGCCATGAGCCTTACAGGCAATGCAGTGCAGAACCGCACCTCGGACGATATCAACTTCACCGCCATCATCGATGACGCCATCAAGCTCTTGCGGGGAGAGCAGAGTCAGCTCGGCCTCGAGATCGAAGAGCAGCGGGAGCGCCTGCTAGGGGGACTGCAATTTTTGCTCGTCGACGAGTATCAGGACATAGATGAACAGCAGTACCAACTTATCGCAGCACTGGTAGGCAAGAGTGAGGAAGATGAAGAGGCCCGCCTGCATCTGATGGCCGTGGGGGATGATGACCAATCGATCTACGCCTTTCGTGAGGCAAACGTCAGCTTTATCCGCCGTTTCGAGCAAGACTACCACGCCCAAACTCACTTTCTGACCTGGAACTACCGCTCAACCGCCCACATCATCGACACCTCAAACCGCTTGATTGAGCACAATCAGGATCGCATGAAGCGCACGCACCCCATCGAGATCGATGAGCGACGCAAGATCGAGTTGGCCGGGGGGCTCTGGGAGGGACTAGAGACCGCGCAGGGCCGCGTCATCATCCAGCAGTGTCAGGATGCGGCCCAGCAAGCCGCTGAAGTGGTGAGACATATCGCGCTCATCCGTGAGAAGGCCCCCAACTGCCCATTGGAATCTATTGCCGTGCTGGCCCGTAACGGGCTGGAGAAAGACGAGCTAGCCTGGATTCGATCAGCACTGGCAGATGCCGACATTCCCTGCCGCTTCACCCTGGATAAAGAGAATGGTTTCCCCGTGCATCGCTGCCGTGAGATCTTGCGCTACCAAGGTTGGCTACAACAGCAAGGCCATACCTTGCTAACGGCAGACCAACTTGCAGCCCCCCTCCCCCCGCTTGCCCAAGCCAACCGCTGGGAGGCGCTACTGCACAGTCTGATTGCTCAGTGGCAAGCCAGCCAGGGGGAGCATGCTCTTTCGGCCCACCACTTTCTGATGTTCCTCTACGAATATCTGAGCGAGCAAAGACGCCAGATCCGCTTCGGCAAGGGAGTGCTGCTCAGTACCGTGCATGGGGTCAAGGGGGAAGAGTATCGCCATGTGCTGCTACTCGACGGTGGCTGGCAACGCGCGGCAGAGCTATCAGCCGGTAACCTGGAAGAGGAGCGTCGCCTCTTCTATGTGGGGATGACCCGCGCCATCGACAGGCTGGTTCTCATGGCTCGCCAGGATCAACGTAACCCCCATATTCCACTGATCGCCCCCCACTGCTTCACGCAGATTCCCAGCGCAACAAGACCGGACAGACAACGCCGCTTTGCCATGATGGGCATGTCGCAACTGGTATTGGGGTATGCAGGGCGCAGCAACGGGACCCACCGTATCCACCGGCTCCTCAGTCAGCTAAAGGTTGGCGATGCAGTGCGCATTGCCCCCGATAAAAACAACAAGCTTCACGTCTATCACCAGAGTCACGAGATAGCCCGCCTCTCACAGCAAGGAGAAGAGACCTGGCGGTTCGATATGAATACCATCCGCGAAGCCAGGGTGATCGCCCTGGTGGAGCGGTGCAAAGAGCAGGAGAAAGAGGAGTTTCAACCCCATATCCGCAGCGAGCGCTGGGAGATCCCCATCATAGAACTGGAGCTGTAACATCTGCGCACAGTACGGCCAAACGGAGACCAACGGCAGTTTTCAACAGATGGCCCATCAAGAGCCATATCTGTATTCATTTTGCAGATCGCAAGGTACTGCCAGCATGGCATAAATTGCGGCCGCGACGGCTGCCTGGAGACGGTCGCCTCCCTCTCGGCCATCAAGAAGCGGGCCCGGGTCTTTTTCAAGCAGCAGGGCGCGGATCCCGCAGCGCTGGCGGAAGGGCGCGTCGGCACCGCCCAGTTGCTGGCACGCTACCAACAGGGGGATCTCATGATCCGCGCCATGGTGGACGAAGGAGCCCGCGCCATTGGCCTGAGCCTCTACAACTTCCTCAACATCCTCAACATCAACCGCATCTGGCTCTATGGCCGCAGCTGCGGTTTTGGCGAAGAGTGGCTGCAGACCATCATCCACCAGACCGGCGCCAACCCGTTCGACTGCAGCGATGCCGTCAACGCCACCCACATCCGTTTCGGCCAGCTCAGCCGTGCCCAGCAGGTGATGGGGATTGGCTATCTCTATGTGGAAAGTGCCCTAGCACCGCCTCGCTAGCCAGTTTGCGCAAGAGCTGACTCAAACCCCGCCTGCTGGCAGGCCCAGTCGATGAAGGCTTGCGCCTTGGGGTTCTGGCAATTGGGCAGGGTGGCGATGTAGTAGCGCTGGGCGCAGCGCACCGCCATGTCCGGGAAGGGGGCCACCAGCTCGCGCCGTGCCAGCCGCTGGCTCACCAGGTTCTGCCGTCCCATGGCCACCCCGGCGTGGTTCATGGCGGCGATGATGGCGAGATCGGAGCGATCAAACCCCATGCTGGCCCTGCATGCCGAAAGCGACACGCCGGACTGCTCGGCCCAGCTGGACCACTCGTCATCGTTGGAATCCTGGCTCCAGGCTTGCCGGTCATGGAGCAGGCGGCAGTGTGCCAGGTTGGCCGGGTTGACGAGCAGGCCTTGCTGTTCGGCGTACTCGGGGCTGCACACCGGCACCATGTACTCGTCCATCAACGGGTGGATGGCGAGCCGCGCAGGCGCCTTGTCATCGAAGCAGGGGGCGAGATCGATGCCGTAACCATGCAGGTTGATGTTCTCGTTGCCGGTCATGACGTTGAGCTCGATCTGGGGATGCAGACGGGCGAAATCCGCCAGCCGTGGCACCAGCCAGCACTGGGCGATGGAGGGTCGTGAGAAGACGGTCAGGGGGCCCGACAGCTCCTGATGGCGGATCTCCAGGATCTCCTGATTGATAAACTCCAGCGATGAGGTGAGCGCCCAGAACACCCGCTGCCCGTCCGCCGTCAACGCCACCTTGCGGTGAAAACGCTGGAACAGCTTGAAGCCAAGCTCCTCCTCCAGCGCGCTGATCCTGTGGCTCACCGCACTCGGGCTGAGCGCCAGCTCGTCGGCCGCCAGCGCAAAAGAGCCGTGTCTGGCTGCCGCCTCGAAGGTGTGCAGCCTGGCCAGTTGATAGCCGTTGAGCAGCTTGTTGCTCGCGATGCGGCTTCTCGCCACCTGGTGATCCTGCTGGTACATGACGCTCCCATTGCCCCCCTTCAACACGTGCACCGATGATACCGAAAAAGCGCCTCTTGCATCAGTTCACGCCACCCAATATCACTCTCAGGCCAACATTGTGATGAATGCGGCGCTCTTGCATCAATCCAGCTCATCCAAGACGCTCATTTCATCATTTGTCACGGCCACCTCGTTGGCATTGAATAACGCCAACCTTATTCCCATGCTAGGGCGCGCCGCGGCTATCGCAGCCTTGATACGGCATCGGCCGTGACTGGCCGGCGCGACCGTATTCCATGACGAGACCAAGCAGACCATGAAGCACATCGACGTATCACAACTCACCCAGCAGTTTCCGCTGCTGCAATCCCTGATCGCGCTGGAACCGGTCAGCTGGTTCAACCCCAAGGCCACCCCCCTGGTGGAAGGTCTGCCCTATGTGGGGCTGGATGGCCACAACGTGGCGGATGCCTCCGCCCGCCTGGCCCGCTTCGCCCCCTACCTGTGTGAAGCCTTCCCCGAGACCCGCGCCAGCAAGGGCATTCTGGAGTCCGACATCGTCGCCATCCCGGCCATGCAGCGCACACTGAATACCCGTTACGGGGTCGAGGTGAGCGGCCGGCTGCTGCTCAAAAAAGACAGCCATCTGCCCATCTCCGGCTCCATCAAGGCGCGCGGCGGTATCTACGAGGTGCTGGCCCATGCCGAGCAGCTGGCCATCAAGGCCGGCCTGCTCTGCGAAGAGGACGACTATCGCAAGCTGTTCACGGACGAGTTCCGCCACTTCTTCAGTCAGTACAGCATCGCGGTGGGCTCCACCGGCAACCTCGGCATGTCCATCGGCATTATGAGCGCCCGCCTCGGCTTTCGTGTCACCGTCCATATGTCCGCCGATGCACGGGAGTGGAAGAAGCGCAAGTTACGCGAACATGGCGCCATCGTGGTGGAATACGCCGAGGATTACGGGGTGGCAGTGGAACAGGGCCGCAAGGAGGCCGAACGCGACCCCAACTGTTTCTTCATCGACGACGAGAACTCCCGCACCCTATTCCTCGGCTATGCGGTGGCCGGTGAGCGGGTGAAAAAGCAGTTCGACGGGATGGGCATCAAGGTGGATGCCGACCATCCGCTGTTTGTCTACCTGCCTTGCGGTGTCGGCGGCGGCCCCGGCGGGGTGGCCTTTGGCCTCAAGCTCGCGTTTGGGGACAACGTTCACTGCCTGTTTGCCGAACCGACCCACTCCCCCTGCATGCTGCTCGGGGTGCACACCGGCTTGCACGATGCCATTTCGGTGCAGGACCTTGGTATCGACAACCTCACCGCGGCCGACGGCCTCGCGGTGGGGCGCGCTTCCGGCTTTGTCGGCCGCGCCATGGAGCGACTGCTGGCAGGTTTCTACACCCTGAGCGATCAGGAGATGTACGACCTGCTGGGACTCTTGGCCCGCGAAGAGCAGATCAGGCTCGAGCCTTCTGCGTTGGCCGGCATGGCAGGCCCGTGGCGCGTCGCGGCCGACCTTGAGTGGCAAACTGGTCAGGGGCTGGATGCCGCCAAGATGGCCAGCGCCACCCACCTGGTGTGGGCCACCGGCGGCGGCATGGTGCCCGCCGAGGAGATGGAAAAGTACCTGGCCTGCGCCCGCCTCTGATCTTTTTTTCAGCCATAAAACCCGCCAGACTGGCGGGTTTTTCTCGTGTGGGATCAGCAAGATGGCGCCTCTGCTCACCATCCCACACATCAGACGGCCAGACAGCTGGACACCCTGAATTGCTGACAATCCCCCCAAGCTGGTTATTTTGTGATACGATAGTGACCGTTTTTTGACATCTGCACCCACGTTGGCGCCCTGTTCGGGCGAGATCGCGACCTAATCCGCCGATCACAACCATCACGGGCATGCAGAAAAACCGTGGCCTGATGGCCCCGTCCGGCACAAAGCCTGGCGGCGGTCAGCAAGACACACGAGATAAGGAGATCGGGCAATGAAACAATATCAAAGCTGGCTGGGACAATATCTGATGAGTCGCCGCGATGGGGACCACGCCATGGCATCCGAACTCGCCAGCTCCATCTGCGAGTTCTGGCAGACCCAGGGGGACGAGGCCGAGCAGGACAAATGGCAGCAGATCTATCAGCACCATCTGGAACGAACCACCTAATCATCCGAATCCTTGCCTTGCAGCCCCAAACTGCAAGGCTCTCTTTTATCCAGCCCCTTCCTCCCCTCGCCTCCTTTGTGCTCTCACCATGACAACGCAGATCTGCCTGCTTCATATCGTTGCCCGCATCGTTTCAACAGGTTACCGAGCAGGGCCGCCTGCCATGTGCAATTTGGCGTCACATCGGCCCGTTCGCGCCTTGCCCCTACCCCTCCCCTTTGTTAGAGTCGCGCGCCGCGCGGCCACCGCGCCCATAACGACAACGCGCGCCCAGGGCGCCAGCAACGAGCGAGAACAATCCATGCGTGAGCGCATCAGACAAGAGTGGTTTGGCAACGTCAGGGGGGATCTGCTGTCAGGCACGGTCGTGGCCCTGGCCCTGATCCCGGAGGCCATCGCCTTCTCCATCATCGCCGGCGTCGATCCCAAGGTGGGGCTCTACGCCTCCTTCTGCATCGCCGTCATCATCGCCTTCACCGGCGGCCGCCCAGCCATGATCTCCGCCGCCACCGGCGCCATGGCCCTGCTGATGGTGACCCTGGTGCGCGAGCACGGCCTGCAATACCTGATGGCCGCCACCCTGCTCACCGGCCTGCTGCAGATCCTGGCCGGCTACCTGCGCCTCGGCGCCCTGATGCGCTTCGTCTCGCGCTCGGTGGTGACCGGCTTTGTCAACGCCCTGGCCATCCTCATCTTCATGGCCCAGTTGCCGGAGCTGACCAACGTCAGCTGGCAGGTCTACGCCATGACCGCAGCCGGGCTTGGCATCATCTATCTGTTCCCGCGCCTGCCGCGCATCGGCAGCCTGCTCCCCTCGCCGCTGCTGTGCATCGTGCTGCTCACCGCGGTGAGCGTCGGCCTCGGCCTCGAGGTACGCACGGTCGGCGACATGGGTGCCCTGCCGGATACCCTGCCGGTCTTCATGTGGCCCGAGGTGCCCCTCAATCTCGAGACCCTGGCCATCATCTTCCCCTACTCCGCCGCCCTGGCCGTGGTGGGGCTGCTCGAATCCCTGATGACCGCAGCCATCGTCGACGAGATGACCGGCACTCGCAGCGATCGCCACCGCGAGTGCAAGGGCCAGGGGCTGGCCAACATCGCCGCCGGCCTGATGGGCGGCATGGCGGGTTGCGCCATGATCGGCCAGTCGGTCATCAACGTGAAATCCGGTGGCCGCGGCCGTCTCTCCACCCTGGTGGCGGGGGCCCTGCTCATCATCATGGTGGTGTTCCTGGACGAGTGGATCCGCCAGATCCCCATGGCGGCCCTGGTGGCGGTGATGATCATGGTATCCATCGGCACCTTCTCCTGGGGTTCAGTGCTGCGCATGCACAAGACACCGCTGGCCACCAACCTGGTGATGCTGAGCACGGTGGCCGTGGTGGTGGTGACCCACAACCTGGCCCTCGGGGTGCTGACCGGGGTGCTGCTGGCCTGCCTCTTCTTCGCCCACAAGGTGGCGCGTACCCTGCTGGTGCACAGCGACAGCGAGCGCCACGGCGCCACCCGCACCTACCGGGTGCACGGCCAGGTCTTCTTCGCCAGCACAGAGCAGTTCTGTGCCGGCTTTGACACCGGCGAATCCCTCGAGCGGGTGGTGATCGACTTAAGTGACGCCCACTTCTGGGATCTCAGCGCCGCCGAGGCCCTGACCACGGTGCGCCGCCGCTTCGAGGCTGCCGGCACCGAGGTGCAGCTGACGGGGGTGAGCGACGCCAGTGCCGCCCTGCTCGGCCGCTTCGCCCCGGCGACCTGACCGAACACCGCTTCGAGTGCCACACGCCCATAAAAAAGGCCAGCCCCCTGGGGCTGGCCTTTTGCATCTTCACAGACTTACATCTGGTCGACCATGTCCTGGGCGAACTGGGAACAGGAGCGCAGGGTGGCCCCTTCCATCAGACGCTCGAAGTCATAGGTGACGGTCTTGTTGCGGATCGCCGCTTCCATCCCCTTGATGATGAGGTCAGCTGCCTCGGTCCAGCCCATGTGGCGCAGCATCATCTCGGCGGAGAGGATGAGGGAGCCCGGGTTGACCTTGTCCTGACCGGCGTACTTCGGCGCGGTGCCGTGGGTCGCTTCGAACAGGGCCACGCCGTCACCGATGTTGGCACCCGGTGCGATGCCGATGCCGCCCACCTGGGCCGCCAGCGCGTCGGAGATGTAGTCACCGTTCAAGTTCATGCAGGCGATGACGTCATACTCGGCCGGGCGCAGCAGGATCTGTTGCAGGAAGGCGTCGGCGATGACGTCCTTGACGACGATGGTCTTGCCGGTTTTCGGGTTCTTGAAGGAGCACCAGGGGCCGCCGTCGATGAGCTGGGCATCGTACTCTTTCTGGGCCAGGGCGTAGCCCCAATCCTTGAAGGCACCTTCGGTGAACTTCATGATGTTGCCCTTGTGCACCAGGGTCACGGAGTCGCGATCGTTGTCGATGGCATACTCGATGGCGGCACGGACCAGACGCTCGGTACCGGCCTTGGACATGGGCTTGATGCCGATGCCGCAGGTCTCGGGGAAGCGAATTTTCTTCACGCCCATCTCGTTTTGCAGGAAGGAAATCACCTTCTTGGCTTCGTCGCTGTCGGCTTTCCACTCGATGCCGGCGTAGATGTCTTCGGCGTTCTCGCGGAAGATCACCATGTCGGTCAGATCCGGGCGCTTGACCGGGCTCGGGGTGCCCTCGTAGTAACGAACCGGGCGCAGGCAGATGTAGAGATCCAGCTCCTGACGCAGGGCCACGTTGAGGGAGCGAATACCGCCACCGACCGGGGTGGTCAGCGGGCCCTTGATGGCCACGCAGTATTCACGAATGAAATCCAGGGTTTCGGCCGGCAGCCAGGCACCTTCGCCATAGACATGAGTCGATTTCTCGCCGGTGTAGATCTCCATCCAGGCGATCTTGCGCTCGCCTTTGTAGGCTTTCTCGACCGCGGCATTCACCACATTCAACATGGCCGGGGTCACGTCCACGCCGATGCCATCCCCTTCGATAAACGGAATGATCGGATGGTTGGGAACCTGCAGCTTGCCGTTGGCATCGACTGTGATTTTCTGGCCCTGGGTCGGGATAACTACTTTGCTTTCCATCGGCATCTCCTAACTTCCGTTTGTTATCAATCTGTAAGTTGCGCGCGGCCATCTTAAGCCCATCCATTGGCAGAATCAAATGGCGAGCACGCATGTCAGACCATAGTCGCGCACTGGATCACAATGCGTCCCTTCAGCCTGCTGCGGATCCGAAGCAGCCCCGCCGGCGCCTGAGCTGGGCAGGCTCCGGCGGCATCCCTGCTTATCCCGCCAGCCCCTCGGCCTGCCCCTGCGGCTGGCTGAGCGCCCGGTACTGGGAGGGGGTCAAGCCGGTCTTTTGCTTGAACACCCGGCAAAAATAGTTCACATCGCTGTAACCACAGCGGCTGGCCACCTCTTCGAGGCGAAAGCGGTATTTCTTGAGCATGAACTTGGCCCGATCGATGCGTACCCAGCTGATGTAATCGGCCAGGCGCATGTGCCCCTGCTCGCGAAACAGGTGCGACAGGTGGCTGGCCGAGACGTTGAAGCGATGGGCGATCGAATCCCGGCTGATGGGGCGGTGAAAGTTCTCCTGGATATAGATGCAGATCCCGTGAAACAGCTCTGCCCCCCGCGGCCGCTCGAAGGTGGACTCGGCCAGCAGCTGGCGCACGCTGGTGAGCAGCGCCTGCAGCAGATGATTGTCGGTGGGGGAGCGCGCGGGATCCTCGGTCAGCACGTTCAGTGCCGCCAGTATGTGTTCGTTCACATGGCCGGCCCTGGCCATGATGCTGTGCTTTTGCACGTCAAAGAAATCGGGGTCTTCCCGCCGCTTGCTCACCAGACTGAAACCCAGCTGACGCTTGCCGAACAGCAGGCTCAGCACCGAGCAGTCGGTGGTCCAGAGCGGCTTGTTCCAGCCGTTGGGGGGGATATAGAGCGCCTGCCCCGGGGCGATGCAGATCTCCTGGCAGCCCTGCTCCCTGTCCCAGATCTGGTTGCGGTACTCGCCACTGAACACCAGCTCGAGGCGAGGAAAGTTGACCTGATAGCTGAAACCGGGCGGCACCCCCTGATCCTGGGCAAACCAGATCTGGTCGAAGGGGGCCTGCTCGTGGAGGGCGCCATCGAGCAACTGGCTGAAGACAAGAGACATGCTGATCCTGATCAAGAGAGAGGCAAGCGGTTGCGGTGCCCGCGACCGCCCATGTTATAGTCCGGTCCTCGGCAGCAATGCCACCCTTTTCTGCACCCGATTTTCTGCACACCAAATGAGGCATCCCTTATGAGCAGTCGCGATCTGCCCTCTTTTTTGTCAATGCAAAATCCGATTCAAGGCTACGACTGGGGCAGCCATGACGCCCTCACCACCCTGTTCGGCATCCCCAATCCGGCGGGCAAGCCCCAGGCCGAGCTGTGGATGGGTGCCCACCCCAATGGCTGCTCCGAGGTAGTGCTGGCCGGGCAGACGCAAAAGCTCTCGACCCTGATAGAGCGCGCCCCCGCCGCCGTACTGGGTGAAGCCACCCAGACCCGTTTTGGCAGCCTGCCGTTCCTATTCAAGGTGCTGTGCGCCGAGAAGGCCCTCTCCATTCAGGTGCACCCGAGCAAGGCGCAGGCCGAAGCCGGCTTTGCCAAGGAAGAGGCCGCCGGCATCTCGCCCAAAGCCGCCAATCGCAACTACAAGGACCCCAACCACAAGCCCGAGCTGGTGTTTGCCCTCACCCCCTATCAGGCGATGAACGGCTTTCGCGCCATCCCGACCATCCTGGCGCTGTTCGAGCGGGTCAAGCTGCCCGCCCTTGCCGAGCTGGTTGCCGCCCTCGCCGCCAGCCAGAACGAAGCGGGTCTGCAGCACTTCTTCCACCAGCTGCTGGTGCTGGAAGGGGCGCGCAAGGAGGAGGCTCTGGCGGGCCTGCTGGCCTTTGCCGCCAAACATCAGGATGAAGAGACCTTTGCGCTGATCACCAGCCTGGCCGCCCAGTATCCGGGGGATGTGGGCCTCTTCTCGCCGCTGCTGCTCAACGTAGTGACCCTGCAGCCCGGTCAGGCAATGTATCTGGACGCCTGCACCCCGCACGCCTATGTACGCGGCACTGGCCTCGAGATCATGGCCAACTCCGACAACGTGCTGCGCGCCGGGCTCACTCCCAAGTACATAGACGTGGCCGAGCTGTTGGCCTGCACCCGCTGCCTGCCCAAGCCGGACGACCAGATCCTGCTTGCCCCCCGCCTGGACGGGGCGGTGCAGCACTTCGAGGTGCCGGTGCCGGACTTCACCTTCAGCGTCTACCCGGCGGGCGAGCACCAGCTCACCACTGCCAGCGCCGAGATCCTGTTTGCCATCGACGAGGCCGTCATCCTCAAGCGCGGTGACGACACTCTGCGCCTCGAGAAGGGTCAGTCCGCCTTCATCCCGGCCGCCACCGGCCGCTACCAGCTGCTGGCCGAGGGCCGGGTCGCCCGCGCCGGCAACCGCTGCTAAGCCGGTTCAAATCGACCCATGACAACAAGGGCCATCCAGGATGGCCCTTGTTGTTGGCAGTGACCGCCACTGTCCACTTCCGCCTTTGCCGACTAATTTCTTGATGTGCGGCATAAAATCATCAGATCCTGCTGTCGCCCTCTGCCGGGTTGGCTATCATGCCCGTCTGGCTATCACACGCCTTGATACCCGCCGGAGCAGCACTGCCAGCCGGCCCCAGTTCAGGAAGAACATCATGAAAGGCTACTGTGGACTATCCGTTTTACTGCTGGCGCTGCTGGGCGGCCCGGTGCACGCCGCCTGCGACAAGGGGGTGGCGCTCAGGCTGGCCAAGTCCTTCTGGAGCGAGCACAAGGATTTCTATTACGCCGATCCGGCGCCGCTCAAGGCGCTGCTCACCCCCGACTTCTTTGCCGTGCTGAGCAGCGAGGCAGAGTGCAACGCCGACGGCGAGGTGTGTGCCATCGATGCAGACCCCTGGATCAACGCCCAGGATGGCGAGGTGAGCGAGCCCGTCAGCTTCACCCTGGCCAAGGAGCAAGAGCAAGGGGTAACGGTCAGGATGCACTATCTGTTCGCCCTCTCCGACACCCAGAAAGAGCCGCAGACCGTCAGCCTCCACTTTCAAAAGAGCGGTGACAACCGCTGCTATCTGATGGATGACTTCATCCCCCCTGGCGATGGCTCCCTCAAACAGCGCCTGCGCCAGTGGCAGAACCACAACGCCATCGAGCTGCAATAAAAAACCCCCGCCATACAGGCGGGGGTTTTGCATTCAGCCGGGCCACACGCATCAGCGCCAGGCCCATGGCGAGGTCACTCCTCTACCGCCTCCGACTGAGGCTCTTCAGCACGGATCTGCTGCAGCTCTTCGACCCTGGCCTGCCATTTGTCGTGGGCCTGTTTGCGCTCCTGTTGCTTGAACTCTTCGCGCATGGTGTCGATATTTTGGGCCAAATTTTCCATCAGGATGTCTCCTTACATCTGGGTGAACATGACAAGTAAAACGGGTTGACGGCACACTCCGCATCAAGGGCGTTGGCCTGTCGGTTCATCAAGTTTGACTTCCGGTTTGCCAAAACTGTCCAACTAAATAAACGATTGGATATGCACAAAGCAATCTAAAAAATGATTAAACGTCTCTCGTAAAACCATCTAAAGGCAGTCAGCTGGCCCTCTTCTCGCTCCTGTACATGAGATATAAATTATTAATTATCAGCAATTTAAAGTACGTTCGTGGCGAGTGCACACGCCCTTTTCAAGCCGCCGATTATGCACTGATTTTTCACACCCCGTGTTTGCGTCCCTTGCAACCCCGCCATCATGAGCGCCGCTCTAGGCCAGGCAGCCGCTTTTGCCGACCGGCTCACAATTTCTCCGCTCACTCGAGCACACAAATCTCCATCCTTCAGCCCACAAAGAGCAGGCCCTCCAACCGCCAGCTGGTGATCAACCTCTCTCAAACTAAGAATAATCATCTGTTTTTAAAGATTTTTTCGTTAATCCACAGCGACCTTTACCAACCGAACAAAATGCGAGCAGGGTCACAGGCAGGCGCCATCAACACAAAAATCCAGTAAAGGGCACATATGTCCGATTTCGGCCGAGGCACTTGGGAGAAACAATAAGCAGGTCAACCAGTTACACCACCGTTTTCAACAGGACCAGTTCCATTCGGACGGCACCAGCCAGGAGAGAACCATGCTCACCACCCTGATAGATGAAGGATTGATCTGCCTCGATCTTGCGGCCCGCGACAAGCAGGCGCTGTTTGTCGAGCTGGCCGAGAGGCTCAAGGCCAGCGGCAAGATAGCCAGTCAGGATCAGTTTGTGCGCGACCTCTGGGCGCGAGAGGCGCTCGACAACACCGGCTTCGAACAGGGGGTGGCCCTGCCCCACGCCAAGAGCGAGGCGGTGCGAGAGCCCGCCATCGTGGTCGGCATCAGCCGCCAGGGCATCGACTACGGCGCCGAAGATGGCGAACCCTCCAAGCTGTTCTTCATGATTGCCTCCCCGGCGGGCGGCGCCAACCACCATATCGAGGTGCTGGCCGAACTCTCCACCAAGCTGCTGGAACCCGGTTTCATCGCCAGCATGCAGGCGGCCACCAGCCGCCCCGAGGTACTCGCCTTGCTGGCCGCACCAGGGCCGTCCGCAGCCCCTGCCGCCCCCGCCCAAGCGCAACCTGCCCAGCCGACAGAGCCGCAGGAGCGCGGCATCAAGGCCCAGCTCAACACCCTCAAGCAGCATTTGCTGTTTGGCACCTCTCACATGATCCCCTTCATAGTCGCGGGGGGCGTGCTGCTGTCGCTGTCGGTGATGATCAGCGGCAAGGGCGCCGTGCCCGAGGCGGGCGTGCTCAAGGACATGGCCGACATGGGGATTGCCGGGCTCACCCTGTTTACCGCCGTGCTGGGCGGCTACATCGCCTACTCCATGGCGGACAAACCGGGCCTGGCGCCAGGCATGATCGGCTCCTGGATTGCCGTGCAGCAGTTTCACACCGGTTTTCTCGGCGCCATCCTGGTGGGCTTTATCGCCGGCCTCATCGTCAACCAGCTCAAACGCATCAAGCTGCCGGACTCCATGAGTTCGCTCGGCTCCATCTTCATCTATCCGCTCATCGGCACCTTCCTGGTGTGCGGCATCGTGATGTGGGTCATCGGCGCCCCCATCGCCGCCATGATGGAGGGGATGAACCACTGGCTCTCCGGCATGGCGGGCTCGGGCAAGGTGATGCTGGGGGCCATCCTCGGTGGCATGACCGCCTTTGACATGGGCGGCCCCATCAACAAGGTGGCCACCCTGTTCGCCCAGACCCAGGTCAACACCCAACCCTGGCTGATGGGAGGGGTTGGCATCGCCATCTGCGTGCCGCCGCTCGGCATGGCGCTGGCCACCCTGCTCTCCCCCAAGCGCTACAAGAAAGAGGAGCGTGAAGCGGGCAAGGCGGCCGCCATCATGGGCATGATCGGCATCAGCGAGGGGGCCATTCCGTTTGCCGCCGCCGATCCGGTGCGGGTCATCCCGGCCATCGTCGCAGGCGGCATCGTCGGCAACATCACCGGCTTCATGATGCACAGCATCAACCACGCCCCCTGGGGCGGCTGGATCGTGCTGCCGGTGGTGGAGGGCAAGATGGGCTATATCCTGGGCACCCTGCTCGGCGCCCTCACCACGGCCCTTATCGTCAACCTGCTGAAAAAGCCGGTCAGCGACACCGAAGAGAGCAACGAGCGCCAGCAGGAGTACCAGATCATCGAGGCGGAAGGGGAAGCCGAGGTGCTGGCCATCACCGCCTGCCCCTCCGGCGTGGCCCACACCTTCCTGGCCGCCAAGAGTCTGCAAAAGGCAGCCGCCAAGGCCGGCATCAAGCTGAAAGTGGAAACCCAGGGCGCCAACGGCATCATCAACCGCATTACGCCCAAAGACGTGGCCAACGCCCGCTGCGTCATCCTGGCCCACGACGTGGCCATCAAGAACAAGGAGCGCTTCGCTAATATCGAGGTCATCGACGTCAAGACCCGGGAGGCCATCCACAACCCGGAGGGGCTGCTGGCCCGCACCCGGCCGGGGCGCCAAGTGGCCTGACAACGGCAGTTGAGAGATATATGACTGAAGGGGCCAAGGACCCCTTCTGTTATCCCGGCATCAGGCAGCAGCAAACCCCCTCGTCAGCCGCCCGAACGGGGATGGCGACCTCACCCACAGGATCGATAAGATAGGAGCCATATCGTGCCTTCGCCTGCCAGCCGGCCTGGCGACCACATATGGACGGAGCCTTGCACAGATGGATCTGACGGACGTACGGCTCACCCTGCCCGAGTGCCTCGCCCGCCATCCCGAATGCGCCACCGACGATAGTGAAAACGCCAGCTGCTGTGCCTGCGGCAAGGTGCTGTTTCGCAGCCGTGTCATTCTCTGATTCAGGCCCCTTATCGCGTTTTTCACCAAGGAGTCACATCATGGACCTCTTATGGCTGTTCAGCCTGCTTGCCCTTGCGGCCAGCCTCTATGCCATGCGTTTCTGGGACAGGCGCCACGCCCACCCCGACTGGCTGCGCCTGCCCACTCGCGCCGAGTACCTGAGCGCCCATCCCGAGTGTGCCAGCGGGGATACGCTCAGCGCCCGCTGCTGTGGCTGCGGCTCGGACAAGGTGCTCGGTCACCCCCAGACCGGCTGGTTTGATCACCACTTTCGCCATACCTGCCTCGCCTGCGGCAAGGTGTTGTTTCGCACCGAAGAGCCACGCTAAATGGCCTCCCCAAATGCAACGAGCCGCCCTTGAGGCGGCCCGCTGATGGTGTCTCCCTTCCATTAATCTCTCAATAGTTCGGTGAGTGCGCTGCTCAGGGCGTCGAGTCCTTTATCTACTTTCGAGCGAGGACAGCCGACGTTGAGGCGAAGATAGCCGTTGCCTTCGGGGCCATAGGTGTCGCCGCGCATGATGGCGACCCGGTATTTCTCCACCAGCAAGCGTTGCAGCGCATCCATCCGCTCGGTGGAGTCGATGCCGAGGCCGCGCAGGTCAATCCAGGCGAGATAGGTCCCCTCGGGCACCCGATAGTCGATGGCGGGGAAGGCTGCGTTGAGCCGCGCCGCCACCTGGACGAGGTTGCCGTGCAGATAGGCTTTCAGGGCATCGAGCCAAGCAGCGCCGTCTCGATAGGCGCTGATATGGGCCAGCACCCCGAGAATGGGCGGCGATGAGAGGCCATGGGCCGCCTTGAGCCGCTGCAGATAGGCGGCCCGCGCCTCGGCGTTGGCGATAAAGGCGTAGGCACTACCAAGGGCCGGAATATTGAAGGATTTCGAACCCGAACTCACCAGTGCCCAGTTGTCATCCGGCGCCACCTCGCTCCACGGCAAGTAAGGGGCAAAGCTCATATCCATATGGATGTCGTCCGAGATGACCTTGACCTCGTGACGCTGGCAGATGTCGGCCATCCGGCCCAGTTCATCCCGCGTCCAGACCCGGCCGGTGGGGTTGTGGGGGCTGCACAGCAGCAAAATCCGGCAATCGGGGCGGGCCACCTGACGCTCGAAGCAGGCCCAGTCGATCTGGTAACTCCCCTCTGCTTTTTTAATCGGGCAAGGCAGCAGCACCCTGTCGTTGGCGGCCAGCATATTGCCGAAGGCGTCGTAGGCGGGGGTATGCACCAGCACCCCCTCCCCCGGCGCTGACCAGAGGCTCACCAGCTGGGCGATCACATAGATGACCGAGGGGCCGTAGACCAGGCTCTCGGGGTCGAGGCGAGAGCCGTAGCGGTGCGCAAACCAGTCGCTCACCGCCCCCTTGAAGTCGTCGTGATTCCAGCGACTGTAGCCAAAGACCCCGTGTTCGAGGCGCCTGGCCAGGGCCTGACGAATGCAGGGGGCAGTCTCGAAGTCCATGTCGGAGATGGTAAAGGGGAGCAGGTCGGCGTGGCCAAAACGGTCGGCCACATAGTCCCACTGGGTGCAGTAGGTGCCGTGGCGATCGACCAGGCGGTCAAAATCAAAGGATTCGGTAGTGGGCATCTCTTTCTCACCAGCAAAAACAGCAATGAACAAGGGGGCATGGCGCCCCCCAACGCAGGGTAACAGAGGGCCGACTCAGGCCCCCATCAGGCTCTGCAGCTGGTTTTTCACCAGATGGACCTGGGGCCCGATCACCACCTGCAGGTTGTGCTCGTCGAGCTTGATCACCCCGATGGCGCCGTTCGCCTTCAACACCTTGTCATCAACCCGGCTCATGTCCTGCACCGACATCCGCAGGCGGGTGATGCAGTTGTCCAGCGCCAGAATGTTGCCGGCGCCGCCCAGCGCATTGAGGATGATTTCACCGTTGTAGCCGCTGTTGCCTGCCTTCTTGCCTGCGGGTTGAGCCGCCTCGCTGGTCTCGATTTCCCGGCCGGGGGTTTTCAGGTTGAAGCGCACGATGGCGAAGCGGAACACGCTGTAGTAGATGGCAAACCAGATGGCGGCCGCGACCGGCACCAGATACCACTTGGTGGCGGTGCCCTGCAGCACGCCGAACACCAGGAAATCGATGAGGTTGCCGTCGGTGTTGCCGATGGTGACGCCGAGCAGCCCCATGGTCATAAAACCCAGACCGGTCAGGATGGCGTGAATGACGTAGAGCACGGGCGCCACGAACAGGAACAGGAACTCCAGCGGCTCGGTGATGCCGCCGATGACGCAGGCCACCACGCCGGAGACCAGCAGCGCCTTGATCTTGCCGCGATTTTCCGGGCGGGCGCAGTGATACATGGCGAGCGCCGCCCCCGGCAGGCCGCCGAGGAAGGCCGGCATCTTGCCCTGGGAGAGGAAGGAGGTGGCCGACACCGAGAACTGGGTGGTGTCGGCGCAGGAGAGCTCGGCGTAGAAGATGTTGAGGGCGCCGCTCACCTCGTTGCCGCACACCAGTTGGGAGCCACCCGCCTCGGTGAAGCGAATGAGCGCCACCAGGATGTGGTGCAGACCGAGCGGCAGCAGCAGACGCTCGCCGGTACCGAACAGGAAGGGGCCGAAGGGACCGGCGTGGGAGATGAGCGCCCCTATGCCGTTGATGCCGGCGGCGAACCAGGGCCAGACCAGGGGCACCACCAGACCAACCACCCCCAGCACGATGGCGGTGACAATGGGCACGAAGCGGGCGCCGCCGAAGAAGGCGAGCGCATCGGGCATCTTGTAGGTGTAGAAGCGGGCGTGGAGCCTCGCGACGATCACCCCGACGATGATGGCCCCCAGAATGCCGGTGTCGATGGAGCTGATGCCGAGGATGGCTTTCACCCCATAGGCCTTCTCCGCCGCTGCGTCACCGATGACGTTGGCCACGGTCAGGTAGAAGTTGATGGAGAGGTTGAGCGCCGCATAGCCGACGAAACCGGCAAAGGCCGCCACCCCCTTCTCTTCGCGCGCCAGCCCGAGCGGAATGGCCACCGCGAACATCACCGGCAGGTAGATAAAGGCCACCAGCCCCACCTTGGTCATCCAGAGGAACAGCAGTTGCAGCACGGTATTGTCGAGGAAGGGCATGCTCTGCTTGACCGCATCGCTGGTGAGCGAGCTGCCGACACCGAGCAGAATGCCTGAGAAGGCCAGCAGGGCGACCGGCAACATAAAGGTCTTGCCGAGGCTCTGCAGGAACTCCCAGATGGTGGATTTGGCGGGGGACTTGGCCATGTGTCAGATCCTTGTGAGGTGAGGGTCATTCGATACGCCAGCCCGGTGGCCTCCCTGACGGATGGCAACGGCGAGCCGTATCTGGTTTTGCTGGATGATAAAACGTTTTATCAACTTACAAGTGCCGACAGGATCACAGAATATAAGTGCTGTCAGGGAAGCGCTTGCAAAACTGTGAGCCGGATCGGCCCGATGGTGATGTAACGTTTCACTCAGGCATATGAGCAGGTATGCTGGGGCCTCGCTCTCAACTCGCCGTCGCCCGTTCGCCCTATGTCGCCCAAATCCCTCTCTGCCAAAGCCACCAAGATCACCGACGTCGCCCAGTGGGCGGGGGTGTCGGTCACTACCGTTTCCATGGTGCTCAACGGCAAGGGGCGCATCTCGCCGGCCACCGCCGAGCGGGTACAACAGGCGATCAGGGCGCTCGACTATGTGCCCAACAGCGCCGCCGCCAACCTGCGCAGCCAGCAATCCAATCTGGTGGGGCTGATCCTGCGCGACATCACCGACCCCTTCTATACCGAGGTGACCGCCGGGGTGAGCGAGGTGCTGGAGCAGCAGGGCTATCTGCTGTTTCTGACCCAGTGCGGCCACAGCCCAGAGCGGTTGCAGCAGAGCATCCAGTCCCTGTCGCGCCAGGGGGTGGCCGGCATCATCTTCAATCCGGTGCGCGGCGCCGCCGCCAAGCCGCTGGAGCACCTGCTCGACTCGGCGCTGCCGCTGGTGTGCGCCGCCCGCTCCTACTATCGGGACGACGTGGACTTTATCGGCCCTGACAACACCCACGCCGCCCAACAGGCCACCACCTACCTTATCGAACAGGGTCACCGCCACATCGCCTACGTCGGCGGGCGGGCCGACTCCCTCACCCGCGCCGAGCGCATCGGCGGCTACTGCGCCAGCCTGCTGCAATACGGCCTGCCCTTCAAACCGGAGTGGGTACTGGAGTGTGAACGCACCCAGCGCAGCGCCGCCGACACCATCGCCCAGCTGCTGCACCAGCACCCCAAGGTGACCGCCATTCTGTGCCACTACCCCGAGGTGGCCCTCGGTGGCATCTACGGCGTCGAGGCGAGCGGCCGCACCGTGGGCAAGGACAACTACATCGGCCAGCAGGTGGCCCTGCTCGGCTTTGACGACGTGGCGGAGGCCGAGCTCACCTCCCCCGCCCTCACCTTCGTCAGCTCGCCGGCGCGAGAGATAGGCCGCCAGGCCGCCCTGCGCCTGCTGACCCGGATGCAGCAACCCGAGCTCGCCCCCACTCGCCATATCATCACCCCCAGCTTGCAGAAGCGGGCGTCGGCTTGAGTTGGCAAGGCAGGTCCGTCTGCAGCAGACCGAATTTGCCATATCATCACCGCTCATCAGCAAATCGCAGAAACGGGCGTCGGCTTGAGTTGGCTGGGCAAGCCCGAGCTTGCCCCCACCCGCCATATCGTCGCCGCTCACCAGCAAACCGCAAAAACGGGCATCGGCCTGAGGCACACAGTTGCAACGCCCAGGCAAGGGGCTGTTGTGGTCAAGCAGAAAAGCGCGGGCGCAAAAATGTGAGCCTGCTCACTGCGTTGGCAAGGAGAGATTGAGAGCCAAGTGGAGAGGAATAAGATGGGCGCCCACTCTCTTCACGAGCCCCTTTATGAGCAACCCGCACGACCAGAATCCGCCGAGTGAAATCCATCGCTGTGACAAATGCCGGGAGCGCACCCGCCATATCGTGGTGCTGGTGCCACGGGATCACAGCCAGGACATCATGCCCAAGGATCCGCGCAAAGCCTTCTGGCAAGCCTTTCGCTCCAGCAGCCTGACCAACGCGGTATTCGGCCAGACCCTCGCTTATCAGGCCACCCATGTAAAGCACCTGATCTGCGAGCGCTGCGGCGAGAAGTTTCTGGAGTATTGAGGCCCAGAAGACGGCGCCCCCGGACGGTCAGAGCGAGATAAAAGAGAAATAAAGATGATGTTTGTCGAAATGACCCCCGGTCAACTGCCGCTGGCGCTGCTGCTGGAGGCAGATCCCGCAGAGCAGCGCATTGCCGCCTATCTGCCCGGTGCCTGGGGCTTTGCCGCCCTGGCGGGCAACGAGATAGTGGGCGCCTGTGTGGCGGGTCTGGTGGGGGAGCAAACGGCCGAGATCTTCAATATCGCCGTTGCCCCCACTCGACAGCAGCAAGGCATCGGCTCCGGCCTGCTGCGCTTCGTGCTGGCGAACCTGGCCGGGAAAGGGGTATGCCGCGTCGAACTCGGTACCGGCAGCTTCGGCCACCAGCTCACCTATTACCAGCGCCACGGCTTTCGCGTCGATACCGTCATCAAGGATCACTTCCTTATCCACTACCCGGAGCCCCTGATGGAGCACGGCATCCAGCACAAGGATATGCTGCGGCTATCGCTGGCGCTGAAACCCAATAACCCGCTCCATAGCGGCCAGTAACCTCTTGCTACCGGTGGGCGGCAGACACTCAACCGCCTTCCTTATTAGGTAATTTTTTGATCTGAGGCTGATTTTGTTCAGCTTCCTGTTTTGCCCTCCCATCACCTTGGTTAAGATGCCCACTTGGAAACCATTCTTGCAGAGACACATCTGTGCAGCCGTTTCGCCATCCACCACATCGCCGGATGACCGCAGCAGGCTGGAGTCTGCAATCCATGGTCGGTAGCGTGGAGTTTTGCCTCTTTATTCAATTCAATTTAAAACGCTCCGAGACAGTAAATAAACGACGCAAGCAACACTTTACAAAAACTCAAGTGGCAGAATAAATCAACATGAAATTATTTATCATCATCGCAACTTTATTACTATGCTTCTCCATCTTTGCAAGAGCAGACTCCACATTTATAATTGACGGAGTAAAAATAGACATTGAAAAGGAAGGTGAATGCTTTTACTTGATAACGGCAGGAAAAGAAAAGCAGCAACTTAAATGTATTGATGATAACTTGGAGTCCGATATTATCATACAGGACTTCAACTTTGATGGTTATAAGGACATTGCCATTACCAACTATCTTGGCATGGTAAATAATATTTTTTATGTATTATTATATGACCATGTAAACACTGCATTTAAAGAGCTAAAAATTGCAGACTCAAAGGCACCAACATCTGCCTGCGAAGATCTCTACAACCTTGCAGTTCGATTAGATGATCTTTCTTTGGTTAGCTCTTGCCGCTCCGGCCCTGTATGGTATTACGACACTTACCGATATAACGCCCAAGGTGAACTCTGGCTATATAAAACAACAGAGTATCAGATCCAAAACTCCGAGATTGATACCTTCCCTCTTTACGAGCATACATTTAATCAGAAGGGAGAGAAACTGGACACCATTGCGATTGATTTTGATGGCAAGAAAATTCTCTGGTCAGTCACATCCGAGAAAGCCTTTCTCTACTCATCACCTGAAAAAATATCAAAGACCAAAGCCTATCTTATTCATAATGACAAAGTAGAAATTATCGAGCAGAAAGATGACTGGATTAAGATTCGGTTTGCCTCCAGAAAAGGCCCTCTTGTCCGCTGGCTCTATCTTCCAGAAGCAATAGCCAAAAGTTAACCTAGAACTTTTAATACCCAAGCGTACTTAGACATTCGCGTCATCAATTCGGTAGGGTGCAATAAGCGCAGCGCATTGCACCTCTATCTTTCCTGCAATCCCCTCTCCTACCTCCACCCTGCCTACCCAAACAAGAGGTGCAATTCACTTCGTTCATTGCACCCTACGACGCCCATACCTGTGGTTTCATTCGCCCGTTGTGGTGAGCTATCTGGCACTAATGGCTCAACCCATTTCTCCACCTTTCCCCTCGCCTGTCTCCCCTTATCAAGCGCCCCGTCACCGCCATTTATGTGCGACAGCTCACACACCGCCCGCTCTTTTCACCTCACAAATTTACAGTTTCTCACCGATTCCAGGCCGGATAACATCACTCTCCATCATAAAGGCACGTTGAAACAATCAACACCAAGGTGATGATTTTTAAAAACAAAAAATAACCAATCGATTCAATCCAGACCCATTTTTTCAGCTGGTCTGCTGTGCGATCAAGGTCACACTCGGGGTAATGGCGCACAAAAATCCAGTATTTCGCAGTTTTGTCCGATAGGTGCGCGGCCCTGCGGGCGGGATAATAGTGGGGTCACTTTTGTCTGCATCTCCTGGGCGCTAGCCCAGGAAAAGATGCCAACAGGCTCCGGCCAGGAGCAGGGAGAACGCCATGATCACCACCCTTATCAACGAGCAGCTGATCGCGCTCGATTTAAAGGCCACGCGCAAGGAGGAGGTCTTCACCGAGATGACCCGATTGCTCGCGGCGCAAGGCAAGGTCAGCGACGAGCAGCAGTTCATCAAGGACCTGTGGGCCCGGGAAGAGCTGGACAACACCGGCTTTGAAGAGGGCGTTGCCCTGCCCCACGCCAAGAGTGCGGCAGTGAGCACCCCGGCGGTGGCCATCGGTATCAGCCGCGCCGGCATCGACTACGGCGCCGAGGATGGCAAGCCCTCCCGGCTGTTTTTCATGATTGCCTCCCCGGCTGGCGGCGCCAACCACCATATCGAGGTGCTGGCCGAGCTCTCCGCCAAGCTGATTGAAGAGGGCTTTATCGATGCCCTGCTGGCAGCCAAAACCCCGGCCGCCGCGCTAGCCCTGCTGCTCGAGAAGAAAGAAGAGACGGTGGTCACCCCGGCCGCCGACAAGGGGCTGATTATCGGCGTCACCGGCTGCCCGGCCGGCATCGCCCACACCTATCTGGCGGCGGAATCCCTGGAGCGCGCCGCCAAGGAGCTGGGCTTTGAGGTGAAGGTGGAGACCAACGGCTCCATCGGCGTCAAGAACAGCCCGACTGCGGCCGAGATTGCCCGCGCCAGCGCCATCGTGGTGGCCTGCGACAAGCAGGTGGACATGGCCCGCTTCAACGGCAAGCCGCTCATCAAGACCGGCGTGAAAGCCCCCATCAAGGATGGCAAGGGCCTCATCGAGCAGGCACTGAAGGCCCCCGCCTATGTGGCGGACAAGGATGAGCGCAAGAGCGAAGAGAAGAGCTCAGGCGGCAGCTCGGATCTCTACCGTTATCTGATGAACGGCGTCTCCCACATGATCCCGTTTGTGGTCACCGGGGGTCTGCTGATCGCCCTGGCTCTGGCCATCGGCGGCGATCCGACCCCAAGCGGCATGCAGATCCCGGCAGGGAGCATGTGGAACCAGATCCTCAACGTGGGCGTCGCCGCCTTCACCCTGATGATCCCCATTCTGGC
This sequence comes from Aeromonas sp. QDB20, assembly GCF_027707805.1. NCBI lineage: Bacteria > Pseudomonadati > Pseudomonadota > Gammaproteobacteria > Aeromonadales > Aeromonadaceae > Aeromonas > Aeromonas sp. QDB20. The sequence continues at coordinate 35,938 of NZ_JAPCJC010000024.1, read as the reverse complement.
GGGCTACATCGCCTACGCCATCGGTGACAGACCCGCGCTGGCACCGGGCTTTATCGGTGGCTGGATCGCCAACAACGGCAGCTTCTACGGCGCCGACGCCGGCACCGGCTTTATCGGTGCCATCATCGCGGGCCTCTTGGTCGGTTATCTGGTGCGCTGGATTGCCACCCGCCACTACCACAAGATGGTGCAGCCGCTGGTGCCGATCCTGATCGCCCCCATCGTCGGGTCGCTCTTTATCGCTGCCGTCTTCATCTTCATCATCGGCGCCCCCATTGCCGACATGATGACGGGTCTGAACGCCATGCTGCTCTCCATGAGCGGCGGCAGCCTGGTGCTGCTGGGGATCGTGCTGGGCGGCATGGCCGGCTTTGACATGGGTGGCCCGGTCAACAAGGTGGCCTTCCTGTTCTCGGTGGGCATGATCGCCTCCGGCCAGACCCAGTTCATGGGTGCCATGGCCTGCGCCATTCCGGCCGCCCCCCTTGGCATGTCGCTGGCCACCGTGCTCGGTCGCAAGCTCGGCATCTTCGATGCCACCGAGATTGAGGCGGGCAAGGCTGCCGGTGCCATGGGCCTGGTGGGGATTTCAGAGGGGGCGATTCCGTTTGCCGCCCGTGATCCGCTCGCCGTCATTCCGGCCAACGTGCTGGGCAGCATGACCGCCGCCGTGATGGCCTTCCTGTTTGGCATCACCAACAGCGTCGCCCACGGTGGCCCTATCGTGGCCCTGCTGGGTGCCGTCAACAAGCCACTGCTGGCGCTGCTCTGCATGATCTGCGGCGCCATCGTCACCGGTGTGGTGGCGGTTGCCCTGAAAAAACTGCGGGTCAAGAAGAGTGACGAGGTGACGCTGGCCAAGGCCGCCTGATCCCCGTCCAACCAAGCAGCCCCCTTGCGGGACGGATGACAAACCGGACGAGGCCACCTGCGGGTGGCCTCGTCTATTTGTCGGGTTCGAGAGAGCCCGCTCACCTCTGCTGTACGACGCCGGCTTGTGATCCTCTTCACGCTTCGCGGCCGGATCCCGCCAAACTAGGAAATTTTCCTACCCCCCCTAGGGATGGCTCTCACGCCATTTGCAGCGCGCCTCATTAAAGTCACGCTACCTGATGTGGTTACCCGACCCGCGCCATGGCGCAAGGGACGGGCATGGGTTCAATCGACAGGGGCTCGCCGCGCACCGCGCCCGCTTCCTGTTGTTCTTTCCGTGGCGTGACCTCCAACTCCAATCAAAAAGGGTGGAACGCGGCGGAAACAGCGTCTATCTCGCAGAGGATGAACGAAGATGTTTAAACTGCTCGAACAGGTCCGGGTCCCCACCCTGAACCTGCCGGTCGAAGCCCGGCGCAAGCTCTGGTTCAAACCGTTTATGCAATCCTATCTGGTTGTGTTCATCGGTTACCTGACCATGTATCTGATCCGCAAGAACTTCAACATTGCGCAGAACGACATGATCCAGGAGTACGGTCTCTCCATGACCGAGCTCGGCATGATCGGCCTTGGCTTCTCCATCACCTACGGGGTGGGCAAGACCATCGTCTCCTACTATGCCGATGGCAAGAACACCAAGCAGTTCCTGCCGCTGATGCTGATCCTCTCCTCCCTCTGCATGCTGGGCTTCAGTGCCAGCATGGGCGGCACCGGTTTCAGCCTCTACCTGATGATCTTCTTCTACGCGGCCAGCGGTTTCTTCCAGAGCTGCGGCGGCTCCTGCAGCTACTCCACCATCACCAAGTGGACGCCCCGCAACAAGCGCGGCACCTATCTGGGCATGTGGAACCTCTCCCACAACGTGGGCGGTGCCGGTGCGGCCGGTGTGGCGCTGTTCGGTGCCAACTACCTGTTCGATGGCAACGTGCTCGGCATGTTCATCTTCCCCTCCATCATCGCGCTGATCGTCGGTTTTGTTGGCCTGCGCTTTGGTAGCGATTCGCCCGAAGCCTATGGCCTTGGCAAGGTGGAAGAGCTGTTTGACGAAGTGGCGAGCGAAGAAGACGTTGCCACCGAAGAGCAGAAGCTGACCAAGTGGCAGATCTTCGTGAAGTACGTGCTGCTCAACAAGGTGATCTGGCTGCTCTGCTTTGCCAACATCTTCCTCTACGTGGTGCGTATCGGTATCGACCAGTGGTCTACCGTCTACGCCCACCAGGAGCTGGGCTTCTCCAAGGACGTGGCCATTCAGGGCTTTACCTTCTTTGAAGTGGGCGCCCTGGTCGGTACCCTGATGTGGGGTTACCTCTCGGATCTGGCCAACGGTCGCCGTGGTCTGGTGGCCTGCGTGGCACTGGCGCTGATCATCGCCACCCTGGGGCTCTACCAGCACGCCACCACCCAGTTCATGTTCCTGGGCTCTCTGTTCCTGCTGGGCTTCCTGGTGTTCGGTCCGCAGCTGCTGATCGGCGTGGCCGCCGTGGGCTTCGTACCCAAGCAAGGGATCAGCGTGGCCGATGGCGTCAAGGGCACCTTCGCCTACCTCATTGGTGACAGCTTCGCCAAGCTGGGCCTGGGCATGATCGCCGACGGCACCCCCATCTTCGGCCTGACCGGCTGGAGCGGCACCTTCGCGGCGCTGGACATGGCCGCCGCCGCCTGTCTGGTGCTGATGGCCTGCGTCGCGGTTGCCGAAGAGCGCAAGATCCGCCGTATCAAGCGGGAGCTGAAAGCCGCCACCCTGGCCGCCCAGTCCGCCTGAGCCCCAGCATCCGCCCGGCCTCACGATTTCACTCCGTAGTGTGCATTCGGCCCGCCCTCTGGCGGGCCGTTTTTTTATCCCCTCTTTTCCCCACTTGTCCCTTTTGGGGCCGCAAAACGCTCACCCCTTGCCTATCCCTTCAACAGAGCGCAGTCGGGATCCCATTTTTGCCTCCACCCCTTTGGCAAGGCCGCCCCTTGGCGCTATCTTGTTGCCCCACCCGAATTTGCCGTGAGAGCCCATGAAGATCCTCGCCGTCACCGCCTGCCCCACCGGCATCGCTCACACCTACATGGCCGCCGAGGCGCTGCAAAAAGCCGCCGACAAGCTGGGGCTCAAGATCAAGGTCGAAACCCAGGGGGCCATGGGGCTGGAGAACATCCTCACCGCCCGCGACATCGCCGGCGCCGATCTGGTGCTGATCGCCTCCGATATCGAGATTGAGCAAAAAGATCGCTTCCTCGGCTGTCCCATTCACCAGGTGGCGCTGGAGGCAGTGCTGCTCGATGCGGTAGCCGTGCTCAAGACCGCCGCCCCCGGCGTCTGAATGCTGATCCGCGAGATCTCCTTTCACTGCCGGCTGGGGCTCACCATCACCCAGGCCAAGCAGTTGAGCCGGCTGGCCGGGCTGTTCAAGTCCCATATCCAGTTCATCAACGTCACCCGCCGTCAGGCGGTGGAGGCGACCAACCAGCTCTCCCTGCTCACCCTGGCCACCCAGCCCGGCGATCTCTGTCTGCTGCTGATCGAGGGGCTGGATGCCGAGCTCGCCCACATGGCCTTCACCTGCTGGTGCGTGGAGCTGGGCCAGCCGCTGGGGCGCCCGGGCAGCGCCGCCCTGGCCGAGCAGCGCCTCGCTCAGGCACTGCCCGACTATTGCTTCACCCTGGCCCAGCTCGGCCATGCCACGGCTCCCCTCGACAAGACCCAGGCACTGGCGGTGCTGGTGGATCTACTGCCCGCCGCGCTGATAAGCGACAGGCCCATGCTGGAGCGGGCCATCGCCGCGCGTGAGCAGCTGGCCGCCACCATCATCCGGCCCGGCCTCGCCATGCCCCACGTCATCTGCCCCGCCATCCGCCGCCCCGCGCTCTCGCTGCTCAGCAGCAGCGAACCCATCGAGTGGGGCTCCGCGCTCGGACCGGTGCAGGCCCTGATTTTGCTGGCGGTGCCCACCAGTCTTGCCCCCGAGCAGTTGCGCCCCCTCACCCGGCTGGCTCGCGCATTGATAGACGAGCAGGTGGGCACCGCGCTGCTGCACGCTGGCTCCGCCCCCGCCCGTCAGGCCATCGTCATCGACGGTCTGCTCGGCTGAGCTGCTAGCCCCGTCGTTCATGCCCGTGACAGCCCCCTGTGGTACACTCGCCCTTCCTCTGTTTTTGGTATGCATGCGATGAAATCAGCCCGTCCCCGCCTCTCCCTCTCCGCCCGCCCTGACACCGAGCACAAGGCCAAAGGGCCCGCCACGGCGCGCCCATCCCAGCGCAGGGAGGCGCAGCACGCCATGAGAGACAAGGAGGGCGAGCGCAAACCGGCACCGGCGCCTGCCGATCGCAAGCTGCTGCTCTTGAACAAACCCTACATGGTGCTCTGTCAGTTCACCGACGAGGCGGGCCGCGAGACCCTCAAGGATTACATCACCGAGCCCGGCATCTATGCCGCGGGCCGGCTCGATCGCGACAGCGAGGGGCTGTTGCTGCTCACCAACGACGGCAAGCTGCAGGCGCGCCTCACCCAGCCGGGGGAGAAGACCCCCAAGACCTACTGGGTACAGGTGGAAGGCGTGCCGAGCGAGGAGAAACTGGCCGCCCTGCGCGCCGGGGTGGAGCTCAACGACGGCATGACCCTGCCCGCCGGGGCGCGCATCATGGATGAGCCCACCGTATGGCCGCGCAACCCGCCTATTCGCGAGCGCAGGGAGATCCCCACCTGCTGGCTGGAGATCAAGATTGTCGAGGGGCGCAACCGCCAGGTGCGGCGGATGACCGCCCATATCGGTCACCCCACCTTGCGCCTTGTCCGCTACGCCATCGGGGAGTGGACCCTCGATGGTCTGGCGCCGGGGGAGAGCCGCGCCCTGCCCGCTCCCGAGCTGGCACCGGCGCCACGGCATTCTGCAACGCACGGCAAGCCGCGCACATCCGCCAGGCCACAGGGGGCCGGCAGCAACAGCAAGGCCCGGCCGACCCGTGACGCTCAACACCAGGAACAACGCCAGAAGCGGGACAGCCGCGAAGCAAGCCCCCGCCCGGCCAATCGCAGCGGCGGCCGTGGCACCGCGCGCCGTCCGGCCCGCAGCAAGCCATCGGAATAACACGAGCAAGCCATTTGGCCAGCGTGCCATAACATAGATGGCGCAACCTGATCGAGTGCCCCGCCGGGGCACAGTCAACCTGACAAGGAGTCCCAATGAGCGATCATCCCCCCCTGCCCGCCCGCCTTACCGTGGCCGCCCTGGTACACTGGCAGGGCCGCTTCCTGCTGGTGGAAGAGGAGATAAAAGGCCAGCGCAGCTTCAACCAGCCCGCCGGCCACGTGGAGCCGGGGGAAGATCTCGTCCAGGCGGCCTGCCGCGAGCTGAAAGAAGAAACCGGGCTCACCGCCGCTCCTACCGACTGGCTCGGGGTCTATCTCTACAAGCCGGCGGACAGCGAGGCCACCTTTGTGCGCATCGCCGTCATCTTCGACCTTGAAAAGGCACCGGGTCAGCACCATCCAGAGGATCCCGACGGCGACGTGCTGGCCTGCCACTGGCTCACCCTGGAGGAGATTGCCGAGTGCAAGGCGGCCCTGAGAAGCCCTCTGGTGTGGCAATGCATTCAGGACTATCTGGCGGGTACCAGGCTGCCACTGTCGGCCCTCAAGGCCTTTATCTAAGAGCCGTTGGAGGCTCTTTTTTACGCCGTGAGGCCGAGACAAGAAAAACGATTTCCTGCTGCCGGGTTCCTGATGGGAACAGCGGCATGGATATGTGACCGGGGGCGCGAAATTCTGGTAGAATACGCCCCGTTTAAACGAACTGGTAACTTCGACTAATGACAGACAACAGCCAAATCAAGGTGATCGTCGGCATGTCCGGCGGCGTGGATTCTTCCGTCTCGGCCTACCTGCTCCAGCAGCAGGGCTATCAGGTCGAAGGCTTGTTCATGAAGAACTGGGAAGAAGACGACACGGACGAGTACTGCTCTGCCGCCCAGGATTTGGCTGATGCCAAGGCCGTCTGCGACAAGCTGGGGATGAAACTCCACACCATCAACTTCGCTGCCGAGTACTGGGACAACGTGTTCGAGCACTTCCTCGAAGAGTACAAGGCCGGCCGTACGCCGAACCCGGATATCCTGTGCAACAAGGAGATCAAGTTCAAGGCGTTCCTGGAGTTTGCCGCCGAGGAGCTGGGGGCCACCTACATCGCCACCGGCCACTATGTGCGCCGTGACGACAGCACAGGCCGCCCGCGCCTGCTGCGCGGTCTCGACACCAACAAGGATCAGAGCTACTTCCTCTACACCCTGAGCGAAACCCAGGTGGGTCAGAGCCTGTTTCCGGTCGGGGATCTGGAAAAACCCGAGGTGCGCCGCATCGCCGAGCAGCTGGATCTCATCACCGCCAAGAAGAAAGACTCCACCGGCATCTGCTTTATCGGTGAGCGCAAATTCAAGGACTTCCTGGCCAAGTTCCTGCCCGCCCAGCCCGGCCCCATCGAAACCGTGGACGGCAAGGTGATCGGCGAACACCAAGGGCTGATGTATCACACCCTGGGCCAGCGCAAGGGCCTTGGCATCGGCGGGCGCAAAGATGCCACCGAAGAGGCCTGGTACGTGGTCGACAAAGCGGTCGAGCGCAACACCCTGATAGTGGCGCAGGGGGAACATCCCCGCCTCTACTCCGATGGCCTGATCGCGAGCCAGCTGCACTGGGTGGATCGCACCCCCATTCGCGAACCGCGCCGCTGCACCGTCAAGACCCGCTATCGGCAGGAAGATATCCCCTGCCTGATCCAGCCCATCGACGATGAGACCATCCGGGTCATCTTCGACGAGAAACAGGCTGCGGTGACCCCGGGTCAGTCCGCCGTCTTCTACGACGGGGAAGTGTGTCTGGGCGGCGGCATCATAGAGCAGCGTTTCAGCCATCCGGTGTAAGGGCTGGACGCTCACAAGCGTCCGCGCTCTACTCCCTTCTCCCCTCGCGGGGAGAAGGGACAAAGAAAAAACAGCACAAGGCAGTGATACATGATTGGCAACTTCCAGGCCGGATCATGGCATCGGCCGGTGAATGAACAGAACAGGGCTGTGAAGATATGAGCGACAAATTCCAAGACAGAACCATGGCCTTTGCCGGCATCTGCCAGGCCGCCTACCTGGTGCAGAAGGTGGCCCGCGACGGCACCTGTGATGAGGCCTCCCTGCGCGAGAGCCTCTCCAGCATCCTGGTCACCGACCCCAAGCAGCCGCTGGACGTGTTCGGCAACCACCTGGCCATTCGCGACGGCTACCGCGCCCTGGTCGAGCAGCTGGGCGCCGACGGCAGCCAGAAGAATGCCGAGCTGACCCGCTACGTGGTGAGCCTGATTGCGCTGGAGCGCAAGCTGGCCAAGCGCAAGGACATTCTCAACATGCTGGGTGAGCGGATCGGCCAGATTGGTCGCCAGCAACAGCATTTCGACCTGCTCGACGAGCAGATCCTGGCCAACATGGCGAGCATCTATAGCGATCTCATCAGCCCGATCGGCCCCAGAATCCAGGTGGCGGGTACACCGCTGTTCCTGCAGCAGCCGCTGGTGCAGCACAAGGTGCGCGCCCTGCTGCTGGCCGGCATCCGGGCCTGCGTGCTGTGGCGCCAGCTCGGCGGAAGCCGTACCCAGATCATCTTCGCCCGCAAGAAGATGGTGGAACTGGCCAAGCGTTACTAATCATTGGCTCGCGCAAAGGCAGAGGGAGAACAAGGTGAACAGCCGCACATCAGCCTTGATGGCCCCCGGCCCGCGCGCGAGTGGATACGAATCCCCCACACCAATCATCAGGAGTTCACCCCATGGAGCTGTCCGCGCTGACTGCTGTTTCCCCGATTGACGGTCGTTATGGCGACAAGGCCGATGCCCTGCGCCCTATCTTCTCCGAATTCGGTCTGCTGCGTTTTCGCGTCGAAGTCGAGGTGCGCTGGTTGCAAAAACTGGCCAGCCACGCCGGGATCCCGGAAGTCCCTGCCCTGAGCGCTGCCGCCAGTGCCCTGCTCGACGGCATCGTCAGCAACTTCAACGAGAGCGACGCCGCCCGCATCAAACAGATCGAGCGCACCACCAACCATGATGTGAAAGCGGTGGAGTACTTCCTCAAAGAGAAGGTGGAAGTGAACCCGGAGCTGGCCGCCGTCAGCGAGTTCATCCACTTCGCCTGCACCTCCGAAGACATCAACAACAACTCCCACGGCCTGATGCTGAAGACCGCCCGCGAGGAGGTCATCAAGCCCTACTGCGAGAAGCTGATTGCCGAGATCAAGCGCCTGGCCGCCGAGTACCGCGACATGCCGCTGCTGTCGCGCACCCACGGTCAGCCGGCCACCCCGAGCACCATGGGCAAGGAAATGGCCAACGTCGCCTACCGTCTGGAGCGTCAGCTCAAGCAGATCATGGCAGTGGAGATCTTGGGCAAGATCAACGGCGCCGTGGGCAACTACAACGCCCACATCAGCGCCTATCCGGAAGTGGACTGGCACCAGTTCTCCGAGGAGTTCGTCACTTCTCTGGGCCTGACCTGGAACCCCTACACCACCCAGATCGAGCCGCACGACTACATCGCCGAGCTGTTCGACGCCATGGCGCGCTTCAACACCATCCTGATCGACTTCGACCGCGACGTGTGGGGCTACATCTCCCTGGGCCACTTCAAGCAGCGCACCATCGCCGGCGAGATCGGCTCCTCCACCATGCCGCACAAGGTCAACCCCATCGACTTCGAAAACTCCGAAGGCAATCTGGGTCTGGCCAACGCCGTGTTCCAGCACCTGGCGAGCAAACTGCCCATCTCCCGCTGGCAGCGTGACCTGACCGACTCGACCGTACTGCGCAACCTGGGCGTGGCAGTGGGTTACTCCCTGATTGCCTATCAGGCGACCCTGAAGGGCATCTCCAAGCTGGAAGCCAACGCCGATGCCATGGCCGCCGATCTGGATGCCAACTGGGAAGTGCTGGCCGAGCCGATCCAGACCGTGATGCGCCGTTACGGCATCGAGAAGCCCTACGAGAAGCTGAAAGAATTGACCCGTGGCCGCCGCGTGGACGCCGAAGGGATGCGTACCTTTATCGACACCCTGGAATTGCCGGAAGCCGTCAAGGTCGAGCTGAAGAAGCTGACCCCGGCCAACTATATCGGCGACGCCCAGCGTCTGGTCGACCTGCTGAAATAAGCGGGCGAGAGAGTATCGGGGGCCCTGGGCATGCTCTGCCACAGGGCCCCCTGTTGTTTTCCCTGCCAAGGCAGGGCCATGAGTGGCGTTGCCCAAGCCCGTCTTGGGCAACACCTCTCTCACAGAGACACGAGAAGACCATGTACCAACTCAATCTGGATATCGCTCACTTCCTCGAGCACTACTGGCAGAAGCGCCCGCTCCTCATCAAGGGCGGTTTCACCGACTTTCAGGATCCCATCAGCCCGGACGAGCTGGCGGGTCTGGCCATGGAAGAGGTGATTGAATCGCGCCTGGTGACCCGCTTCAACAACAAGTGGGAAGCTGCCCACGGCCCCTTCGAATCCTACGATCACCTGGGCGAAGAGAACTGGACCGTACTGGTGCAGGCCTGCAACCACTGGGCCCCCGAGGTCAACGAGCTGGCGCTGCCATTCCAGTTCATCCCGGGCTGGCGTTTTGACGATGTGATGGTGAGCTTCTCCACCCCTCACGGCGGCGTCGGTCCCCATATCGACAACTACGACGTCTTCATCACCCAGGGCCAGGGCAAACGCCACTGGCGGGTCGGCGATGCCGCACCGCTCAATGAGTTTGCCGCCCACGCCGCCCTGCTGCACTGCGAGCCGTTCGAGGCGATCATCGACGTCATCATGGAGCCGGGCGACATCCTCTACATTCCGCCTGGATTCCCCCACGAGGGCTACGCCATCGAGCCCTCCCTGAACTTCTCGGTGGGCTTTCGCGCGCCGGATGCCAAGGCGCTTATCTCCTCCTTTGCCGATCACCTGATCGACAACGAGGTGCGCACCGAGCGTTACGGCGACGCCGATCTCAAGCCCCGCGCCCGCCACGGCGAGATCCAGCCCCATGAACTGCACCGCCTGCGCGAGCTGATGCAGCAGGCACTCGATGACGAGACCCTGTTCAAGGAGTGGTTCGGCACCATGATCTCCGAGGCCAAGCACGATCTGGACGTCAATCCGGTGGAGCCTGACTACAGCGCCGAGGAAGTGGCCGACCTGCTTACCCAGGGCGAGCCCGCCATCAAGGTGCCGGGGCTGCGCTCTGTCTGGTTCAGTGGCGAGAGCCAGACCTGCTACATCGACGGCGAAGCCTGGACCCTGCCGAGCGAGGATGCGGCGGCCATTTCGCTCTTGTGCGACAAGGACATGGTCACCCAGGCCGACATGGTGGAACTGGCCGATCAGGCCGGCTTCCTGCAGCTGCTGACCCGGCTGGTCAACCGCGGCTACTGGTTCTTCAACTGATCCCCTCGCGGTGACAGAAGGCGCCCTCGGGCGCCTTTTCTATCTCAGCTGCCCGACCCCACCGTCTCTGCTGCCGACCAGGCCACCCCGGCTGCGAGTTTCACTTCTTGCCTTGTCCACAACCTGCTTTCGAAGCTGAACCCACTCTTGACGGCACACCTGATGATGCTTTTTTGCGCAAGTGAAAGCTCGTATCATGCGGCCATTGCTCAAGCAGCCAGGTTTAGCAGAGAGGTATCCCATGCAGATCAGCACTCGTCCCATGCCGTTGCCCGGTTATGGCAACACCTATCCCAAGCTGACCCCGGAGCAGCTCAACCAGGGCCGCGACAAGGCGCTGGACAAGAGAGATGAATACGTGGCGACGCAGGAGGAGAAAGAGACCACCCGCCGCACTCTGGCCGTCTCCTACACAGAGCAGCAGCAGGACAAGGCCGCCGTGGATCGCTATCTGCAAGCCAGTGGGCAGGAGAGCGATGATAAAAGCGCCCCGACGGCTGTCGATCTCTACCGGATGGAAGAACGCCACCAGCAGCAACAGCAGCTCGGCGACTACCTGCAATACCGGCAGAGCCCCCTTGGCAAACAACTGGCGGGCATGACGGGGGCTGAGGATCGCAAGGGCAACCTGCTCGATACCCGCGCCTGAGCAAGCCCTGTACACGCAAGGGGATGACATAAAAAAAGCCCTCGCTGAGGGCTTTTTTTATGGGTCAGGATGCCGTCTCTTCCGGCAACTCGTCAAACAGCGGGTGGTAGAGCACCTCCCCCTGCACGCCAGCCAGACCGCCCTCCTGCAGCTCCATCGCCATGAAGCAGTCGGCGGGCACTTCATAGATGCAGTGCAGGCCGAACTCGCTGGCGGGACGAAAACCGAAGCGGCTGTAATAGGTCGGGTCACCCAGTACCACCACCGCCTTCCAGTCCATCTCCAGCGCCGTATCCAGCCCCTCGCGCACCAGATCCGAGCCGATCCCCTGCCCCTGCCAATCCGGGTGGACCGCCACGGGCGCGAGACCAAGCCAGGGCCCCTCCACCCCGTTAATGGTGATCGGGCTCAGCATCAGGTGCCCCATGAACTCGTACTCCTCCTCCTCGACCATGGTCACCACGGCAGCGCCGCATTCGCGCAGGCGGTTGACCAGTTCGGCCTCGTCGGTACGGCCAAAGGCGGCACTCACCAGGTCATAGACCGGCAGCATGTCGCCAGGGCGCTCGGTTCTCAGCATACAGCGTTACTCCTCGTACAGCAGAGCGGGCATTATTCCACAAACTGCCCGCCGCCCTGAGCACCTTTGTCCAGAAATGGGAGGGTGGACTCAGGAAAACGATCCGCCACCTGCGCCAGCAACTCATGCAGATCGGCCGGTTGCAGGCTGGTGATGGCGGTTCGATAGGCATTGAACAACAGCGGTTCGGCCCGTGCCAGCCAGGCCAGGGTGTCATCGGCATCCCGATGCCAGCGACCGGCCAGCTCATCGAGCAGAACGGGCAAGGCCACCAGCAAGTCGAGCAGATGATAGCGATGGGGGAGCGGCTCAGCGGCCAGCAGGGCGAGTCTGGACTCCTCCCTTGCGAGCCAGCGCAGGCGCTGGCGCCGCTCCGCCAGGGTCAGCAACAGAGGCCCATGGCGCTGCAGGCTGGCCAGCTGCAGCAGATAGTCCAGTCCCTGCTCTTCGGCGTCTTTCAGCAGCAGGCCGCGCAACAGATGGAGCTGCTCCGGCTCGGCCTGCGCCAGCGCATCCTGGTCGTAGTATTCCACCGCCAGCGGCCCGTCAGTACCCAGGGAGCGTGGCGGCGCGGCGGCGGGCTCGCCCTCTTCTGCCTCATCCCGATTTGTCATGAACAGCGTCAGCCGCTGCGGCGCCCCCTCCCCGACCTGTGTCTGCAGGATGGCCGCCACCACCCGCTCGTCGGCCAGCAGGGGGGCCAGCTGCCGTTCGACCGGCGCCGCCAGCGTCAGGCTTCGCGCCAGCTGCCAGTAGCTCACCTCGCTTTGGCTCTGGCTTAAGCCCGGGCGCTGGCCACTCAGTGCCCGTCGGCCGCAATAGCGCATGCCCAGCTTGGCCATTACCCGGCCGGAGGCATGGTTGTCCGGCATGTGGCGGGCGGTGAGCACCGGCAGCTGCAGCCGGTCGAACGCAAAGGCCTTCACCAGCCGGGCGGCCCGGGTCGCCAGCCCGCGGTTTTGCCAGGGCACACCCACCCACCAGGCCAGCTCGCCGTTCCAGTTCAGCGAGATCACCCCCACCAGCGTCGCATGGCCCTCGCCAGTCGGCAGGGTCAGCGCCCAGCTCCAACCCAATCCGAGCGCCGCCTTGCGCCAGCAGCCGGCCAGCCAGTCGCGGGCCGCCTCCGGCGGATAGGGGTGGGGAATGTTGAGGGTGTAGCGGGCGAGCGCCGCATCGCTGCAATAGCGCACCACCTCGGCTTCATCGAGCGCCAGCAGGGGGCGCAGCTGCAGAGCGGGCTCCGACCGGGAGGAAGGCTCGGCCAGCACGGGCACCGTCAGGCGGCGGGCCAGCAGGCGATTGAGCACGGCGCCCAGATCGTCCTGCGCCGTCAGCGTCAGATCGGCGCCCTGTGGCCCTAGGGTCAGCAGCCCCTCCTCTCGCGCCAGCGTCAGCAGGGAAGCCGAGCCGCTGATGAGGATCTGCCGGCTCGGATCAACGGCCTGCTGATCGGGCAGATCGCCGTCCAGCCAGGCCGCCAGCAGTGCGCTGGCCGAACGCACGCCATCGGGCGGACAACAGGACCAGAGTCCGCCGGCATCGCTCGGCAAACGCTCATCGACCTTGCTCTGCAGCAACTGCCAGCAATGGCCCTGCCGCTGCCAGGCCTGCAACACCGGCGCCCAGTGGGGCTGCCACAGGGCGCGCTCGATCAGCAGTTCCATCAGCCGGCCTGACAAGCAGCAGGCAGGCTCAGGTGGCGGGGATGCGCCTCGATTCGAGCAATCCAGGCCCGGATGGCGGGCCAGCCTTGCAGCGAGAAGATCCCCTCCTCCGCCACATGGGTGTAGGCGTACAGTGCGATGTCGGCAATGGTCGGCGCCTCGCCGCACAGGTAGGGGCTCTGCTTGAGCTGCTGCTCCAGCACCGCCAACGCCTTCTCGCCGCCGGCTTTGAGTCCGTCGAGGCGCGCCTCCTGGGACTCCGGCCGCCCCAGATAGTGAACAATGAAACGAGCTACCGCGATATAGGGCTCATGGCTGTACTGCTCGAAGAACAGCCACTTGAGCACCTCGGCCTGCTGACGCGGCTCGGCCGGCCACAGGGGCGACCCTTGCGCCAGGTAGAAGAGGATGGCGTTGGACTCCGCCAGGGTGTCGCCCTGGGCCAGCTCCAGAACCGGGATCTTGCCGTTGGGGTTCAGGGCCAGAAAATCAGGGGTGCGGGTCTCCCCCGCCAGCACATCCACCGGCACCCACTCGAGGGGCAGCTCAAGCCAGCGGGCCAGCAGCCAGGGCTTGTAGCAGTTGCCGGACTTCAGATCGCCATACAGACGCATACAGACTCCTTGTCAGCAGCAGAGGACTCGCGGGGTGCTCAGGGCGCCAGCCGCTCGATGTGCCACCCTTCCCCTTCACGGGTGTAGTAGAAGCGGTCGTGCAGGCGATGCTCGCCCCCCTGCCAGAACTCGACCGTGTCGATGCGCACCCGGAAACCGCCCCAGAAGCTCGGCAGCGGCACCTCGCCATTGGCAAACTTCTGCTTGAGTTCGAGGAACTTGGCCTCCAGCACGCCGCGCGCCGAGATGCGGGTCGACTGTTTGGAGACCCAGGCGGCGATCTGGCTGTCTTTGGGACGGCTGTGGAAATACTTCATCACCTCGAAGGTGCTCATTTTCTCCACCCGGCCGGTCACGTGCACCTGTCTGTCCAGGGTGTGCCAGGGGAAGAGCAGGCTGATGCGGGGGTTGCCCTCCAGCTGGTGTGCCTTGCGGCTGCCCATGTTGGTGTAGAACACCATGCCTTCGGCGTCGTAGTGCTTGAGCAGCACGGTGCGCTGCCAGGGCTGGCCGTCGGCATCCACTGTGCCCACCACCATGGCGGTGGGATCGGTCAGCCTGGCTTCGCACGCCTGGGCCAGCCACTTCTCGAACAGGGCGAGGGGCTCGGCCGGCAGATCGGCCCTGTGCAGTCCACCCCGGGTGTATTCACGGCGCAGATCGGCTACATCCATCATCTTGATTTTCCTTCTCTCTTTGCCGCCCATGCGGCCATGCGTGCAGGCATTGTGCGACGAGCACGCCATGGGTACAAGCCTTGTGACCGGCAAATGACAGCCGTAAAAAAGAGGGAGGCTCGCGCCTCCCCCTGTTGACCTTGACGGCCCTCTGTCACTGCCGATCCGTCGCCGGTAGTGACGGGCAGTGCGCCAGCATGCGCCGGTTGTAGTCGGCCGCGTAGGCCGCCAGTTTGGCCTGGGCCTCCTGCTGGCCTGGCTTGATCACATCCCCCAGCCCCTCCAGATAGCGCACGCCGCAGCGGGCCTTGGCCGAAGCCTGCTGCTCCGGCGCTATGCCGGGCGCCACCTCGCCTCGCCCGGCCCGCACGATCAGCCGGTAATCCTGCTTGGCCAGGCTGGCGCTGACCGCCTGCTCCAGGGTATCGGCGTCAGCCTGACAGCCGCCGAGCAGGGACGCCAACACCAGCCAGGCCGCCCTCATCCGCGCCTCCGCTGCCAGCCCAGCAGGGCCAGCGCCAGGGTCCAGAGACCGAGGGCGCCACCACCGCCACCGCCCGAGCTGCCGCCGCTTTGGACGACCGGCAGCTTGGCCGGGCTGATGGCGAAGAAGATGTTGTCGCTGCAGGCAACCTTCAGACGGGCGTCGCTGGCCAGATCCGCCGGCAGGGTCACGGTAGCCGAGCCGCTGTTGGGCTGGCTGACCGCCAGGCTGCTCCAGCTGGCTCCCTCGCTCTGGGTCAGGAGCAGGTCCACCTTGCTGCAGCTGATCGGTGCCAGGCTGGTGCCGGCCACATCCCAGCTGACCGCCTGACTTGCCCCCGGCGTCAACGACACCCCTAGCGGCGCAGTCAGCCGGAAGGCGCTGCCGGTATTGACCACCTGTAGCTTCATGTCGTCGCTGGCGACACCGCCCTTGCCGTCACGCACCGTCAGCCGGAAGTTGAGATCCCGGTTGGTGGTGGGCCAGGCCTCGCCCTTAGCGAGCGTGCCCGAGAGCAGGGAGGGCAAGCTCGGCAGGATCCGCTCCGGTGAGCTGGTGGGGGAGACGAAGCGAAACAGCGGCCGGCTGCCGTCGTCCACCATGGTGGCCAGGCTGCTCGACTCAGTACCCAGATCGATCTGCTCCCAGGTGTAGGTCAGGGGATCACCGTCCAGATCGGCGCCGGCCCCCTTCAGCACGAACGGCGTGTTGGCCGGAATGATGCGGCTGGCCCCGGCCGCCGCCTGGGGCGCGTTGTTGACAAGATCGATGGAGGTGCCGCAGGTCGGCACGGTCGCCATGTGCGCCCGCATCTGCTCGATGGACTTGCTGTGGAAATAGGGGTCGCCGTGGGGCTGGATGTTCTCCTCCCCGCAGATGCCCGCATAGGCCATGATGGAGGTGCCGCTGCCCGGCTCCCAAGCCTGATCCGCAACACGGTTACCGCTGCCGCAGCTGTTGGTGGTGCCATTGAAGGTGTGATCGGCGCCGAACTGGTGGCCGATCTCGTGGGCCACATAGTCGATAAAGAAGGCATCTCCTTGCGGAGTACTTGAACCAGTCACCCCCCGTGAACGACCCGTAGTACACAGCACCCCTAACCCAGCCAACCCACCGCCACCGGTATTGACCACATGGCCGATGTCAAACGCGCCTAAAGGCTCGCTGGGCAAGGCCTGCGCATTAGACTGAACGGTAATATTGAGCGCTGCATCGCTGTCAGTATTGGTAAAAGGATCACTGATGGGATCGGTAAAGATGATGTTGTCGTTGCCGCTGGCCAACTGAAACTCGGCCCCCACGTCGCGCTGGTACACCTCGTTGACCCGGTTGAGCAGGGTGGCGATGGCCGCGGTGGCCAGCACCTTGGAGCCACCGTGGAACTGGGTGTACTCCCCCGCCGCCGAGATGGCGATGACGTAGCGCTTGCGCACGTTGCCATCCACCTGCACCTTGTGCGCCAGCGCCTTGCTCGCATCGCTGCCGATAACCTTGTCCGCTTCCTCCCCCAGCCGGCTGTAGGCGTCCTGCTGGTAATAGACGGCATACCCTTCGGCATTGCTGAGGGGATCGACGAACACCGTCTTGCCCTGATGGGTGAACATGGCGTGGAAGCCCAGCGGCCCCAGATCAAAACGCCCCGTCTCTACCGGCGCCGCCGGGTTGTGACCCTTGAAGGTCTTAATTTCGGGGAATTTGGCCGCCTGATCGGCCGGCAGCAGATCATAGGCCTGCAGGGTGAAGGTCACTTCTCCCCCGTCTGGCAGCGGCAGGGTCAGCGAACGCGCCCCGGCTTGCAGTCCGGCAAAATAGTCGATGGGCACCTTGGCCACCCGAAACTGGTTGGCCCGCACTTCATAACCGTCGGCGGCGGTGGCGCGCGCCGCGACCGTATCCCACTCCTTGGCCGCAAGGCCGCCCGAACTCATCAAGCTGGCAACCACCAGCGCCAAAGGAGAAAATTTCATCAACTGCATCTTTTAGTCCTTTTAAAATGCACTCACCTGAACTGCAACCGGCATCATTCGCCTGCAGCCCTGTTTAGTCCAGTACCACCTACCGGATATTCCCCAAATGAGGAGTGTTGCACCAACCCTGTCTAGCCCCTATCATTGCGCGGATTTATCAGTTTTTGAGCCGCGTCACCATGGCGACGGTTCGTCTTTTTCTGACCAAGGTTAATCTCATGCTCAAATCCCCACTGTTGCCCCGTCTCGGGGACCTGGTCGTTGCCATTGTTGACGATGTGCTGGGCCAGGGTCTCACCCTGGATCGCGCCTATGCCCGTCAATTTTCCGGCATCGAACTCAAACCGCAAGAACAGGCAAGGATTGCCCTGGTCACCGGCGATCTGCTGCGCCGCCTCAGCCTCTACTGCGCCCTGACCGGTATTCAGGTCCGCCAGGCCGAGAAGTACGTCTGGCCGCTGCTGCACAGCTGGCATGCTTTCCACAAGATAGCTCAACCCAACCACCCGACCCTGGATCGCTTCAATGAAGAGGCGTTTCGTCGCCGCCTGACCGAAGCCAAGAAAAACCCGGTGCTGATGGATGGCTGCCCGACCTGGCTGGAAAAGCTCGGCAGCGAGCAGCTGGGCGATGCCTGGCCGGCCGAGCGTGCCGCCCTGACCGCCATGCCCAAACGTTACCTGCGGGTCAACACCCTCAAGTGCACCCGTGACGAGCTGCAGGCGGCGCTGGCCAAAGAGCAGGTCACCACTGTACCGGTAGAAGGGGTCGAGAGCGCCCTGGAAGTGACCTCGGATGCCGCCCTGTTTCGTACCAACGCCTTTGCCGACGGCTGGTTCGAGCAGCAGGATGCCGGCTCCCAGCACATCGCGGCGGCGCTCGACGTGGCCCCCGGCATGCGGGTGATCGACGCCTGTGCCGGTGCCGGCGGCAAGACCCTGCATCTGGCCGCCATGATGAAGGGCAAGGGCCGCCTGCTGGCGATGGACGTGGAAGAGTGGAAGCTGGAGAACCTCAAGCAACGCGCCCGCCGCGCCGGTGCCCACAACGTGGAGACCCGGGTCATCACCAGCAGCAAGACCGTCAAGCGCCTCAAAGAGAGCGCGGATCGCCTGCTGCTGGACGTGCCCTGCTCCGGCCTTGGCGTACTCAAGCGCAATCCGGATGCCAAGTGGCGCGATACCGCCGAGCGGCTGCCGGTGCTGGTAGCCCTGCAGGAAGAGATCCTGCAGCGCTACAGCCAGATGGTGAAAGTGGGTGGCATGCTGGTCTACGCCACCTGCTCCATCCTGCCCGAGGAGAACCGCCAGCAGGTGGACAAGTTCCTCGCCGCCAACGACAACTTCCGCCTGCTCGGTGATCACACCGTGAGCCCGGCGGCCACCGGTTTCGACGGTTTCTATCTGGCGCGCATCGAGCGCATCGCCTGATACCGTCTTGCAGCATAAGAAAAGGGGAGCCGATGGCTCCCCTTTTTGCATGATGCGATAGCGGCCTTATTCGGCGGCAACGTCATCCTGCTTGTGTTTGGCGGCAGTTTCCTTGATCAGGGTCTGCAGTTCGCCAGCCTGGAACATCTCGATCATGATGTCGCAGCCGCCGACCAGCTCGCCCTCGACCCACAGCTGCGGGAAGGTGGGCCAGTTGGCAAACTTCGGCAACTCGGCGCGGATGTCCGGGTTTTGCAGGATGTCGACGTAAGCAAACGGCTCGCCACAGGACATCAGGGCCTGGGAGGCCTGGGCAGAGAAACCGCAGCTGGGTAGCTTGGGGGAGCCCTTCATGTACAGGATGATGGGGTTTTCAGCCAGCTGCTGTTTGATCTTTTCAATAGTTTCCATAGGTGCCTCACTAGAGCGATTTCGGCGGCCATTCTACTGCAATCCCGGCAGACCACAAACTGGCAAACCGCGGCAACAGCAAGAAGTGACGAATCAATACGCCGCAGCTTGATCCGGATCATGGCGAGAATCAAGAGTTGTTAGGCCATCTTTGATGCTGGTACAATCGATGGGCTTTGGGCCAACTGGCCCCATCACTTCAAGAACAATTCTTTTCAAAATAGAAAAGAGTACGCAATGTCTTGCAACCGTCGCCTTCGCACGGCCAGCCAATGGAGAGTAGAAAATGGCATTCGAACTTCCCGCTCTGCCCTATGCAATCAATGCTCTGGAACCGCACATCTCCCAGGAAACTCTGGAATACCACCACGGCAAGCACCACAACACCTACGTGGTCAACCTGAACAACCTGGTGCCGGGTACCGAGTTTGAAGGCAAGTCTCTGGAAGAGATCATCAAGACCTCCACTGGTGGCATCTTCAACAACGCCGCCCAGATCTGGAACCACACCTTCTACTGGCACTGCCTCTCCCCGAACGGCGGTGGCGAGCCCACTGGCGCCCTGGCCGATGCCATCACCAAGGCGTTCGGCTCCTTCGCCGAGTTCAAGGATGCGTTCACCAAGTCTGCCATCGGCAACTTCGGCTCCAGCTGGACCTGGCTGGTGAAAAAGGCTGACGGCTCCCTGGCCATCGTCAACACCTCCAACGCCGGTTGCCCGCTGACCGAAGCCGGTACCACCCCGCTGCTGACCGTCGACCTGTGGGAGCACGCCTACTACATCGACTTCCGCAACCTGCGTCCGAAGTACATGGAAACCTTCTGGGCCCTGGTCAACTGGGAATTCGTGGCCAAGAACCTGGCTGCCTGATAGCGCCACACTCTTGCCAAAACGCCCCGCTCTTGCGGGGCGTTTTTTATGGCGCAAGGGGCGGCCAGCGCAGCAAAAAGGCGCCCGCAGGCGCCTTTGTCATTCGAGCCGGGATGCACAGGCATCACTGGTCGATCTCGTCCAGATAGTCATCCAGATTGCTGTCGTCTTGCTTCTCCTGCTGCTCTTGCTTGAGCTCGGTCTGACGACCGGTCACCTTGTTCTGGTTGTACTGCAGATAGAAGTCCTTGGTCAGGGCGTAAGGATCGAGCGCGTTGTCGATGATCCGCTCCTGATCGATCAGCTTGGAACGGGTACCCAGACCATCTAGCGCCCAGTGCACCACTTTCAACGGGAAAGTCAGCAAGGCATAAGGGAAATACAACGTATCCACGGTATCCCCCACCAGCTTGCGTGTGGTTGTCGGGCCGTAGACAGGGACCATCAAGTAGGCGCCATCCCCGATATCGGCCCGACCCAGCACGGTATCAAGCTCCAGCTTGTTGCGCGCAAGGCCCGCATGCTTGGCCACGTCGAAGATCCCCAGCAGACCCACAGTGGTATTGAGGGTGAAGCGGCCCAGGTTGGTACCCGCCCCCTTCAAGTCGCCGGTCAGCAGGTGGTTGACCATGCTGCTCGGTTCGTTGAAGTTCTCCACCAGATTCTCGATGCCATCCTTCATTCCCTGCGGAACGTAGCGGGCGTAGCCGTGCACCACGGGGCGAGCCACGTAGGGCTCCAGCACATCGTAGTTGACGGCCCACATAGCCCGGTTGGCACCCTGAAACGGGTCACGGCTATCACTGGCCGTGCTGGTCGCTTCGGGCCGGCTCGGCGTCTCCTTGAGGTCAAGGCTCTCGGGGCCCGGCTTGGGCGGGCCGCCAGCACAGCCACCCAGCAACAAGGCCACCGTCAATGCCCCTACACGCACATGCATATGGAAGTCCTAGCTTTTTATTGTGATTAATCTGAATTATAGGCAGCCCGGCCCCATCGAGGGCCGGGCCAGAGGCGTATTAGAGGGCGTGATCGATGCGGATGTCAATCGGCGCTGAAGGAATTGAGCCGGTGGCGACCGGGACCGAGGCCCCTTCGAACGCCCCTTCCTTGTTCATGACGTTGCCGCCACGGGAGAGGCGCGCCTTGAACTGCAGCTCGGGATAGGCGGCCAGCTTGTTGCCCTCCATCATGGCATCGCCGTCACCCAGCGACAACATCACCGGGAAGTGCGGGCCTGGGATGCGCTTGACCGCGATGGGCATGGGCGGCCCGTTGGGGATCACCGCAAACACGAACAGATGGGCATCTTCCGGCAGCGCAATGCCATCGGCCAGCGTCACCTTGAGCGGGAACTCGCCGGCCTTCACCTCCAGCACCTGGGCGGAGGCGGTGCCCTGTCCGCTCGCCTCTGCCGGCACGACCGCACTGGTCATGCCACGTTTCTTCAACTGCTGCTCGGCATAGTCGATGGAGCGCTCCACCATGGTGTAGCGGGTCGAGCCCTTCTCCATCAGCGGCAGCATCTCGCGCCAGCGTTGCAGGGCGGTCTTGAAGTCCTCTTTTTGCAGGGCCATGAAGGCGTAGACGGAGCGCGCCTCTATATTGGCCGGATCCTGGGCGATGGCTCCCCGCAGCAGCTGATCGGCCTGCGCGTCATCCCCTGTCATCATCAGCGCCTGGGCATAGGGCACCGCCACCATCCCCTTCTGCGGTGCCAGAGCGTAGGCCCGCTCCAGTGCCTCGCGGGCCATATCGGGATCATTGCCATCCAGCGACAGTCGGCCCAGCAGCAGCCAGCCGCGGTAATCGTTCGGTTCCTCTTTCAGGCGGGTACGCAGGGCCAGGGTGAAGTCCAGCAGATCCTGCTCGGTGACCTCGGCATTGCGCTCTACCAGGATGCGGTTGCTGAGCTCGCCCAACCGGCTGCTGGCGTCCTGCCAGCGGCTGACCTCCTGCCAGGCGCCCAGCTTGTAGTAGAGCCCCAGGCTCACCACCAGCAGCACCAGCACCCCCGGGATCCAGATCAGACTCTTGCCGCCGCGAGCGGTCTGCTCCACGTCGGGGATGTCGTCCAGCAGGCTGCGCTGCAACTCGATCAGGGTGTCCTGCTCTTCCGCCAGCACCCCCTGTTCGCGCTCTTCGCCGATCTCCAGCAGACGCTGACGATAGAGTTGTTTGTTGAGGGCCGAGCGGCTGATGCTCTGCCGGCCCTCTCCCCGCCACAGGGGCAACACCAGTGCCAGGCTCACCAGCACCAGCACCAGCAGGGCCGCGATCACTATCCAAAATGCGGTCATTGTTTCTCTTCCTCTTTGAGCAGGGCAGCCAGACGACGCTGCTCCTCCGCGCTCAGGGCGCTATCCGCCGGCGTAGCTGCCGCGGGACGACGGCGACTGCGCACCACCACCAGGACTATGCCCACCACGATCACCAGCAGGGGCCCAAGCCAGAGGATCAGGGTGGAGGCCATCAACGGCGGGTTGTACAGGATGAAGTTGCCGTAGCGGGCCACCATGTAGTCCACCACCTCCTGCTTCTCCTTGCCCTCGCGCACCATCTGGTAGGTCTTGTCACGCAGGTCCTTGGCCAGGCCCGCATTGGAGTCGGCGATGTCCTGGTTCTGGCACTTGGGACAGCGTAGCTCCTTGGTCAGTTCACGAAAGGTCTGCTCCTGAGCGTCGTTGTCGAAGGTGTAGACATCGATGGCGGCCAGCGCCTGGCCCGCCCCGCCCAGTCCCGCCAGCAGCAGCAGGGATGCAATCAAGATTCTCATCGGGTTCTCCCTCACTTCATGGCGTCATAGATGGGTTTGAGGGTCGATGCCCACACCTCGGGGTTGACGTCACCCACGTGGCGATAGCGGATGATGCCCTGACTGTCGATGAAGAAGGTCTCCGGCGCGCCGTAAACCCCCAGATCCAGCCCCAGCATGCCGTCGGGATCATACAGATTGATCTGGTAGGGATTGCCGAGCTCCGCCAGCCAGTTAATGGCCTTGGCCCGCTCATCCTTGTAGTTCATGCCGACGATGTAGATCCCCTGCCCCGCCAGTTGCTTGAGGTAGGTGTGCTCCCCGTAGCAGGTCGGGCACCAGGTGGCCCAGACATTGAGCAGCATGGGGCGCCCCTTGAGGATGCTCCTGTCATGCTGCTTATTGAGGTCATAGATATCCTGCAGGGTGAACACGGGCACCTCCTTGCCCACCATCACGGACTCGAGCTTGGTGGGATCGGAGTAGAGCCCCTTGAACAGAAACACGGCACCCAGCAGAAAGACGATGAAGGGGATCAGAAACAACCAGGTCTTCTTGCTCATGCCTTGGCCTCCTCTTCACGACGACCGAAACGGTAGCGCTTGTCCAGCATCGCCAGCACGCCGCCAATGGCCATGAAAACGCCGCCGAACCAGATCCAGCGCACGAAGGGTTTGTAGTAGATCCGCACCGCCCAGGCGCCGTTGTCGAGCTGCTCACCAAGGGCCGCATAGAGATCCCGGGTAAAGCCGGCATCGATGGCCGCCTCGGTCATCGGCATCCGGGTCACCTTGTACATGCGCTTCTCCGGCTTGAGCAGAGCCACCTGCTTGCCATCCTTGTGCACTTCCAGCACGCCCTTGAAGCCGTCGTAGTTGGGGCCGTTCTTCTCCTTGATACCGGTAAAGACGAACTCATAATCGGCAAAATGAACCCGATCGCCGGCCTGCATGCGCAAGTCCTTCTCGATGCTGTAGTTCTGGGTGCAGGCGATGCCGATAATGCTCACCGCAAGACCCACGTGGCCCAGGATCATGGCCCAGTGGCTGTTGCCAAGGCGCTGCACGCCGACGGCAAAGCTGTGTTTGTGGGTGGCGCGTGCCCAGGTCTCCTGCACGCTGGTGACGATGATCCAGGCGCCAAGCCCGATACCGAGCGCAGCCCAGGGCTTGAACTCCTCGGCCAGCAGCAGCGGCAGCAGGATGGCGGCGGCCAGGCTCAGCAGGAGCGCCAGGACCACCTTGCCCTTGAGCTCGCCCAGCTCCTGACGGCGCCAGCGAAACAGCGGGCCGACCCCCAGCAACAGGGCGAACGGGATGATCAGCCAGCTGTAGATGTGATTGA
This sequence comes from Aeromonas sp. QDB20, assembly GCF_027707805.1. Classification (NCBI taxonomy): domain Bacteria; kingdom Pseudomonadati; phylum Pseudomonadota; class Gammaproteobacteria; order Aeromonadales; family Aeromonadaceae; genus Aeromonas; species Aeromonas sp. QDB20. The sequence goes on along the minus strand of NZ_JAPCJC010000024.1, from coordinate 12,121 downwards.
AGAAGGGGGTGCCGATGGAGATGCTGCCCAGCCCCAGCTCCTTGTGCACCAGCGGCAGCAAGGTGCCGAGCAGCACGGTCAGCAGGCCCGCCACCAGCATGATGTTGTTGCCAAGCAGCAGGGTCTCGCGGCTCCACAACTCGTGCTTGCCGTGGCTTCTCACCTGGGAGCCCTTGAAGGCGAACAGCAGCAAGGATGAACCGATTACCGCCAACAGGAAGCCCAGAATGAACAGGCCGCGGGTCGGGTCGGAGGCAAACGCATGCACCGACACCAGCACGCCGGAGCGCACCAGGAAGGTACCCAGCAGGCTCAGAGAGAAGGCGGAGAGCGCCAGCAGCACGGTCCAGGCCTTGAAGGTGGCGCGCTTTTCACTGACTGCCAGCGAGTGCAGCAGGGCGGTGCCGGCCAGCCAGGGCATGAAGGAGGCGTTTTCCACCGGATCCCAGAACCACCAGCCGCCCCAGCCGAGCTCGTAATAGGCCCACCAGGAGCCAAGCACTATACCCAGAGTGAGGAAGACCCAGGCGGCCATGGTCCAGGGGCGGGACCAGCGCGCCCAGGTGGCATCGAGCCGGCCGGTCATCAAGGAGGCGATGGCGAAAGCAAACGCCACCGAGAAGCCCACATAACCCATGTAGAGCATGGGCGGGTGGAAGATGAGACCCGGGTCCTGCAGCAGCGGGTTGAGATCGCGCCCATCCACCGGGAAATAGGGCAAGGTGCGGGTGAAGGGGTCGGAGGTAAACAGCACGAAGGCGGTGAAACCGACCGAGATGAGGCCGAGCACGCCGAGCACCCGCGCCACCGCGTCGAGCGGCAGGCGGCGGCTGAACATGGCGACCGCCGCGGTCCAGCCCCCCAGCGTCAGCACCCACAGCAGCAGGGAACCCTCGTGGGCACCCCACACCGCGGAGATGCGATAGGCCAACGGCAGCAGGCTGTTGGAGTTGGTGGCCACGTACTGCACGGTGAAGTCGTTGTCGATGAAGGCCCAGGTCAGGCACAGGAACGACAGCAACAACAGCAGGAACTGGGCATAGGCGAGCGGACGGGCCGCCGACATCATGCCAAGGCGCCCCCATTTGGCCCCGAGCAGCGGATAGCTGCCCAGCAGCAGGGCGGTGGCAAAGGCCAGGATCAGTGAAAACTGTCCTAATTCCGGGATCATTGCTTGCTCCCCTTCAACTGCGCGTCGGTGTATTCCGGCTTGAAGTGCATGCCGTTGGTGGCATCGGCCACTTCCGGCGGCATGTAGTTCTCATCGTGCTTGGCCAGCACCTCGAAGGCGGCGACCGTGGTGGCATCCTTGAGGGTGCCCTGGGCGACGATGCCCTGCCCTTCGCGGAACAGATCCGGCAGGATGCCGTCAAACTCGACGGTCACCAGATGCCCACCGTTGTCCACCAGCTTGAAGGCCACCTTGAGGCTCTGGGGATCGCGCTGCACCGAGCCCGGCACCACCAGACCCCCGATGCGCAGGCGCTGCCCCTCTTCCGGCTTGATCTTGTCCGGTCCCTTGCCTTCCACCAGCTCGCTCGGGGTATAGAAGAGATCGATGTTCTGGCTGAGGGCATAGAGCACCAGGCCAATCACGGCGGCGAGGCCGGCACTGATCGCCAGGATGATGGTGAGGCGTTTTTTGCGTCTCGGGTTCATAGGGTGTTCTCCATCTGCTGGGCCGCCTTGCGACGGGCCTCGCGCGCCTGCTTGCTGCGCAATTCGCCAAGCAGGCTGCGGGTTTTCATACGGGTGGAAATGACGATGCCGACCAGGCAAAGCAGGGTCAGACCGAAGGAGAGCCAGACGTAGAAGGCGTAACCGCCCATCGCCAGAAAGTCACTGAATGAGGCAAAGTGCATGCTTACTTCTCCTGCTCGGCTATCTCTTTGACCCAGGGGCGGTGCCACTCCCGCATCAAGAGCTCGTTTCGAAAACGCATCAGGGAGAGGGCCCCGAGGAAGGCGGCAAAGGCCAGGATCATGATGAGCAGCGGCCACAGCATCTCGGGGGAGATGGAGGGCTTGTCAAACTTGGTGATGGTGGCGCCCTGATGCAGGGTGTTCCACCACTCCACCGAGTAGTGAATGATGGGCAGGTTGATCACCCCCACCAGCGCCAGGATGCCGGCGGCCCGGCCGGCCAGCACCTTGTCGCTGAAGGCGTTGTAGAGGGCGATGACCCCCAGGTAGAGGAACAGCAGGATCAGCTCAGAGGTGAGCCGCGCATCCCACACCCACCAGGTGCCCCACATGGGTTTGCCCCAGGCGGCGCCGGTAAACAGCGCAATGAAGGTAAACACGGCACCGACCGGCGCGATGGCGGCCACCGTCATGTCGGCCATCCTCAGCTGCCACACCAGACCGATGAAGGCCGCGACCGCCATGGTGGAGTAGGCCCCCATGGAGAGAATGGCGGCGGGAACATGGATGTAGATGATCCGGAAGGAGTCACCCTGCTGGTAATCGGCAGGGGCGAACGCCAACCCCCAAAGGGTGCCGATGATGAATGCCAGCAGGCTGGTCACGGCAAACCAGGGCAACAAGGCCCCTGCCAGCTGGTAAGCGCGCTCGGGTTTAGCGTAAGGGTGCAACCATTTCCACATAGCTCACAAAACCTTTCTGTTATTAATATCGTGGCGAGGCCTACCTTACCCACTGCCGGAAAACATCACATCCCCCGAAAGCAATAAGCAGCCATCCTCTTGATCTATCTCAATTATATTTTTTATAACGGCCCTTCCATGGCCACTTTTTCAGACGCTTTCATCAATTCACGCTGACCCGCAGCGCCGCCGAGACCGCCAACGGGGTCAGGGTGAGCGCACCGGCCAGCATGGCCCCCAGAATCGCCAGCTGCCCCGAATAGGGCAGTCCCATCCCCGCCGCATCGATGGCGGAGGTGGCAAAAATCAGTACCGGAATATAGAGCGGCAGGATCAGCAGACTGAGCAGCACTCCCCCTTTGCGCAGACCCACGGTGAGGGCCACCCCGATCGCCCCGAGCAGGCTCAGCACGGGTGTGCCCAGCGCCAGGGTGGCGACCACCGCCAGATAGGTGTTCATGTCCAGCGACAGCAGGATGGCGAGCAGCGGGGAGATGAGCAACAGCGGCAGGCCGGTCAGCAACCAGTGAGCGATCACTTTGGCCAGCGCCAGCAAGCCCAGCGGATGGGGCATCAACATCATCTGCTCCAGCGCGCCATCGCCGAAGTCGTCGCGAAACAGCCGCTCCAGGGAGAGCATGGCCGCCAGCAGGGCCGCCACCCAGATGATGCCGGGGGCAATGCGGGCCAGAAGCTTGGGCTCGGGGCCGATCCCCAGCGGAAACAGGGTGATGACAATGAGGAAAAACCAGAGCGGGTTGAGGATGTCGGAGCGCTGGCGCAGGGCCATCAGCAGCTCACGGTGGATCAGGTGCATTACGGCGCGCAACATCAGAACTACTCCTGCAGCAAGGGCGTGAGAGAGAGGGTCTTCAGCCGTCCCTGCATCAGGGTCATGTCCTGATGAGTGGTGAGGATCACCATGCCCCCCCGCTCGGCATGGGTCAGGAACAGCCGCTCCAGCACCTTCACCCCCTGCTTGTCGATGGCGGTGAACGGCTCGTCCAGGATCCAGAGTGCCGGCTGGTCACTCAACCACAGACGGGCCAGCGCGACGCGGCGCTGCTGACCGGCGGAGAGCTGACCGGTGGGGTTGTCTTCAAAGCCAGCCAGACCGACCTGGGCCAGCACCCGCCACAGGTCCACGCTGGTATCGGCCGCATGGTGCAGTTTCTGGTAGAAGGCGAGGTTTTCAAGCGGTGTCAGGGCAGCCTTGACGCCTGGCTGATGACCGAGATAGAGCAGATTGGCATGATATTCGTCGCGGCAATGGCGAATATTCTCGCCATTCCAGCACACTTCACCGGCAAAAGGCTGAGACAGGCCAGTCAGCAAGCGCAGCAGGCTGGTCTTGCCGACGCCGTTGGGGCCTTCAATTTGCACCAGATCACCGGGAGCCACCGCAAAGGAGAGATGTTCAAACAGAGTGCGATCTTCACGCACGCAGCTCAGGTTGTGAATTTGAAGCAGCATGAGGATGTAATCAGTGAAAAGAAGCGGCCTGCATATTAACACAGTATCGGGAAGCGTCTTTTCAAAGATGCCAATTATCAGCAGGATTTGTGGGGGAGATCCCGCCTTAGAGAGCCGCAAAGCGGGGCGGGAAAATCAGGAAGGCAGATGCCTTCCCGATCGATCATGAGCGGCCTTTTCGCAATGAAATCAACAATTCAGCCTCGGCCTTTGGCAATTCACACTCGTTCATGACCTCGTCGAGGTCGGCACCGAGCTCCACCATCTTGGCGGCCCGGCTGTACAGGCGGCGTTCCGGATCCTGCAGGGTAAGCTCCTGCTGGCGGTCATTGACCTGCTGCATGGCCCCTTCGACGGATTGCAGACGCTGGCCCATGCCGATGGCTCCGGTATGCAGCTCCATCATCTGCTTGCGCAGACTCTCGAGCTGACCCTGCAGCAGCTCCACCCTGGCCTCGGACTCTCGCTGGCCACGTCGGCTGCCTAACACCCCGTACAGGGCCAGCGCCAACGCCAGCAAGGACACCCCCAAGGCGGCAATTTCAATCATCAACACATCATCTTCCTATCAGAGGGAACCGATATCTTCCCACTCTTCATCGGAGAGCAGCTTGTTCAGATCGACCAGGATAAGCAGCTGGCCATCGCGGTTGCTGACCCCCTGAATGAACTTGGCGCTCTCTTCGGTACCCACGGCAGGGGCCGCATCGATCTCGGACGAACGCAGATAGACCACCTCGGCCACGCTGTCGACCATGATGCCGATCACCTGCTTCTCCGCCTCGATGATAACGATGCGCGAGTTTTCACTCACATCGCCAGAAGGCAGACCGAAGCGGGAACGGGTGTCGATGACGGTCACCACGTTGCCGCGCAGGTTGATGATGCCCAGCACGTATTCGGGGGCACCCGGCACAGGGGCGATCTCGGTGTAGCGCAGCACCTCCTGCACCTGCATCACGTTGATGCCGTAGGTTTCATTTTCCAGCTGGAAGGTGACCCATTGCAGCACTTCGTCTTCGGCCAGATTTTGTGCAATATTGCGCTTTTCTGTCATGTTTTTATTCCTTTTATGAAAACGTCTACTGGTAAAACTAGCAATAAAACAGCCCGAGTGCAGAAGTTATCAGCGACCTTCTATGTTGACCCCGCGCTCCAGCAACAGGAGCAATTCCTTCACGTGCAGCAGGGCACACATCTTCTCCTTGACCATGCCGGCCAGCCAGGGACGTTTGCCCTCCTGATGGCGCCATTTGACCTGATCACGGTGCAATAACTCGGTTCCCTTCAGATGATGGCAGGCCAGTCCCCAGGGGGATTCACCCAACATGATCAGATACTTGTAGTCATCTATTTCCAGATGCTGGCCCGGCATGACCCACTGTGCCGTGTCCACCACGTTCATCTTCTGCTCGCGGGACGTCATGATCCCCTTGTACCAGCCGGGCTGGCCAAAAAGGGATGACACCTCTCCCAGCTGATGAATACCGCCAAGCTCGGTCAACGGCACCGCAAAGGTGACGCCGGCCACTTCAAAGAACAAGGCCTGAAACTCCTTGCCGGTATCGATGTTTTCCCAGGTGGAGGGGGCAACTTCCTCCTGTGGCGCCAGCGCCACCTCGGTCTCCGTCACCACCAGAGTCGCGGGATCCGCCGCCACCGGTTCGGGCATCTCCTCGGGCCAGACCGGCTCAACCGGCAGCAAGGCATCTTCGGCCTCGATCTGCAGCGGTTCAGTGATCACCTCTTCATGGCTCAGGGCGTCGATTTCATATTGTACCTGACCGACCTGGGCCAGCAGTTCACTCAACTGTTCCAGCCGCTGATCCGCCTCCAGATAGGGCTGGGCCACTTTCTCGGCAACCGGCTGGGGCTTGCGTTGCAGCTGGATGACGGGCGCGGAGTCAGACTCGTCGGCATCCAGCAGCAGGGCATCCTCCAGCAGCAGGGAGTGGAAGTAGTCATCCATGGCCCGGACTTGGGTGGTATCTCTCATGATGTCACCTCATGAGCACGCTGGCGCTCTTGCGCATCAAGATAGTTGAGCAGCGTCTCATAGGCGTAGGTGCCGCGGCTGCTCGGCGAATAGATAGAGGGGGGAATATGAAGCAAACTGGCATCCCGGAACTTGGTATCTATGGGTATGACGGCATTCCATACCGCACTGCCGTGCTGCTCCTTGATGGACTGCAGGGTCATCAGCGAGGCGCGGGTTCGCTTGTCAAACATGGTGGGAATGACGGTATAGCGGAACTTCTCCCGCTTGGAGCGCTGCATGATCTCGAAAGTCTTCATCATCCGCTCCAACCCCTTGAGCGCCAGGAACTCGGTCTGCACCGGCACCAGGATCCGGTCACAGGCCGCCAGCGCATTCACCATCATGACCCCCAGCACGGGCGGGCAGTCGATCAGCACGTAGTCGTATTGATCCTGGATGCGCAGCAGTGCCCGCTTGAGCACCAGCCCCATCCCTTCCCGATTGCCCATCACCCGATCCAGCGTGGCCAGGGTAATGGAAGCGGGCAGCAGGTGGATGTTCTCAAACTTGGTACGCAGCGTCAGTTTATTGACGAGCTCCGCCGTGGGCTTGACCGCCTGGAACAGCTCATAGAGGGTGCCATCCAGCCGATCGGAGTCAAAGTCGAGATATGAGGTCAGGGAAGCATGAGGGTCGGTGTCGATCAACAGCACCCGCTGACCACGCTGAGCCAGAATACCGGCCAACGAGACCACCGTGGTGGTTTTACCGACCCCACCTTTTTGGTTGGCAACCGTCCAAACAATCACTGTATCAATCCTGCCTCGTTGTTATGCGTATGCCACCACCTGGCAGCGAGATCACCTTGACCTCTCCTGCCTCGACTGCCTGCTGAACTGCCGGGACCGGCTCCTCCGTCACTGGCTGAACGGGAGGAGTCAGCGTCGGAGGTGGTACCCAGGCGAACTTGGAAATAGCGACCACCACCTTGCGATTCTGTAAACGCCCCTGCTCAGTACTGTTGTCCGAGAAGGGAGAGAACTCCCCGAACGCCTCGTAGGCAAGTCGCTGCGGGGCTATCCCCTTGGCGATCAGGGCAGTGAGTACGGCCTCCGCCCTTGCTGCCGACAACGTCCAGTTGGAGCGAAAAATTTCATTATTTATCTGCTGGTTATCCGTGTAACCCCGCACTCTCACATAGTTATCGACCGGTTTCAGGATACTTGAAAGAGTATTGAGCACCGGATCTGCATTGGAGCTCATAAACGCGCTGCCACTGCCAAACAGCAGGCCGGAACTCAGTTCCACCGTCAGCCAGTTGTCATCCTGTGTCAACTTGACGACCCCGGCATCCACCAGAGACCCCATGTTCTCCTGCAGTTGCGAATCTATCTTCGCAAGAGTCATACCATCTTGCAGAATGGGAACACCAGAAATAGGAGCCTGCGAGGGTGAACGGGCCTTGGCACTCTCCAGCACAGAGGTTGCGGCGGACACTTCATTGTTCAGCAACGACTTTCCCTGCCCCTCCAGCAAGCCATCGCTGCGGGGCTGCATCACATTGAATGCCTGGGTCATGCCGTCGATGACGGCGCGATACTTGTCCTTGTTGACCAGTGCCACCGAGTAGAGCACCACGAACAAGGCGAAGATCAGCGTCATGTAGTCGGCGTAGGAAACCAGCCAGCGGTCGAGGTGTTCCCGACCTTGCAGATGCAAACGATAGCGCTTGCGCATGGCTACTCTCCCTTCAGATAAGCCTTCAACCGCCGTTCAACCTGGGGGCCATTCTCGCCATGGGCGATGGCCATCAGGCCTTCCAGCGTCATCTCCTGAAACAGGGCGTAATGATAGTGAAAAGCACGCAGGCGATTGGCGATCGGCAAGTAGAGCAGGTTGGCAAAGCCGACCCCGTAAATGGTGGCAACGAAGGCGACGGCAATACCGGCACCGAGAGCGGCGGGCTCCTCCAGATGAAACATCGCCTGGATCAGCCCGATGACGGCACCTATGATGCCGATGGTCGGACTGTATCCTCCCATGGCCTCGAAGACCCTGGCAGAGTGCTCGTTGCGCTCCTGCTCGATATCGATATCCGCTTCCAGCAACATGCGAATGTCGTCTACCGAAACCCCGTCCACTATCATGGTGAGGCCATGACGGGTAAATTCGTCACTCTCCTGCTCGGCCTGATTCTCCAGCGCCAGCAACCCTTGCTGGCGTGCAAAGATAGCCCAGGATTGCAATCTCTCGGCCTGAGCGACCAGATCCCAGTCCGGCGGCAGCACCATCCAGCGGGTCTGCCTGAGCGCTTCCAGCAGGAACTTGCGCGGCGTCTGCAAAATGACCGCCCCCCAGGTTCCCCCCACCACGATGACAAACGCGGGTCCATCGAGCAGGGTCAACAGGTTGCCGCCATGCCACAATTGGGCAATGGCAATGGCTCCCAGTGCCAGGATCAGGCCAAACATGCCCATCGTTAGCGGCCCAGCTCAACCAGGATACGTTGTGCGACCCGATCCAGCGGCAGCGATTCAGTGGCAATACCGGCTTTGGCAACCGCCTGCGGCATGCCATAAACCACGCAGGACGCTTCATCCTGCGCCCAGATGGTGGAGCCCTGCTCCTTGAGCAGGCGCGCGCCATCCCGACCGTCCGCTCCCATCCCGGTCAACACGATAGCAAGCACCTTATCGGCATAGGTCTTGGCGGCAGAGGCGAAGGTAATGTCGACACACGGCTTGTAGTTGACCTTGTCATTACCATCGACGATGCGGATGCGGGCACCGGCACCACGGCCTTCCAGCAGCATCTGTTTGCCACCGGGGGCCAGGTAGGCGTGACCGGGCTTGAGCACATCCCCATCTTCCGCTTCCTTGACACCTATCTGGCACAAGCCATTGAGACGTGCGGCAAAGGCCGCGGTGAAGGTCGCCGGCATGTGCTGGATAAGCAGGATCGGATGCGGGAAATCGCCGGGCAGCTTGGTCAACACATTCTGCAGGGCGACCGGGCCGCCGGTAGAAGTACCAATGGCCACCAGCTGATAACTCTTGCCGCTGCGCTTGAATGCGGCCACCGGAGCAGCACGCTGCGGCTCTGCCTGACGTTCTGCCGGACGTGGCGCATTCAGAGGTGTCCTGGCCACAGGCTCGGGCGCCTTCGGGCGTGCCGGCGCAGACATCAGGAAGCGCTTGCGTGAAATCTCCTTGACCCGCTGCTGCAGCAAACGGACGGCTTCATCCTTGTCACGGGCAATGTCTTCGAATTTCTTGGGCAGAAAGTCGAGCGCCCCTGCATCGAGCGCATCGAGCGTGGCTTTGGCCCCTTCATGGGTCAAAGAAGAGAACATCAGGATCGGCGTGGGGCACTTGGCCATGATCTCACGCACGGCACTGATGCCATCCATCACCGGCATCTCTATGTCCATAGTGATCACGTCAGGACGCAACTGCTGTGCCTTTTCTACCGCTTCCCGCCCATTTTGGGCCGTGTCGATGACCGTCAGCATGGGATCCTGAGTGATGATCTCGCTGACCCGACGACGGAAGAAGCTTGAATCGTCGACAACTAATACCTTGATTGCCATTGTTATTCTTCTAACTCCTTGAGCCTGGGGTATCAATGTCTACGGGCGTACGCCTTGAGCAGACTCGGCACATCCAGAATGAGCGCAATACCGCCATCGCTGGTGATGGTCGCCCCGGCCATGCCGGGAGTCCCCTGCAACAGGCTGTCCAGCGGCTTGATCACCACCTCTTCCTGGCCAATCAGATTGTCCACGACAAAACCGATCTGCTGGGTACCAATCTGGACAATCACCACGTGGCCCGTGTCCTGACGTGATTTTCGGTTTTTGCCTCTGACCAGCCAGTTGTGCAGATAGAACAACGGGATGGCCTTCTCGCGCACTATGATAGTGAGCTGTCCATCCACCATGTTGGCCTTTTTCAGATCCAGATGGAAAATTTCGTTCACACAGCCCAGCGGCAGCGCGAACGTCTGCTCGCCCACTTCCACCATCAGGGTCGGCAGGATCGCCAGGGTCAGCGGCACCTTGATCTCGAGACGGGTGCCCTTGCCCCAGGTCGAATCGATATGCACCGAGCCATTCAGGCTGACGATGCTGGTCTTCACCACATCCATCCCGACGCCACGGCCGGAGATATCGGAGATCTCTGACTTGGTCGAGAAGCCGGGAGCAAAGATCAAGTTGTAGGCATCGTTGTCGCTCATGCGGGCCGCGGTATCGGCATCCAGCACACCGCGGCTGATGGCGATAGACTTGAGCTTCTCGGGATCCATCCCCGCGCCATCGTCCTCAATGCAGAGCAGGATATGATCGCCCTGCTGGGACGCGCTCAGGGTAATGGTACCTTGCCGTGGCTTGCCCGCCTTCTCGCGGACATCAGGCATCTCGACACCGTGGTCGCAAGAGTTGCGCACCAGGTGAACCAGCGGGTCGGCAAGGGCCTCCACCAGGTTCTTGTCGAGATCGGTCTCTTCACCCACCATCACCAGCTCGATCTCTTTCTTGAGGGTACGAGCCAGATCCCGTACCACCCGTGGGAAGCGACCAAATACTTTCTTGATAGGCTGCATGCGGGTCTTCATCACCGCACCTTGCAGATCCGCCGTCACCACATCCAGGTTGGCAACGGCTTTTGACATGTCTTCATCGTTGCTGGCGATGCCGAGGCTCACCAGACGGTTTCGTACCAGCACCAGCTCACCCACCATGTTCATGATGACGTCCAGCGTCTTGGTATCCACCCGTACCGTAGTGTCGCTTTGCACCGCACTGTCGGCGGGCGCTGGCGCAGCCTGCTTGGATGGCGCCGGAGCAGGAGCCGGTTTTGCCGCGGCCGGCGCGGCGGCGGGCTTGGCCGCAGCAGGCGCAGGAGCTGGTTTTGCCGCTGCCGGCGCCGGAGTAACCGGTGCTGCTGGCGCTGGAGTCTGGGGCGCCGCCGGGGCTGACATGCTGCTCTGCGGACTCTGACCGCGACCGTGCAGTTCATCCAGCAGACGTTCGAACTCATCGTCATCGATCAGCTCGTCCACCTCTTTCTGTACCGATTTCAGCGGGTTGACTTCGGGGGCACCACCGTGCTGACCTTGGCCATGGAGCTGGTCAAGCAAGGCTTCAAATTCGTCATCTGTGATGTCGCCGGAACTCGGCGCAGCAGGGCTAGCCGCTGCGGTAGGTGCTCCACCGACGCCATGCAACTCGTCAAGCAGGCGTTCAAACTCATCGGCCGAGATCTCATCGATGGAACCACCACCGCTGACCACGGAGGCCTCCTGCGCGGGTTCCGGCACGGCCGCAGGCTCCGGCTCGGCAATCACAGCCACCTCTTCAGCCACGGGAGCGGCAGCCTCCACCGGCGCACTGCTGCCTGCAGAGGCAGTCAACAGCTGCTCTTCCCCTTCGGGTTTGCAGAGCTCGTGCAGATCATGAAGGATTTCGGCGGACGCAGGGCTAGGCGGTTCGCGATTCTGAACCTGGGCGAACATCACATTGATGGCATCCAGGGCCTGCAGGATCACGTCCATCAACTCGGCGGTCACGGTCCGCTTGCCGTTGCGCAAGATGTCGAACACGTTCTCGGCACCGTGGCAGACGTCAACCAGTTCGGTCAGCGAGAGAAAACCGGCGCCGCCCTTGACAGTATGGAAGCCGCGAAATATGGCATTCAACAGATTCTTGTCATCGGGTCGCTTTTCCAAGTCGACCAGTTGTTCAGACAACTGTTCCAATATTTCGGATGCTTCGACCAAAAAGTCTTGCAGTATGTCTTCATCAACTTCGAAGGCCATGCGTCACTCCATTAAAATCCCAGGCTAGACAGCAGATCGTCCACATCATCCTGACCATTGACCACATCGGAACGAGTCTCAGGGTTCATGATGGGGCCTTCGGCTTCAATCCCGCTTACAGGAAGGCTGCGAGAAGAATGCTCGGCAGATGCCTCACCAAACATAGTCAGCATCGGGAATTCAGATAATAAGTGCGACACTCATGGATGAATGGCGAGAGGTGGCCAACTGCTGATTGGTGGTACCCT
>NZ_JAPCJC010000023.1:0-65682 GCF_027707805.1 Aeromonas sp. QDB20 | reverse complement strand
ACCATTTGATCATATGACAAGATGTGTATCCACCTTAACTTAATGATTTTTACCAAAATCATTAGGGGATTCATCAGTGTTATGCAGCGGCTGTTGATTGGTTTTTGTGCTCTCTTTTCCCTGGCGGCCCAGGCCGCCCCGCTGACGCCCCCCCAGGGGGGCCAGTACGCCATCGTGGTGCAGGGCAACAACGGCATCGAGTTTGCCCGCCACGCGGATCAGATGATCGCCCCCGCCTCCACCATGAAGGTGCTCACCGCGCTGGCGGCCCGTCTCGAGCTCGGCGCCGACTTCCGCTTCGCCACCGACATCCAGGCCCAGCCTGGCGCCAAGCAGGGCAACGTCATCAACGGCGATATCTGGATCAACTTCGTCGGCGACCCCACCCTGTCACGGATGGACCTGCTGGCCCTGTTCAAACAGCTCGGGGTCAACCAGATCAAGGGCAACGTCTACGTCAACACCGGCGCCTACAACGGCTACGAGCGCGGCAACGGCTGGTCCTGGGGGGATCAGACCCTCTGCTTCGCCGCGCCCGTCTCTTCGGTCATCATCGACAAGAACTGCGCCTACGCCACCATCACAGCCACCCAGATCGGCAAGCCGGCGGTGGGCAACGTGGCCACCGGGGTCCCCATCGGGGTCGGTGCCGACAACGTGGAGGTGATGAGCTATGGCGACATGGCGCGCCAGTTCTGTGCGCTGGAAGTGGACATGGCCAAGGGCAACTTCTACGAGCTCAAGGGCTGCATCACCCCGAACAAGGATCCGCAGGGGCTGCGTTTCGCCATCCACGACGTGGAAGCCTGGGGCTGGGACAACATCCGCTGGGCCATGGACCGGGCCGGCATCAAGCATGACGGTCTGCTGCGCGTCACCCACAAGTCGCCGGACAATGCCGAGACCCTGGGCACCCATTACTCGGTCTCCCTGCCAGTGATGCTGGCCAAGATGTTGAAGAAATCGGACAACCTCTACGCCGATACCTTCCTCAAGACCGTCGGCCGCCACTACTACAACAAGCCGGGCAGCTATCGCAGCGGCACCATGGCGGTGCGCGCCATCCTGACCAAGAACGGCATCGATCTGGGCAACGCCACCCTGGCCGACGGCTCGGGCCTCTCCGCCCACAACCTCATCAGCGCCCGCCAGATGTTGTCGGTGCTGAACTTCATCCAGAAAAATGACGCGGAGCTCGGTCTCATCAAGCTGCTGCCAAGCTCCCAGGTGGACGGCACCCTGGCCTGGCGGCGCAGCGTCACCGCCCCCATGATGAAGAACAAGGTGCACGCCAAGACCGGCACCATCACCGGCACCTCCAACCTGGTGGGCTTTATCGACACCGCCGGTGGCCAGCGCAAGGCGTTCGTGATGTTCCAGCGCGGCCTGTCGCAGGATCCGGCCACCCACGAGCGTTACCGCGCCAGCAAGGCCCCCTGGCCCTGGACCGTGTTCGAGAAAGGGGTGCTGGAGAGCATCTACCAACAGCAGCCGATCCAGATCGCCGATGAGGGTTGATCCACTGCGAGGTGAGTGACGATGACGGCCGGCGCAGTGCGCCTTATCGAAGATGGCGAACGGCCGTATCGACAATTTCCACTTTGACTAGCCACGAGGCGGGACTATCCTGTGCCCAGCCTCAAATGAATGGAGAGAGAACATGTTTGCAGTGATTTTTGGTCGTCCCGGTTGCCCCTATTGTGTCCGTGCCAAGCAGATTGCCGAGCAACTGGTCGAACAGCGTGACGATTTCAAATTCCGCTACGTGGACATCCACGCCGAGGGCATCACCAAGGAAGATCTGGCCAAGAGCGCCGGCAAGCCGGTCAATACCGTGCCGCAAATCTTCCTGGACGAACAGCACATCGGTGGCTGCACCGATTTCGAAGCCTATGCCAAAGAGAACCTGGGTCTCTACCAGTAAGTTCACGTTGTAAAAAAGGCGCCATCAGGCGCCTTTTTTCATGGTCGTTCCCCGGCGTCACTCCGCCACCGGGCTGAAGCGGCTCACCACCTGACCCTGATGCTCGATCCACTCCATGAACATGACCACGGGACGGGCATAGACGGCGCCATCCTGCTCCGATTGATAGACCACCAGCTGCTCCCCGGTCTCGGTGTGCAGGGCCAGGGTCAGCACCTGATAATAACCACCCTTGAAGTGACGATAACGACCGGCGGCGGGGGCTTGCATGATGACTTCTCCATGGTGTAGGTACGGGGCCCGGGCAGGCCTGACAGCACGCGTCAGCTCCTGTTTTTGGCCGCCGTGGGCAAAAAGAACGGCATTTTTCACGCAAGCCAATCGTGCCAGCGAGCGTGAATATTTCAACACAGTCGGGTAGCTTTGTTAATGAGCCCCTCATCTTTCACTGGATAACCTTGGTTAACACAAACGATCGTGCTGAATTTAACGTTTTAGCAACCCTATTTCAGGGCTAAAAATCAGGGAATTCTACTAAAAAGAGGATTGTTCTAGCATTCAATTCTGTGAAGAATAGGGGAAAAGAAATTTGATACTAAAAACCGCCTTTTTCGCCAACGCGTCCCCATGGGGAAGGAATCACAGTCACCATGTTCACAATCGACAAGTCGCACAAGCTCGACGATGTCTGCTATGACATCCGCGGCCCGGTGCATAAAGAAGCTCGCCGTCTCGAAGACGAAGGCCACCGCATCATCAAGCTCAACATCGGCAACCCGGCTCCGTTCGGCTTCGAAGCGCCGGAAGAGATCATCAAGGATGTGATCCTCAACATGCCCCAGAGCCAGGGCTACTGCGACTCCAAGGGGCTCTTCTCCGCCCGCAAGGCGGTGATGCAGTACTACCAGCAGAAGGGAATGCGCAAGGTCGACATCGACGACATCTACATCGGCAACGGCGCCAGCGAGCTCATCGTGATGGCGATGCAGGCGCTGCTCAACAACGGCGACGAGATGCTGGTGCCCTCCCCTGACTACCCGCTCTGGACCGCGGCAGTGACCCTCTCCGGCGGCCATGCGGTGCACTACCGCTGCGACGAAGGGGCCGACTGGTATCCGGATCTCGACGACATCCGCGCCCGCATCACCCCGCGCACCCGCGGCCTGGTGCTGATCAACCCCAACAACCCGACCGGCGCCGTCTACGGCAGCGAGTTTTTGCTGGAGGTGATCGAGATCGCGCGCCAGCACAACCTCATCATCTTCGCCGACGAAATTTACGACAAGATCCTCTACGACGACATCTCCCACACCAGCGTCTGCACCCTGTGCGACGATGTGATGGTGGTGACCTTCAACGGCCTCTCCAAGGCCTACCGCGCCTGCGGCTTCCGCCAGGGCTGGATGGTCATCACCGGGCCCAAGGGCCGTGCCAAAGGCTATATCGAGGGGCTGGAGATGCTGGCCTCCATGCGGCTGTGTGCCAACGTGCCGATGCAGCACGCCATCCAGACCGCCCTGGGTGGCTACCAGAGCATCAACGAGCTGATCCTGCCGGGCGGGCGCCTGCGCCGCCAGCGTGACAAGGCCTGGGAGCTTTTGAACGAGATCCCCGGGGTCTCCTGCGTCAAGCCCAAGGGGGCGCTCTACATATTCCCGCGCCTCGATCCCAAGGTGTATGACATTCGCGACGACCAGAAGATGGTGTTCGACCTGCTGCAGCAGGAGAAGCTCTTGCTGGTGCAGGGCACCGGCTTCAACTGGCCGGCGCCGGATCACTTCCGGCTGGTGTTCCTGCCCCGGGAAGAGGAGCTGGAAGAGGCCATCGGCCGCCTCGCCCGCTTCCTCAAGGGTTACAAGCAGTAACCGCAACGCGGCGTCTGACCTGGCCTGCTGCTCGCCAGCAGCAGGCCGATCATAAAAAATCCGAAGCGGTCTGCACCGCTTCGGATTTTTTATGGCGAGAGAGTCCCGTCGCAAGGCCCGCGTTGTGGGCTATTTCTCCCCGGTGGCCACTTCGGCAGGCGGCACGGCGGGAGCCTGATACCACTGCTCACGAGGCACCAGCACGGCCTGCTCCGGCTGAGCCACGAAATTGGGGGACATGATCTGCACCCCGAACTCGTTGAACACATCCTGGATATGGCCGTGCAGTTCGGTTCTGACCGGGCCGGGCAACAGCCCCTCTTTCATCCGTACCTGCAGCTCGTACTCCACGTACCAGTCCTGCAGATTGAGCTGGCGTACCAACGGGGCCTGCTCCTGATTGATCAGCTGGCAGCGCCTGGCCGCCAGCTCCAGCATGGCGTGCACCTGACGCCAGGGAGTGTCATAGCCGATGGTGACCTTGGTGAGCAGGGCAATCCCCTTGTCGCTTGCCAGTCGACTCAGGTTGGTCACCTTGCCCCCCACCACCACGGCGTTGGGCAGGGTCACCTCGTGATCGTGGCGCGTCACCAGCTTGGTCGAGAGGGCGCTCAGCTCGGTGACGACCCCCTCCACCTCCCCTATCTGCACCAGATCCCCCGGTCGCAGGGCCCGCGAGTAGATCAGCACCAGGCCGCTCATGGCATGGTTCATGATCCCGGCCGAGCCCAGGGTCACCATCAGACCGAAGAAGACGCTCACCCCCTTGAAGGCGTCCGAATCGGCCCCCGGCAGATAGGGATAGGCGACGGTCAGGGCAAACAGCCAGATCACCACCGAGAGCAGACGGCGGGTCGCCCCTATCGTCTCGGAGTGCAGCCCCTGCACCCGGAAATGGCCGCGCTCGATGCGCGCGAAGATGACCGCCAGCATGCGGATGAACAGCTTGGTCAGCACAAAGATGACCAGCACGGTCGCCAGCCCCGGCATGGCGGCGATGATCCCGCCCAGAATGTTGCTGCACAGCTCCAGCAGGGAGGAGCCCAGCTGATCGCTCCAGATCCGGGTATGCGGGAACAGCCCCAGCACATAGGTGAGCCAGCCATAGGTGAGCAGCAGGATCACCAGCCAGGTGAACACGCCGATGACGCGGATCTCCAGGTTGCCGAGCACCTGGCGCCATTGATGGGGGATCAGCCCCTTCTGTTGCAGCAGGTTGTTGGCGAACCAGCGACGTGCCCGCTGATGCCCCCGCCGCAGCAGCTGCACCACCATCAGAAACAGCAGGGTCACCAGCAGCGTCTTGCCCGCCGCCTTGAGCAGGTAGGTGTTGGAGTGCAGCTCCAGCACTTTGACCCGCACATTTTCCAGCCGCAGCCGCACCCGCTCTGCGGCCTGATCCAGGGTCAGCTCATCGAGCCACTCCAGATCTTTTTCCAGCAACACCAGCAGGTGCTTGTCATTGAGCCTGAACTCCCTGGCCTCCTGACCGAGGCGGGTCGAGCTGACCACGGTCACCGGATGGGTCAGATCCTCGGGCTGCAGCTGTCTTACCCGCTCCTTGACGATCCGTACCCGGGCCGCCCCGTCCAGGCGACCGAATTTCGCCTGCAGCATCACTATGGGTTCGTGAAACAGGGTCAGGGTCTGGGCCTGCTCCTGCTCGGTCGGCTCCAGTCTCGGCTCCGCCGCCCACCCGCTATCGACCATGAGCAGGGCCAGCAGCATCCCTGCCAGCCTGATGATCCCTCTGTGCCCCATAACCTCTCCCTCGTGACCGTCAGGTTTCATCATGATGACCACGTTCGGCAACGGACGGGGCAACGTCCCCCTATCCCTCTCCTGGCGTCATCCATGACACATAGGGCTCATCGCCCTCGCTTGCAAAAAATCGAGTCATAACAAAGATCACCAGCAGTAATAGCACTGCAGTCGAAGCGGCGAAAGGGGCGACATCGCATTCTGCCACTGTGCTCACTTCGCCGGTCTGGCGCCTCAGTCAGGACTCATATTGATATGCTGCCAGAGACACGCATAAAAATGAATGCCATGGCGTCCTCCTCCTGAACCACCACGCGTCAAGGTGGCGAGCCAGCGGCTGCCTCTCTCTCTGCTCTGCGCGACATGAGTAAACAACAGGGCCGCTCAACCCTGGCTGAGCGGCCCTGTTTCATCGAGACGGTGGTCTGCTTATCACCCTTGCAGCAGGGCCCCGGCCACCAGCACCACCATGGTGATGAGGGCCACTCCTATGATGAAGGGCAGTACCCAGCGCACGAAGCGATCGTAGGGGATCCTGGCGAGCGCCAGCCCCGCCACCAGGTGGGCGGCGGTGGGGGCGAACAGGTTGATCCAGCCGGAGGCGGACTGATAGGCGGTGATCACCAGATCCCGCGAGATACCGGAGAAGTCAGCCAGCGGCCCCATCAGCGGCATGGAGACAGTCGCCAGCCCCGAGGTGGAGGGGATGAAGAAGCTTAGAATGATGTGTACCAGATAGGCCATCAGGATGAACACCGATGATGACAGCCCGCTCACCAGCCCCTCGGCCCAGTGCAAGATGGTGTCGATGATGACGCCGTGCTCCATCACCACATAGATGCCGCGTGCCACCGCCACCACTAGGGCCACCCCGATGAGATCCCGCGCCCCGTTCAGGAAGGTCGCCACATAGTTGGACTCCGGCATCCGGTTTATGAAGGCGATCAGGATGGAGGCGCTGAAGAAGAGGGTGGAGAGCTCGTCGAACCACCAGCCCAGGGTGGGCAGCAGGTCGATACCCAGATCGGACCAGGGCACCACCGCATAGATCATCAGCAAGAAGGTGCCGAAGAAGACCAGCATGGTGAGCTTCTGCTTGCCGCTGAAGGCGAGGTTGCCGCTCTTCATCTGGGAGAACTCGTCGTCATAGGCGATGTCGGCCAGCACGGAGCGGGACTTGTCCTGCTGCACCTGCCTGGCGTAGCGCATCACGAACCAGGAGGCGAAGATCACCAGCAGCAGCCACTGGATGACCCGCAACCCAATCCCCTCACCGATGGGGATACCGGCAAAACCGGAGGCGATGCCGGTGGCAAATGGGTTGACGGTGGAGGCGAGCACCCCGACCCCGGAGCCGAGCAGGATGATCCCCGCCGCCACCATGCGATCGAAGCCCGCCGCCATCATCACCGGCACGATCAGCGCCCAGAAGGCCACCGTCTCCTCCGCCATGCCGAAGGTGGAGCCGCCGAGGGCAAACAGGGCGATGAGCACCGGAATGAGCAGCCGCTCGCGCCCGGCAAAGGCACGGACGATGGCCCCCACCCCGGCATCCAGCGCCCCGCTCTGCATGGTCACCGCCAGAAAGCCGCCGATGATGAGCACGAACAGCGCCACGTCCGCCGCCTTGTGAAAGCCCTGAATGGGTGCCTTGAGCACATCGAATAGCCCCTGTGGCTGGGAGGGGAGCTCGGTGTAGCTGCCTGGCACTGGCAACAGCCGCTCATCGCCGCTGTAATCGGCCACGGCCGCCGCCGCCACCGGCTGCTGGCTCTTGGCGGTCACATAGTTGTATTTGCCCGCCGGCAGCACCCAGGTGAGGGCCGCCATCAGGGCGATGATGATGAAAAGCAGGGTGTAAACCGTGGGGAGTTGGCGCTTCTTGGGCGCATCATTTGGAGTGGTCATAGCTTCCGTACCTCGGCAATGCCGTCATGTGATCCGATCACCGCCAGACTAGCGGGTTTGATATGGGAAAAAGGTGATCGCGGATAATAAAATTTCGCAACCTGGCGGTATTTTTGCCAAAAAAACAGGGCCCCGCGGGGCCCCATTTTCACTTGGGTCAGACTCAGAGTTCGACCACGTCGAACTGCACGTCCGGATTCACGTCCGCGTCGTAATCCACCTCGTCCAGCCCGAAACCGAACAGGCGCAGGAACTCCTGCTTGTAGCCGGTGTAGTCGGTCAGATCCGAGAGGTTCTCGCTGGTGATGGACGGCCACAGGTCGCGGCAGGTCTGCTGTACGTCTTCGCGCAGCTCCCAGTCATCCATGCGGATGCGGGCCTGCTCGTCCAGCGTCAGATCGGCGCCGTACAGACGGGTGCGCATCATGCGATCCACCTGCTCCATGCAGCCCTCGTGAATGCCCTTCTCCTTCATGATCTTGAAGGCCATGGAGATGTAGAGCGGCATCACCGGAATGGCGCTTGATGCCTGGGTCACCACGGATTTGAGCACGGCCACGTGGGCGGTGCCGCCCTTGGCAGCCAGATCGCCACGGATGGCGGCGGCGGCGCGGTCCAGATCTTCCTTGGCGCGGCCCAGGGTGCCATGCCAGTAGATTGGCCAGGTCAAGTCGGTACCGATGTAGGAGTAGGCCACGGACTTGGCGCCGTCGGCCAGCACGCCCGCATCGCGCAGGGCGGTCATCCACAGCTCCCAGTCCTGACCGCCCATGACGGTGATGGTGTTCTGGATCTCTTCCTCGTTCGCCGGCTCGACGGTGGCGGTGATGATCTGATCCTTGTTGGTGTCGATGGCGGTGGTGGTGTAGACCTCGCCGATGGGTTTGAGGGCGGAGCGCACCACTTCACCGGTTTCCGGCATCTTGCGCACCGGAGAGGCCAGGGAGTAGACCACCAGATCAATCTGACCCAGATCCTGCTTGATGAGCTCGATCACCTTGGCGCGGCATTCGTTGGAGAAGGCATCGCCGTTGACACTTTTCGCGTACAGACCTGCCTCTTTGGCGGCCTTGTCGAAGGCGGCGGAGTTGTACCAGCCGGCGGTACCGGTCTTGGTTTCGCTGCCCGCTTTTTCAAAGAAGACGCCGAGGGTGGCGGCGCCGGAGCCGAAGGCGGCGGCAATGCGAGACGCCAGGCCATAACCTGTGGAGGCACCGATCACCAGCACCTTCTTGGGACCATTCTCGATGGTGCCCTTGGCCTGGGTATAGGCAATCTGACGACGAACATTGGCTTCGCAACCGACCGGGTGAGTGGTGGTGCAGATAAAGCCGCGAACCTTGGGTTTGATGATCATGTGTTGTCTCTTATCCGTTTGATGGATGAAATCGGGGCATAAGATACCTCATCTTGCCGCGATAAGGTGCTCTGATGTGTTGAATCGCAGGGAAAATGAGCAAATGGAGGGACAAAAACCGCCGCCGCCCCTCCTACCGTCACGCCCTCAGGCGGACTTGCCCCGTTCCCCCCTGTTGCCGCTCACCCGCATGGAACAATAAATAACGACAAAACAAGCAGTTCCCCCCAATGGCCAAGGCGATGGCCAAAGAACCTGTACTAGTATTCAGACGGTCGGTTATTGTCATGAAGAGCCTCACAGGGGTCTTAACAAGGAGCTCCGCCATGTTTTGGAATCGCACGGGAAATCACGACAAGAGTGAACAAGCGGCAAAGATCGCAGCACTCGGCGCCTTTGAGCAAGCCATCCAGTCACGGCTGCCCTATATCGAATTCACCCCGGAGGGGGTCATCACCTTCGTCAACGATCGCTTTCTCGCCATCGTGGGCTACGGCCGGGAGGAGGTGATCGGCAAGCACCACAGCTCCCTCTGCTTCCCCGACGATGTCAACACCCGGGAATACGAGCAGCTATGGCAGGAGCTGCGGCGGGGAGAGTCGCGCAGCGGCCGCTTCATTCGTCAGGCCAAATCGGGCAAGGCGGTCTGGCTCGAAGCCAGTTACTTCCCGATCCTCCTCGATGGCAAGGTGAGCAAGGTGGCCAAGGTCGCCTCCAACGTCAGCGAGCAACAATCCACCCTGGAGCGCACCCAGGCGCTGCTGACGGCACTGGACAAGTCACTGGCCGTCATCGACTTCCAGCCCGATGGCACCGTCATCACCGCCAACCAGAACTTCCTGCACTGTTTTGGCTACCGGCTGGACGAGGTGGTGGGTCAGCCCCACCGCATGTTCTGTGACGAGGAGTTTTATCAGCAGAATCCCAACTTCTGGCGGGATCTCGGATCCGGCGCCATCCAGTCCGGGCTCTTCATGCGCCGCGGCCGCCACGGCGAGAAGATCTGGCTGGAGGCCACCTACAACCCCATCTTCAACCACGAGCGCAAGGTGGTGAAGATCATCAAGCTGGCGAGCGACATCAGCGAGCGGGTGGAGAAATCCATCTCGGTGCGCGAGGCGGCCCAGAAAGCCTGCGCCATCGCCGGTGAGACCGTTTCGAGCGCCGCCAAAGGACGGGAGGTGATCGACAAGGTGCTGGAAACCTCGGCCCACATCAACAGTTCGGTCAGCGAGGTCACCCGGCAGATAGAGAACCTCAACCAGCAGTCGAGAAGCATAGAGTCCATCATCTCCACCATCAGCAGCATCGCGGATCAGACCAACCTGCTGGCGCTCAACGCCGCCATCGAGGCGGCCCGCGCCGGCGAGCAGGGGCGCGGATTTGCGGTGGTGGCCGATGAAGTGCGCCAGCTGGCGGCCAGAACCTCCACCTCCACCGGCGAGATTGTCTCCGTCATCCGGCTTAACTCTGACATCACCTCCAGGATCACCCAGACCGTCTCTGTGGTATCGGACAAGGCGATGGCAGGTCAGGCCCAGGCCGACATCATCGCCGGCGTCATTCAGGAGATCATCGAGGACGCCAACTCCGTCTCGGAGACGGTCAAAGGGCTCTCAATCTAGCCATTTCGCCCACAACAGACAGGCGACGCCGGTGCGTCGCCTGTTTGCTTTGTCTCCTGTGTTACCCGCCTGCATTCGATGGGGTGCTCCGCCCGTTACCCCTCGGCGGTGACGGCCTGCGCCCCCTTGCACCTGGCCGGCAGTTGCCCCAGCGCGATGCCCAGCAGCACGGCGCCGCAGGCCACCCATTGCAGGGCATTGAGGGTCTCCCCCAACAGCAGGTAGGCCAGCAGCAGGGTAAACACCGGGATGAGATTGACGTAGGCTGCCGCCAGCGTCACCTTCACCTGGGTCACCGACCAGTTGTAGAGCAGGTAGGCCCCGAGCGTCACGCAGGCACCGAGAAAGACGATGACCGCCATATCCTGCCAGGCCCAGCCTGCAGGCCAGGGCTCGCTGAGGGCGAAGGGGGCAAAAAAGAGGGTGCCGACAAAGGCCTGCAGGGCGGTCAGGGTCAGCACGCTGTAGCGGCTGCAGAGCTTCTTGAACACCACCGAGTAGGTGGCGGCGCAGAACATGGCCGCCATCTCCAGGCTGTTGCCAAGCAGGGCGTTGGGGGCAAACTCATCGGCTCCGCTGCCAAAACCGAGCAGGGCGATGCCGAAGATGGCCACGGCAAAGCCGAGCAGCTGGCGGCGGCTCACCCGCTCCCCGATCAGCAAAAAGGCGACCAGGGCCACCACCAGCGGCAGCAGGGCGCAGACCATGCCCGCCTGGCCGGCGCTGGTGTAGCGCAGGGCGTTGACCTCCAGCAGAAAATAGAGGCAGGGCTCCAGTGCCCCCATCAAGGCCAGCCAGCGCCAATCCCCTTTCTGGTAGCGGAAATTGCCGAGATAGCGGTAGCAACACAGCCAGCAAAGGGCCGCCACGCTCATGCGCATGAAGAGCACCTGACCGAAGCCCCAGACCGCCAGCACATGCTTGAGCGCGATGAAGGAGCTGGACCAGAGCAGCATCGCCAGAGTCAGGGTAAAAATGGGTAAAGGGCGCACGTTTCCTCCATGAAATTGGCTATTTGAATAATAACCATGCGGCCTTGCGGTTGTTAAAAGGCACCTAAAATCAGATAATACCGCCGCCTTCAAACCGGATAACCAACCTGCAATGACTGAGTACCTGCTTTTACTGGTCGGCACCGTGCTGATCAACAACTTCGTGCTGGTGAAGTTCCTTGGCCTGTGCCCCTTCATGGGCGTCTCCGGCAAGCTGGAAACCGCCATCGGCATGGGGTTGGCGACCACCTTCGTGATGACCCTGGCCAGCGCCTGTTCCTATCTGATGGAACACTATATCCTGATCCCGCTGAACATCGCCTACCTGCGCACGCTCGCCTTCATTCTTGTGATCGCCGTCGTGGTTCAGTTTACCGAGATGGTTATCCGCAAGAGCAGCCCTACCCTCTACCGTCTGCTTGGCATCTTCCTGCCGCTCATCACCACCAACTGTGCCGTGCTGGGGGTGGCGCTGCTCAGCATCAACGAGCACCACAACTTCATCCAGAGCATCATCTACGGCTTTGGTGCCGCCACCGGCTTCTCGCTGGTACTGATCCTGTTTGCCGCCATGCGTGAGCGCCTGGTGGCCGCCGATGTTCCCACCCCGTTTCGCGGCGTCTCCATCGCCATGATCACTGCCGGCCTGATGTCGCTGGCCTTTATGGGCTTTACCGGCCTCATCAAGATATAGCGCTATGATTCACATTCTTTTTGCCGTTCTGGTGTTGGCTCTGCTGGCCCTGGCTTTCGGCATCATTCTGGGCTTTGCCGCCGTCAAGTTTCATGTGGAAGCCGATCCCATCGTCGATCAGCTCGACGCCCTGCTGCCGCAAACCCAGTGCGGCCAGTGCGGCTACCCTGGCTGCAAACCCTACGCCGAGGCACTGGCCAACGGCGATCAGATCAACAAGTGTGTACCCGGTGGCGATGCCACCATGCGCAAGATTGCCGATCTGATGGGGGTCGAACCCCAGCCGCTGGGCGGCGCAGAAGCCGCCGTACCGGTCAAGAAAGTCGCCTTCATCCATGAAGATCAGTGCATCGGCTGCACCAAGTGCATCCAGGCCTGCCCGGTCGATGCCATCGTCGGTGCCACCAAGGCGATGCACACCGTGATCAAGGACGAGTGCACCGGCTGCGATCTCTGCGTCGATCCCTGCCCGACCGACTGCATCGAGATGATCCCGGTGCCCACCACGGTCGACAACTGGAAGTGGGATCTCAACAACGTCACCATTCCGGTCAAGATAGTGGAGTAACCATGCAGTCCTTACTCGAACGCATCAAAGCCGGCACCCTGTGGGATTTTCACGGCGGCATTCATCCTCCCGAGAACAAGGAGCAGTCCAGCCTCACCCCCGTGGTGGACGCGGGCCTGCCGCCCCAGCTCATCATTCCGGTACGCCAGCACGCGGGCCCGGCCGGCGATCTGCTGGTGCGGGTCGGCGACCGGGTCAAGAAGGGTCAGCCACTCACCCGTCATGAGAAGGGGCGGATCGTGCCGGTGCACGCCTCCACCTCCGGCACCATCACCGCCATCGGGCACCATACGGTGGCCCACCCCTCCGGTCTCGACGATCTCTGCATCACCCTCACCCCGGATGGCGAAGATGCCTGGGGCGAGCGCAAGGGCCAAGCCGACTACTGGAATCTGGAGCGGGGTAAACTGCTCGAGCGCATTCAGCAGGCCGGTATCGCCGGCCTCGGCGGCGCCGTGTTCCCGACTCACAGCAAACTCGACGGCCGTGGCCAGCTCACCGAGATTCTCATCGTCAACGGGCTGGAGTGCGAGCCCTACATCACCACCGATGACCGGCTGATGCAGGAGTATGCCGACGAGATAATGGACGGCATCCGGGTGCTCAAGCACCTGCTCAAACCCAAGCTGACCCTGATCGGGGTGGAAGACAACAAGCCGGCCGCCATCGGCGAGCTGACCCGTCACGCCACTGACGAAGACGTACTGGTCAAGACGGTCCCCACCAAGTACCCCTCGGGCGGCGCCAAGCAGACCATAGAGCTGCTCACCGGTCGTCAGGTACCCAAAGGCGGCCGTGCGGTAGACATGGGCATCATGGTGCTCAACGTGGCCACCGTGTTTGCCATCAAGCGCGCCATCATCGACGGCGAACCGCTCATCTCCCGCATCGTCACCCTCACCGGCGACGCCTTCAAGAAGCCGGGCAACGCCTGGGTGCTGCTGGGCACGCCGGTACGCTGGCTGCTGCAGCGCTTCGAGCTGCAGCCCGAGGCGGATCAGCGGGTCATCATGGGGGGGCCCATGATGGGCTTCACCCTGCCCCACGCCATGGTCCCCGTGGTCAAGGCCACCAACTGTCTGCTCTCCCCCACCCGGGCCGAGCTGCCGCCCCCCGGTCCGGAGCAGGCCTGCATTCGCTGCAGCGCCTGTGCCGACGCTTGTCCGGCCAACCTGCTACCGCAGGAGCTCTACTGGTACAGCCGGGCCAAGGAGTACGACAAGGCCGAAGGGCTCAACCTGTTCGACTGCATCGAATGCGGCGCCTGCGCCTGGGTCTGCCCGAGCGAGATCCCGCTGGTGCAGTACTACAAGATTGCCAAGGATGACATCCGCGAAGCTCGCGCCGAGGCCGAGAAGGCCGAGCGCGCCAAGCAGCGCTTCGAGGCCAAGCAGGCCCGCTTCGAGCGGGAGAAAGCCGCCCGCGAAGCCCGCCATGCCGAGGCAGCTGCCCAGCGCCGCCAGGCCATGACAGCGGCCGGCGGAGAGGATCCGGTGGCTGCGGCCCTGGCCCGTCTCAAGGCCAAGCAGGAGGCTCCCGTCACGGCCGTTGCCGCCACTGCCGAAGGTGTGCCCGACAACAGCGCGGTGATCGCCGCCCGTGAGGCCCGCAAGCGGGAGGCGGAAGCCCGCCGCGCCGCCAAGGCGCTCGATACGACGGCAGCTATGCCAAGCGAGGCTGCAGCCACAGAGGCGGATCCGAAAAAAGCGGCCATCGCCGCCGCACTGGCGCGGGCCAAGGCCAAGAAGGCAGCCCAGAGCGGTGACACCGAAGCGGCACAGGCCACCCCGGAGGATGCCACAGCGTCAACCAGTGCTGCTGCCCAGAGCGATCCCAAGAAGGCCGCCATCGCGGCAGCCATTGCCCGCGCCAAAGCGAAGAAAGCGCAAGCTGGCAGCGAGGCAGATACCACCGAGCCTGGCGCTGACAGCCGTGCGGCAACAGCCGAGCCGACCGGCGCGGGGGACGATCCCAAGAAGGCGGCCATTGCTGCCGCCATCGCCCGTGCCAAGGCCAAGAAGGCCGCTGCTCAGGCGCAAGGCGACAAAGCAGTAACCGAGGGTGAAGAAGCTGTTGCTGCCGTCCAGCAGCCTGACACTGCCGACGCAGATCCCAAGAAGGCGGCCATCGCTGCCGCCGTCGCCCGCGCCAAAGCCAAGAAGGCCGCGGCTCAGGCGCAAGGCGACGCAGTCGTGAGCGAGGGTGAAGAGGCCGTTGCAGCCGCCTCTGCTACCGCCCCGCAGCCTGATGCTGCCGACGCGGATCCCAAAAAGGCAGCCATTGCCGCCGCCATCGCCCGTGCCAAGGCCAAGAAGGCTGCGGCTCAAGCGCAAGGTGACACCGCCATAAGCGAGGGTGAAGAGGCTGTTGCAGCAGCCCCTGCTACCGTCCCGCAGCCTGATGCCGCCGAGGCGGATCCCAAGAAGGCGGCCATTGCCGCCGCCATCGCCCGCGCCAAGGCCAAGAAGGCTGCGGCTCAAGCGCAAGGCGACACAGCCGTGAGCGAGGGTGAAGCGGCTGTTGCGGCGGCCCCTGCTACCGCCCCGCAGCCTGATGCTGCCGAGGCAGATCCCAAGAAGGCGGCCATCGCTGCCGCCGTGGCCCGTGCCAAGGCCCGGAAACTGGCGGCCGAGGCGGCAGCCCAGGCCTCCCCTTCTCCATCGACCGACAAGAGCCACTGATCCATGTTCAATATCGCGAGTGCGCCGTTTGCCCATAACCGCAGACAGACCCAAACCCTGATGTTGCTGGTGATGCTGGCCTGTCTGCCCGGTTTTCTGGCGCAGAGCTGGTTCTTTGGCTGGGGCACCCTGATCCAGATCCTGCTGGCCCTGGTCACGGCGCTGGCCTCCGAAGCCCTGGTGCTGCGCCTGCGCCAACGCCCCGTCAAGCCAGCCCTGCTGGATGGCAGTGCGGCGCTCACCGCCGTGCTGATCGGTCTCTCCCTGCCGCCGCTGCTGCCCTGGTGGATGCTGGTGCTGGGCACGGCGTTTGCCATCATCATCGCCAAGCACCTCTACGGCGGACTGGGCCAGAACCTGTTCAACCCTGCCATGGTGGCCTATGTGCTGCTGCTGGTCTCCTTCCCGGTACAGATGACCAGCTGGCTGCCGCCGTCGAGCATCGCCGCCTACGACATCGGCTTTGGCGATGCGGCCTCGGTGATCTTCACCGGCTTCAGCCTGGATGGCTACAGCATGGCCCAGCTCAAGCAGGGAGTGGACGGACTGACCATGGCCACACCGCTGGATACCCTGAAAACCGGGCTGACCCAGGGCCTCACCGCCGGCGAAGTGATGACCCACAAGGTGTTCGAGGGCTGGGGCGGCATCGGCTGGAGCTGGGTCAACCTCGGCTACCTGCTGGGCGGTCTGTTCCTGCTGCAACAGAAGGTGATCAACTGGCGCATCCCGGGGGCCATCCTCGGCGCCCTGCTGCTGGCTGCCACCCTGGGTTATCTGGTGACGCCGGATGCCACCGCCACCCCCATGTTCCACCTGTTCAGCGGCGCCACCATGCTGGGGGCCTTCTTCATCGCCACGGATCCGGTGAGTGCCAGCACCACACCGCGCGGCCGCCTGGTCTATGGCGTGCTCATCGGGGTGCTGGTCTACCTCATCCGCCGCTTTGGCGGCTACCCGGACGCCTTCGCCTTCGCCGTGCTGCTGGCCAACCTGTGCGTGCCGCTGATCGACAGCCTGACACGCCCCAAAGTCTATGGAGCCCGCCGCAAATGATCTCGACAGCCAACGCCTGCATGGCTTGCTGGACAGACAGCCTGAGCTGTCCCGGCGCCCATGACGCCCGTCGTATGAACGTCGCGCACACCTCACTCTCAGGAACGATGCAATGTTAAAGAGCATGCGCAAGAATGGCGTCACCCTGGCCCTGTTCGCCCTGGCCTGTACCACCCTGGTGGTACTGACCAACGAATTGACCCAGGGCCGGATCGCCCATCAACAGCAGCTGGAGAAGCTGCGCACCCTCTCCGCCCTGCTGCCGGAGGGGAGCTATGACAACGATCTGGTGGCCAGCTGCAAGCTGGTGCAGAGCAAACGCTATCTGGGCAGCGACCAGCCGATGCCCCTCTACACCGCGACCCTGCAGGGCACCACCACCGGCTATGCGCTGGAAACCGTGGCCCCCGACGGCTACAGTGGGGCCATTCGCCTGATCGTCGGCACCGACGCCAAGGGCACCGTCAGCGCGGTGCGGGTGTTGACCCACAACGAGACGCCCGGTCTTGGCGACAAGATAGAGTTGAAAAAATCTGGCTGGATCAACAGCTTCGTCGGCAAGTTTCTCAACCGCGACAACGAATCCAGCTGGGCCGTGAAGAAGGATGGCGGCGAGTTCGACGCCTTCACCGGCGCCACCATCACCCCCAGGGCCGTGGTCAAGGCGGTGAAGAACCTGCTGTTGCTGCAACAGGAGCACCCCGAGCTGCTGCGGGACGCCCCCGCCTGTGACGCCACCCCCTAACGCCGGAGCACAAGCTATGGAACAAGTTGATGTGATTGACGGGCAGAGCCCGATCAGCGAGAGCAATGGCCGCCGTGAAGAGCTCAAGGAGCTGATGCTGCAGGGGCTGTGGAAGAACAACCCCTCCCTGGTGCAGGTGCTGGGGCTCTGCCCCACCCTGGCGGTCTCCTCCACCTTCACCAATGCGCTGGGGCTCGGCCTTGCCACCATGGCGGTACTGGTCAGCTCCAACCTCGCCATCTCCCTGGTGCGCAACTGGGTGCCCAAGGATATCCGCATCCCGGTCTACGTGATGATCATCGCGGCCCTGGTGACCAGCGTGCAGCTGTTGATGAACGCCTACACCTACGGCCTCTATCAGGCGCTCGGCATCTTCATCGCCCTCATCGTCACCAACTGCGTCATCATAGGCCGGGCCGAGGCCTATGCCTCCAAGAACCCGCCGCTGCTGGCGGCCATCGACGGCTTCATGATGGGACTGGGCTTTACCCTGGTGCTGCTGGTGCTGGGGGGGCTTCGCGAGATCATCGGCATGGGCACCCTGTTTGACGGTGCCGACCTGCTGCTGGGTGAGTGGGCCAAGTCCCTGCGCATCGAGCTGTTCCATGCCGACGCCAGCCTGCTGCTGGCGATCCTGCCCCCTGGCGGCTTCATCGGTCTCGGCCTGATGATCGCCGGCAAGAACGCCATCAACGACTGGATGGGCCGCAAGCAAAGCGCCGAAAAGGCCCATTGCAGCGTGCCGGCCGCGGGCGCCCGCGCGACCCAGCTCTGAGCCAAGAGGGAGCCATGAACAACCAGAAACGCAGACTGATCCTGGAGCGACTGCGGGACGACAATCCCCACCCCACCACAGAGCTCAACTTCACCACGCCGTTCGAGCTGCTGATCGCCGTGCTGCTGTCCGCCCAGGCCACCGACGTGAGCGTCAACAAGGCCACCGACAAGCTCTACCCGGTGGCCAACACCCCGCAGGCCATGCTGGATCTGGGGGTGGACGGGCTCAAGGAGTACATCAAGACCATTGGCCTGTTCAACACCAAGGCCGAGAACGTCATCAAGACCTGCGCCATCCTGCTGGAGCGCCACGGCGGCGAGGTGCCGGAGAATCGCGAGGCCCTCGAGGCCCTGCCCGGTGTTGGCCGCAAGACCGCCAACGTGGTGCTCAACACCGCCTTCGGCTGGCCCACCATCGCCGTCGATACCCATATCTTCCGGGTCTCCAACCGCACCGGCTTTGCGGTGGGCAAGAACGTCGATCAGGTGGAGGAGAAGCTGCTCAAGGTGGTTCCGGCCGAGTTCAAGCTGGATGTGCACCACTGGCTGATCCTGCACGGGCGCTACACCTGCCTGGCCCGCAAGCCGCGCTGTGGCTCCTGCATCATCGAAGATTTGTGTGAGTACAAAGAAAAAGTCTACCCCGAGAGCTGATCCGCAGGGCGAGGCCTGGCTTACAGGCGTCTGCGGACCCAGGCCGAGGGCCATGGATTCAAGGCAGTACCAATCACCAACCCGGAGAATTGAGCAATGAGAATTCTGCATACCATGTTGCGCGTCGGCGATCTGCAACGTTCCATCGACTTCTACACCCGTGTGCTGGGCATGAAACTGCTGCGCAAGAGCGAGAACAGCGAGTACAAGTACACCCTGGCCTTCGTCGGCTACGGCGACGAGAAGGATGAGGCCGTCATCGAGCTCACCTACAACTGGGGCGTGAGCGAGTACGAGCTGGGCTCGGCCTACGGCCACATCGCGCTGGAAGCGGACGACATCTACGGCACCTGCGACGCGCTGCGCGCCGCCGGTGCCAAGATCACCCGCGAGCCGGGTCCGGTCAAGGGCGGTACCACCGTCATCGCCTTCGTCGAGGATCCGGACGGTTACAAGATTGAACTGATCGCCAAGAAAGATGCCGGCAGCGGCCTTGGCGAGAGCTTCTGATCCAGGCTTGTCCCCTGAAAAACCAAAAAGAGCGCCGAGGCGCTCTTTTTTTATGGCAAAGATATCACTCAGATGGCGCCGTTGCGGCCCATGTTGATCACCACCCGCCGGTTCTTGGCACGGCCACCCTCGGTCTCGTTGGAGGCGACGTGCTGCTTCTCGCCGTGCCCTTCCACCGAGATCTTGCCGGGATCGATGCCCAGATCCACAAACACCTTCTTGATGGCATCGGCCCGCTTCTCCGAGAGCTTCTGGTTCGGCCAGCGGCCGCCATAGCTGTCGCTGTAGGCGTCGATCACCACCACGTCGATGCTCTTGTCCACCTTCACATACTCGCCGATCATCGCCAGCCGCCGCTTGGAAGCCAGCGACAGCTGATCGCTGTTCTTGTCGTAGGTGAGCACGCTGAAGGCGATGTCGTTGAAACTGTAGGGCAACAGGCCGTTCACGCAGTCCATGAAGGCCTGGTACTTGACCCGGAAATTGACCGAGGAGAGGGAGACCCGCACCGGCCGGTTCTGACGGTACCAGTCGCGATACTGGAAGGTCGGCATACGCCCCCCCTCCAGCTCGTCCAGCATGGTCCAGGCGGTCTGCCCCTCCACCAGGCCATCAAACTGCTGGTAAAAACGCAGCTGGCTTATCTCCCGACCGGCCAGGCCAGGACGCCAGATGGGCGGCATGATGCCCAGACTCACCGTCTGGGTCTGGGCCTGCTGGCGCAGCCCCTTGAGTTCGAAGTCCAGATTGATCTTGCGACCGGCGCGGCTGACGAAGGCCCCCGTGCCCCAGCTGGGGATCGGATGCTCGAGCCGGCACTCCACCTGGGTATCAGAGGTCAACCGCCAGACGGATTGATCCAGGCCGGCACCGAATTCGGTGACCCCCGCCTGCAACTGCATACTCACTGATATGCTGACCAACCCCAACACCCAAGCGTTCAACTGCCTGCCCTCCACACGATCTCTGGTTAGGTATCGGCAGGGGCAGGACAAGCTTTAGGTCAAGCGCTCAATGGGGTGAAGATCCGCCCATCAGCTTGAAGCTGGCGATGCGGCCTGCCAGCTCTCGTGCCAGCTGATCCAGCTCAACGCTGTTCTGCTGCAGGGTCTCCGAGTGCTGGCGATGCGCCTCGTACACCTCGCGGATGGTCATCACGTTGTGCTGGATATCGTCGGTGACGTAGCGCTGCTCCTCGGTGGCGGTGGCCACCTGGGCCGTCATGTCGCTCACCTTGCGCACCTCATTGACGATGTCGGTCAGCTCGCTGCCCGCCCGCTTGGCTTCGGTCACGCTCAGCCCCGCCTGCTCGGTTCCCAGGTGCATGGCAGTCACCGCCTGATTGGCCCCCTGACGCAGACGCGCCAGCATCCGTTCGATGTCGTCGGCAGCCTGCTGGGTGCGCGATGCCAGCGCCCGCACCTCTTCCGCCACCACCGCAAAGCCGCGACCGGATTCGCCGGCACGAGCCGCCTCGATGGCGGCGTTGAGGGCCAGCAAGTTGGTGCGATCCGAGATCTGCTTGATGAGGTTGAGGGCCTCCCCCACCGACTCGGTATCCTGATGCAGGCTGTCCACCAGTTGCTGGGTATCGCTCAGGGTACCCGCCACCAGCTGGATGGCGTCTATGGTCTGATCCACCTCCTTGTCCCCCTGCCGGGCCCGGCCGATGGCCTGCTGGGTCGCCAGCGAGGTCTGGGTGGCATTGCGCGCGATCTCCGCCACCGTCGAGGCCATCTCGGTGGCGGCGGTCGCCACCAGGTCCACCTGACCAAAGCCCCTGGCCACCCCGGCGTTCACCTCGGAGATGACGTTGGCCGAGGCGGCGGCGCTGCGGGTCAACACCTCGCAGGAGCGGCGAACCGCCAGCAACAAGCCTTCCAGGTGTTCGAGGAAGTGGTTCAGATCCCGCGCCAGCGCCCCCAGCTCGTCGCCGGATTGCCAGTTGACCCGCACCGTCAGGTCGTTCTCCTTCACCAGCCGCTTGAAGGTCTGATGCAGCGCCGTGAAGCCCAGGTGCAGATCCCGCACCACCCGCCAGCAGACGAAGGTGGTCAGTGCCACGCACAGCAAGACCCCGATGGCAGCCCACCAGAAGTCGCTGGCACTCTGGGCCCGCATCTGGTCGACCCGCTCGGACAGCTGCTGATAGAGGCGATCCTCACTCTGTTTGAGCAGGCCTATCTTGTCGGTACTCAAGGCAAACCAGGCTTCGGCATCCACCCCGAAGCCGCCGCTGGCCGCCTTGTCGAGCGCCAGTTTCTCCATGGCGGCCACCTTGGCTACCACGGGCGAGGCCAGGCTGTCGGCCAGCAGCTGGCGCTGGGAGGGGCTCGCCACCGCCTGGAAGCGCTCAAGATAGGTATTCTGGGCCGCCAGCAACGAGATGAACTGCTGCAGCAGTGCCGGCGTGAAGCTGTCTCGGCCGAACACGTTGCTCAAGGTTGCCCGCTCCAGTCCCATCCGCTCCTTGCTCTGCAAGAAGGCGGCATAGGCGTTGGTCTGCAGCGCTATGGTGGCATCCCGGCTGTGGATGCTGATCTGATCCACCACCGCCAGCAGGCGGGAGATGATCCGGCTGTAGACGCCGACCTGCTCCGCCACCTCCACCCCCAGCGCACTGACCCGCTCGCGCATGGCCGTCAGTCCGGCCAGCTCCTGCTGCACCTCGCTGAGCGCCAGCAGGGCCGGATCTTGTGCAAAACGCTGCAGCAGGCCATCCACCACCTTGCGCTGGGCCGGCAGGGCATCGCGGAACTTGTTGCCGCCGGAGCCGAGGAAACCGGCCGACATGCCGCGCTCTTTTTGCAGCTCGTGGGCCAGTTGCGCCGCTTCCCGAACCACATCCAACGCGGCCTGGGCCTGGCTCATCTCCTGTTCGACCCGATAGCGTTCATACACGTACCGGCCGGAGAAAAACAGCAGGGCCAGCAGTGGCAGGCAGACAACCAGCAACATCTTGTGCGCCAATCCCAGCTTCTTCATCCTTGCTCTCCATTCCATTGATTGAGTGGTCAATTATAAGCTCGCGTGTCGATAATAGAATCGGCTAGCGCCTGAGGGGCGGCGGAGATGGGACAAGGGCCCGCTTTTTTGCCATAATGCCGCCTCATTTCACGCCGACCGAGATACCATGACCGACGCAGTTCACACCCTCAAGGGCCGTTTTCGTGGCTTTTACCCCGTCGTCATCGATGTTGAAACCGCCGGGTTCAATGCCAGAACCGACGCTTTGCTGGAGATCGCTGCCCATACCCTCAAGATGGACGAGCAGGGCTGGCTCGTGCCCGATCAGATCTTCCATTTTCATGTCGAACCGTTCGAGGGCGCCAACCTGGAAAAGGCGGCGCTCGACTTCACCGGCATCGACCCCTTCAATCCCCTGCGTGGCGCCGTCAGCGAGAAAGAGGCGCTGACCGAGATCTTCAAGGGCATTCGCAAGGGGATGAAGGAGCAGGATTGCGGCCGCGCCATCATAGTGGCCCACAACGCCACCTTCGATCACGGCTTCGTGATGGCCGCCGCCGAGCGGGCCGGCCTCAAGCGCAATCCGTTCCATCCGTTTGCCACGTTCGATACCGCGGCGCTCTCCGGCCTGGCCCTGGGTCAGACGGTGCTGGCCAAGGCGTGCCAGAGCGCCCGCATCCCGTTCGACAACAAAGAGGCACACTCCGCCCTCTATGACACCGAACGCACCACAGAGCTGTTCTGTCATATCGTCAACCGCTGGAAGAGCCTGGGTGGCTGGCCACCCGCTCACCCGGACAACGAGAGTGACGATGGGGGCGAATAAACCCCGATCTCAAGCAGGCTGCCACGGCAGCCGCTTTTCTTTGTACGGTTTGCCTCTGCTCGTTTATTCCTGATCTGGTTTGACCAGAATAGATAATAAAGTGCCATCCAGCGCCTTTTTTCACGCCTCCGACCCCGTTGTCGGCAGCAGAGCGCCGTGAATGCTGCAGATAGGCCATCAGCCTGATTTTTTACTCGACATTTGTCACATTTTTCGCAAACTAACTGCCTTTCACACGACAGACAGCAACACAAACTATAAGGAAATCAAATGAATCCTGTTGTTATCGCAGTGGCGCTGATGCTGGTGCTCAGCCTGCTGCGGATCAATGTGGTGGTCTCCCTCGCCATCGGCGCCATCGCGGGCGGCCTGATCGGGGGGCTCACCCTTGAGCAGACGCTCTCCACCTTTACCGGTGGCCTGGGTGGCGGCGCCGAGATCGCCCTCTCCTACGCCATGCTGGGTGCCTTCGCCGTCGCCATCTCCCGCTCCGGCATCACCGATCTGCTGGCCCGCAAGGTGATCAGCCAGCTCGGCAAGGATGCCAGCAGCACCCGCATTCTCTGGGTCAAGAGCCTGCTGCTCGCCTCCGTGCTCGCGGTCTCCGTCTCTTCCCAGAACCTGATCCCGGTCCATATCGCCTTCATTCCCATCCTGATCCCGCCGCTGCTGCACGTCATGGCCCAGATGCAGATCGACCGTCGTCAGGTGGCCTGCGTCATCACCTTCGGCCTGACCGCGACCTACATGCTGCTGCCGGTGGGCTTTGGTGGCATCTTCCTCAACAACATCCTGGCCAAGAACCTGATCGACAACGGCGTGCCGGTCGAGCTCAGCCAGCTGCCGATGGCGATGGCCATCCCGGTGCTTGGCATGTTCTGCGGCCTGCTCATCGCCGTCTTCTTCAGCTACCGCAAACCGCGCCAGTACGATCTGGAGAAGATCCTGGCCGCCGAGCCGGAGACGGTCGAACTCAACCTCAGTCACATCTGGGTGGCCCTGCTGGCCATCGCCGTGGCGCTGGGGCTGCAACTGATGACCAACAGCATAGTGCTGGGGGCCCTGGCAGGTTTCGTCATCTTCACCTGTGGCGGCGTCATCAAGTTTCGCGAGAGTCAGGATGCCTTCACTCAAGGCGTGCGCATGATGTCCCTCATCGGCTTCATCATGATCTCCGCCGCCGGCTTTGCCGCCGTGATGAAGGAGACCCACGGGGTCGACAGCCTGGTGCAGTCCGTAGCCGGCATGATGACCGGCCACAAGGGGCTGGCCGCCCTCCTGATGCTGCTGGTGGGCCTGCTCATCACCATGGGGATCGGCTCCTCCTTCTCCACCGTGCCCATCATCGCCACCATCTATGTGCCACTGTGCATCCAGCTCGGCTTCTCGCCCATGGCCACCATCGCCCTGGTGGGGGCAGCCGGCGCGCTGGGGGACGCGGGCTCGCCCGCCTCGGATTCGACCCTGGGCCCCACCTCGGGCCTCAACGCCGACGGCCAGCACGACCATATCTGGGACAGCGTGGTGCCGACCTTCATCCACTACAACATCCCGCTCATCCTCTTCGGCTGGATTGCCGCCATGGTGCTCTAAGCCGGGCAGCAAGAGACAACACAGCAAAAAGGCGACCTATGGGTCGCCTTTTTGCTGCCTTCATCGTGCCATGTATACGCCGGAATATACGAGCGAACAGGCGAGGCACTTTTCCTTCCTGGCTGCTCTGTCGGCCCTCTCTTGTTCTGCTTCGCTCTCCCCTTTGCGCAGGTTCTGCTCGCAACGGCACAAGGCGGCTCATGGGCTGGCTACCTTAGTTACCATCCTGCACCTTGCAGCCGATGCCGATGCCGGGCAGCCTGTCGGTGATATCAATGGCGCTCAATGGGTGAGCCCCACCAGCACAGCATGGGTAAACCACAGGCAACAAAAAGGCCGCTCGATGAGCGGCCTTTTTAGATAACCATCAGGGCTTAGCTGTCGCGGCGCTTGCCACCGAACTTGCGACCCTTGTCGAAACCGCCTTCACGGCGATCCTTGTTGAAGGGACGGTCACCCTGCGGACGGCGATCCTTGTTGAAAGGACGGTCGCCACGGAACGGACGATCACCGCGCGGCGGACGGCTGCTGGTGTTGCCGCCGGCCGGCACCTCGGTGTAGCGGCTGATCTGCAGCGGACGCTGGCAGACCCGGGCCTTCTTGATCACTTCCAGCACGTCAGGGCTGATGCCTTTGGGCAGATCGACGGTGGAGAAGTCGTCAGCGATGTCGATGTTGCCGATGAAACGGCTCTCGATGTTCGCTTCGTTGGCGATGGCGCCCACGATCTGGCCCGGCTTGACGCCGTGATGGGCACCCACGTCTACGCGGTAACGCTCCATCTCCACGTCCGGGTTGTCTTTGAGCGGACGCGGCTCCAGGGACGGCATGCGACGGGCCGGACGATCGCCACGGTCACCGAAGTCACGACCGCCGCGGTCGTTGAACTCACGACGCTCGAAACCACCGCGATCGTTGTTGTTGCTGAACAGCGGATCCGGGATGGAGTCATCCAGCAGCAGCGGCTGATCACCCTGTACCAGCTTGGCCAGTGCGGCAGCCAGCTCCAGCGGATCGGCAGAATCTTCTTCGATCAGCTCGTTCACCAGGTTCACGTAGATCTCGAGCTCTTCGCCCATCATGGTTTCGCGGATGCGCTCCTTGAACTTGGCCAGACGGTGCTGGTTGATGTCCTCGGTGCTCGGCATCTTCATCGGCTCGATGGCCTGACGGGTAGCGTGCTCGATGGCGCGCAGCATGCGGCGCTCGCGCGGTGCCACGAACAGGATGGCCTCGCCCTTGCGACCGGCACGGCCGGTACGGCCGATACGGTGAACGTAGGATTCGGTGTCGTACGGAATGTCGTAGTTCACTACGTGGGTGATACGCTCAACGTCCAGACCACGAGCAACCACGTCGGTGGCGATCAGGATGTCCAACTGGCCCTGACGCAGCTTGTCGACGGTACGCTCACGCAGCTTCTGCGGGATGTCGCCGTGCAGCGCTTCACAGGCGTGGCCACGAGCGGCCAGCTTGCCGGCCAGCTCTTCGGCGGCGTTCTTGGTACGCACGAACACCAGCAGCGCTTCGTAGGGTTCCACTTCCAGCAGACGGGTCATGGCGTCCAGTTTGTGCAGACCGGTCACCTGCCAGTAGCGCTGGCGAATGGTGGTGGCGGTAGCAGTCTTGGAGGCGATCTTGATCTCTTTGGGCTGCTTCAGGTGCTTCTGGGCAACGCGACGGATCTGCT
This sequence comes from Aeromonas sp. QDB20, assembly GCF_027707805.1. Classification (NCBI taxonomy): domain Bacteria; kingdom Pseudomonadati; phylum Pseudomonadota; class Gammaproteobacteria; order Aeromonadales; family Aeromonadaceae; genus Aeromonas; species Aeromonas sp. QDB20. The sequence goes on along the minus strand of NZ_JAPCJC010000023.1, from coordinate 39,489 downwards.
CCGGCATGGTGGCAGAGAACAGGGCAACCTGACGACCGGCCGGGCACTGATCCATGATCCAGTCCACGTCGTCGATGAAGCCCATGCGCAGCATTTCGTCCGCTTCGTCCAGCACCAGGGCTTTCAGACCGGAGAGGTCCAGGTTCTTGCGACGGATCAGGTCCATCACACGGCCCGGAGTACCCACGACAACCTGAGCACCGCGACGCAGGGCGCGGGTCTGGGTTTCGTAGGAGGCGCCGCCGTAGATGGGCAGCACGTGGAAATCAGGCATGTGGTGGGCATAGCGTTGGCACGCCTCAGCCACCTGCAGGGCCAGTTCGCGGGTAGGCGCCAGCACCAGGATCTGGGTGTTGCGGTTACCAGCTTCCAGACGAGACAACAGAGGCAAGGCAAAAGCAGCGGTCTTCCCTGTACCGGTTTGCGCCTGCCCCAGCAGATCGTGGCCCGCCATCAGGTGGGGAATTGCTGCGGCCTGGATGGGGGACGGGCGCTCATAGCCCACGTCCTGCAGCGCTTTCAGTACAGGCGCGGCCAGTCCAAGCTCACTAAAAAGGGGCAGTTGTTCGGTATCAGACATAGATTCTTCCAGATTAAGGCAGGCGGCTAACACCGCGGAATAGCAAAAAGGCGGCGATTATAGCGCCACTTTGTTCTGCTGTCTTGAAAAATGTGATAGGCCTCTCAAGACGTTGGCAATTATAGAGGGATCTGACGACTATGGCTTGCTTATTTTTCACTCATGGTGCGTGATTGCGGATCACGCTTCGCCAGAGTCCTTGTCCCGCTTGTGCTTGAGCACCGCCATGGTCAACCGGCTGGTGCACAATAAACGACCACGTTCATCGCGAATTTCTATCTGCCACACCTGAGTGGTCGCCCCCAGATGCAGCGGCGCGCAGCGCCCCGTCACCACCCCTTCCCGCTTGGCCCTCAAGTGGTTGGCATTGACCTCCAGCCCCACGCAGTAACTGTCAGGTCCGACCGCCATGTTGGCCGCAAGCGATCCCAGCGTCTCCGCCAGCACCACGGAGGCGCCGCCGTGCAGCATGCCGAGCGGCTGATGGGTGCGGTGATCCACCGGCATGGTGGCCTCCAGCCAGTCAGGACCAAAGGCGGTGTAGACGATGTCGAGGTGGGCCATCAGGGTATTGCGGGAGCTGGCGTTGAGCCCCTCAAGGCTCATGGGCTTGCGCCAGATGGGGGCGTTATCTTGACTCATGACGAGCTGACTCCTTCTGTGATCAATGGGTTATCGCTGCGCCGTAGCGGCAAACCAGCAGTGTCGGCGAAAAAGGCGCAGAAAAAAAGATGCCCCGCTTGAGGGGGCATCTTCAGGGCTGGCTGGCCAGGCCCTGTCACCAGGGGTAGGTCACCCCGGGCCACCCGGCCCAAGGGACGTCCCGCCCAGGCAGGCTCGGCTCGGGCCACTGCCACACCTTGCCAAGCCAGGCGCGCAGTTCGGCCTCCAGTTCGGCATCGGTGAGCGGCGCCTCGGCCACCTTCCAGAAGAAGAGCTCCACCGCCACCTCCGGCAGCACCGAGGGGTAGAGGTAAACTCCGCCCCAGAACTCGGGCTCCCGTGCCGGGCTCCAGAGACCATAGGCAAAGGAGCGCTTGGCCAGAAACTCGGAGCGCTGCCACTCCAGATCGGCCTCGTGCTGGCTCAGGCTGAAATTGGCGGAGGGCCACACATCGTCCGGGCGAAACAGCTGATGGAGCTGCTCGCGCTCGCGCAGCATGGCGACGAACTCCACCACCGCCTGGGCCGGGCTGACCGGCAGCAGCAGGAAGTGCGGGTGCCGATAGGCTTGCGGCACCCGAAACCGCTTGGGCAGCGTCAGCATCAGAGCAGTTCCAGCAGGGCCTGCAACGGGTGCTTGAGTTTCTCCCCCTCCATCCGCTTGACCTGGCTGCGGCACGAATAACCGGTGGCCAGGCAGCGCTCCTTGGGCAGGCGCGCGAGGGGCTCGGCCCAGCTCAGACCATAGATGCCTTTGGAGTTCTCCACCTGTTTGGCGTCGTGGCCATAGGTACCGGCCATGCCGCAGCAGCCCACCGAGACCGGCTGCAGCGTGGCACCGAAGCGGCGGAACAGGGTGCTCCAGTCGCCGTGGGTGGTGGGCTTGGCGGTCTTCTCGGTGCAGTGAGCGAACAGATACCAGGGTTCGGTGCCCGCCTCTTCCCGCACCGGCAGCGCCTCGGCCGGCAGGGAGAGCAACCACTCCTGGGGCAACATCACCTGGAAGTCGCCGCGAGCGGGGCCGAGCGCCTTCACGTATTCATCCCGATAGCAGAGCACCAGGGAGGGATCGACCCCCACCATGGGGATGCCGAGCGCCGCCACCTTGTTGAGGAACTGGGCGCTGCTGGCCGCGGTACGGGCAAAGGCGCGCAGGAAACCCTTCACGTGCTGGGGCTTGCCGTTGGGCTTGAACGGCAGCAGATAGGGCTGCAGGCCGAGCTTGGTGGCCAACTTCACCAGGTCCCGCACCACGGGGGCGTCGTAGTAGCTGGTGAAGGGATCCTGCACGATGAGCACCACTTTTTGGCGCTGCTCTGGGCTCATGGCCTCCAGACCCGGCAGATCGAAATAGCGGGCGCGGTGATCCCGCAGCTCCTCGGCCAGGGTCGGCACGCTCAAGAGCGGCACGTCCACCATGCCGATGCTCTTCTCGGTCGCCTTCTGGGCCCACTCTTTTTCGAGGAAAAAGTTGACCAGTTTCGGCGCCTTGGCCAGCAGAGGAGCGTAAGCTTCCACCGTGCCGACGAAGTAATCCTTGGGTCCACGCAGATAGCGGCTGTGGTAGAGCTGCATGAAGCGGGCGCGGAAGGTGGGCACATCCACCTTGATGGGGCACTGGCTGGTGCACGCCTTGCACGCGAGGCACCCCTCCATTGCCTCCATCACCTCGTGGGAGAAGTCATACTGGCCGCGAGCGCGGGCCACCGTATTGCGGAACTTGTCGACAATCTGCTTGAAGCGCAGACCGCCGCTTTGCAGCGCCACCTCTTCGGCAAGAGGGTCGAAGCCCTGCTCCGCCAGCTGGCGCAGCCACTCGCGCATCAGGCCGGCCCGCCCCTTGGGGGAGTGGCGGCGATCGCGGCTGATCTTGACCGAGGGGCACATGGGGGAGTCGGTCTCGAAGGTGAAGCACAGACCGTTGCCGTTGCAATCGAGCGCCCGGGTATAGCTGGTGCGTACCGCCAGCGGGATCTGGCGGTCAAACTTGCCGCGCTTGGGCCCGTCCACCGACACCAGTTCGGCGCCGCTGCCGTAAGGCATGCAGATCTTGCCCGGGTTGATGCGGTTGGCGGGGTCGAACGCCCCCTTGACCCGTTGCAGCTCCTCCCACAGCTCGCCGAAGAAGGCGGGGCTGTATTCGGAGCGAAAACCCTTGCCGTGCTCCCCCCACATCAGGCCGCCGTATTTGGCGGTGAGCGCCACCACCTGATCCGAGATGCGCCGCAGCAGCACCTCCTGCTCCGGGTCGCACAGATCGAGCGCCGGGCGCACGTGCAGCACCCCGGCATCGACGTGGCCGAACATGCCGTAGTCAAGGCCATGGGCGTCCAGCAGGGCACGAAACTCCATGATGAAGTCCGCCAGGGATTCCGGCGGCACGGCGGTGTCTTCGGTGAAGGCCACCGGCTTCTTGCGCCCCTCGGCGTTGCCGAGCAGCCCCACCGACTTCTTGCGCATGCCGTAGATGGTCTCGATGCTCGGCAGGTGGTCACACACCTGATAGCCGATGACCCCCGCCTCACCGCGCGCCAGCAGGTCGTCGATGCGCCGGCACAGCTCGGCTACCTTGGCCTTGTGCGCATCCTCGTCGGTGTCGGCAAACTCGACGATGTTGAGCCCCTGCAGATCCTTGCCGGGTACGTCCTGGATGAGATCCTTCACCGAGTGCCAGATGATGTCGGCGCGGGCCAGCCCCAGCACCCGGGAGTCCACCGTCTCCACCGACAGGGCGTGTGCCTCCACCATAAAGGGGGCGTTGCGCAGGGCCGAGGGGAAGCTGTCGTACTTGACGTTGACCAGCGTCCGGTAGCGCGGGATGGGGGTGATGTTGAGCCTGGCTTCGGTGATGAAACCCAAAGAACCTTCCGAGCCGCACAGCACCCGGCTCACGTCCAGGGTGTCGCTCTCTGGAATATAAAGGTGCTTGAGATCGTATCCGGTCAGAAAGCGGTTGAGTTTGGGGAAGGTGGCTTCTATGTCGGCGCGCCGCTCGCGGCCGATGCGATAGAGGGTGCGATAGATCTCCCCTTCACGACTCTCGAGAGCCAGCTTGTCGGCCAGTCGCTCACCGGTCACCGGCTCGGTGGCCATGAGCTCGCCGTTTTCCAGCACGGCCTTGAGACCCAGCACGTGATCCGAGGTCTTGCCGTACACCAGCGACCCCTGCCCGGAGGCGTCGGTGTTGACCATGCCCCCCAGGGTGGCGCGGTTGGAGGTGGAGAGATCCGGCGAGAAGAAGTAGCCATGAGGCTTCAAATAGGCGTTGAGCTGGTCCTTCACCACCCCGGCCTGGGCTCGCACCCAACCCTCTTCCAGATTAATTTCCATGATCTGGTTCATATGGCGCGAGAGATCGACGATAATGCCGCCGCCCAAGGATTGACCATTGGTGCCGGTACCGCCGCCGCGAGGGAAGAAACTCAAGGCTGCGTACTCGGGCCCCTGGGCCAGCTTGAGCATCACCGCTATGTCATCCGCGCTGCGCGGATAGAGAACCGCCTGAGGTACGACCTGATAGACGCTGTTATCCGTCGCCATCGCCAACCGGCTTGCATAAGACTTTTCGATATCACCACGAAATGCTGATCGCGCCAGCAACTCAAGAAACTGCAGGGTTGTAGGTGACAAACTGTCCTGGTAATCGAGTCTCGGGATCATGAATCCTTGTTCCCATCCTTTGCTTGATGCCGGCATTCCGGCGACAACGACCGTTCGGGCCAGCCTCTTCGCGGGCCCCCGAACCAGTCCGCTCACATGTGAGCGGGCAGTATATCAGCTAGAAAACCGCTTGCGCGCGCAATCTTCACCATTTGAAAGGAGGACTTTTATGGCTCACTACAGCCATGTTATCAGTACGCTTATCCGCACCGAAAAACAGGCGCTGACCCTGTCGCTGTTTGGTTGCATCACCTTTGCTATTTTCGGCATCGGCTATGGCCTGTTCGTCGGTTCCAACGCCATCATGCTCGACGGCATCTTCACCCTGTTCAGCATGGGCATGACGGGCCTCGGGCTCATCACCGCCTACCTGGTCACCCGACCCTCCGACGCCCGCTTTCAATACGGCTACGCCCACTTCGAACCCATCGCCAACGTCATCAACGGCACCATCATTCTGCTGCTCTGTCTGGCTGCGCTCTACAACGGCCTCACCACCCTGCTGGCGGGGGGACGGGAGATCGATCTCGGCCACGCCCTCATCTATGCCGTCGTCTCCACCTTCTTCTGCGGCATCATCTATCTGGTCGAGGCCAACGTGGCTGAGCGGGTCAACTCCGAGCTGGTGCGGGTGGACTCCAAGGAGTGGCTGGTGGATACCCTGCTCAGCACCACCCTGCTCATCGGCTTCGTGGTCGCCATTGGCCTCGATGCCATCGGCTACGGCCACTACAACCGCTACATAGACCCGCTGCTGGTCTCGCTGCTGGCCCTGTGCGCCACCCTCATCCCCATCAAGGTGCTCGGTCGCAACCTGCGGGAAGTGCTGAAAATAGCCCCCAAGGGGGACGTCTCCCGGCTGGTGGCGAGCGAGGTCGAGGCCCTGCGCCTGCGCCATGGGGTCGAGTGCTACAGCCATCTGGCGAAAAGCGGCCGTCGTTTCGATCTCGAACTCAACATTCTGGTGGCCCCCGGTCAGGAGTGGCCCATTGAGCGCCAGGATGCCCTGCGCCAGGAGCTCTGGTCCCGCCTCGGCGATACCCTGGGAGACGCCTGGCTGTCGGTCTGCTTCACCCGCGAAAAGCGCTGGCTGTAACCGCCGCTTGAACTGCCGTTTGGGGGAGGCCAGCCGCCGCCTCCCCCTGTCATCACATCTTCATGGCTTCCCTCTTGCCAAAACGGCGCCAACCGCTATCATCAGGGCTCACTTTTAACCCGAGGTTTTATTGCCCATCATGGACAATCCCCGAAGTTGCCCTTCGTTTCTTCCCGTCAAAACCTATCTCTATCTGCTTAATCAGCGCCTCTGAATAACGTCATAGCCTTGCTGTCACTACGGCCGTCGTGCGCCGTGATCACTCTTTGCTCTGTCTGTTTTTATTGAGGTCACTACATGGAATTGCTGCTGGATCCCCACATCTGGATCGGTCTGTTTACCCTGATCGTTCTGGAAATCGTGCTCGGGATCGACAACCTGGTCTTCATCGCCATCCTGGTGAAAAAACTGCCCCCCGCCCAGCGGGACAAGGCCCGCATCATCGGCCTGTCGCTGGCCCTGTTGATGCGCCTGGGGCTCCTGAGCGTCATGTCCTGGCTGGTCACCCTGACCACCCCCATACTGCACATCTGGGATCACCCCTTCTCCGGGCGGGACCTGATCCTGATGGGGGGCGGCCTGTTCCTGCTGTTCAAGGCCACCTCCGAGCTGCACGAGCGGCTGGAGGCCAAGCCGCCCGAAGAGGGACCGGTCGGCGTCTACGCCAGCTTCGGCGTGGTGATCACCCAGATCCTGGTGCTGGATGCCATCTTCTCGCTGGACTCCATCATCACCGCCGTCGGCATGGTGGAACAGCTCGGCGTCATGATGGCGGCCGTGACCATCGCCATGGTGGTGATGGTGCTCGCCTCCAAGCCGCTGACCCGCTTCGTCAACGCCCATCCCACAGTGGTGGTGCTCTGTCTGAGCTTCCTCTTGATGATCGGCTTCAGCCTGGTGGCGGAAGGGTTCGGTTTCCATATTCCGAAGGGCTACCTCTATGCGGCCATCGGCTTCTCGGTGCTGATCGAATTCTTCAACCAGCTCTCCCAGCGCAGTGCCGAGCGCCACGAGGCCAAGCTGCCCCTGCGTGAGCGCACCACCGCCGCCATCTTCAAGCTGATGGGTAGCAAGGCGTATCAGGACAAACCGGACGACGACCTGGATGCCCCCGCCCCCGAGCCGGTGAGCTTTGGCGAGGAGGAGCGCTACATGGTGACCGGGGTGCTGTCGCTGGCCGATCGCTCCATCCGTACCATCATGACCCCGCGCTCCGAAATGGCCTGGATCGACGTCAACGACACCGATGACGAGATCCGCGCCCTGCTGAAGCAGGAGCCCCACAGCCTGTTCCCGGTCTGTGACGGCGATCTGGACGAGGTGATCGGGGTGGTCAAGGCGCGCGACCTGCTGTTTGCCCTCAACGAGGGGCAGTCCCTGAGCGGGCTGGCCAAACAGAACGACCCCATTATCGTGCCGCAGACCATCAACGTGATCAGGTTGCTGGCGGAGCTGCGCCAGGCCAAGGGCAGCCTCATCCTGGTGGCCGACGAGTTCGGCATCATCCAGGGGCTGGTGACCACCCACGACCTGCTGGAGGCCATCGTCGGCGAGCTGCCCGATGAAGATGAAACGCCGGACATGATCCGCGACGGGGCTGGCTGGCTCATCAACGGCAGCACCAACATCCACCACGTGGAGCAGGTGCTGGAACACGAAGGGCTGGTGAGCGAGAGCGACGAGTACGTGACTCTCGCCGGCATGCTGCTCTCCCACTTCGGCACCCTGCCCGCCCCGGGCCAGCAGCTGCAACTGCAGCAGCTCTGCTTCGAGGTAGTCGAGGTGAGCGAGCGGCGCATCGAGCGGGTGCGCGTCATGCCGCTGGCGGCCTGACGCCATCTCGTGAAGCCTGCAGCAAAAGGGGACCTTGTCGGTCCCCTTTTCTATTTATCCTCCCCCCTTTCTCCTCTCTCATTTCGCCATTGCTGTCATCAGCGCAATTCTCATCTGCAATTACCCCTCTTTTTCGCAAGGGATGCCGGCACTAGAGTGAGCCCATCATCACCATGAGGAATTCACCATGCACCACGATCACCTGTTCTGCCCCCTGCGCCTCGGCCAGCTGCACCTCAACAATCGCATCGTCATGCCACCCATGACCCGCTCCCGCGCCAGCCAGCCCGGTGACGTGGCCAACGCCATGATGGCCACCTACTACGCCCAGCGCGCCGGAGCCGGCCTCATCATCAGCGAAGGCACCCAGATTGACCCCATGGGCAAGGGCTACGCCTGGACGCCGGGGATCCACAGTGCCGAACAGGTGGCCGGCTGGAAGCTGGTGACCGACGCCGTGCACGCCAAGGGCGGCACCATGTTCGCCCAGCTCTGGCACGTGGGCCGGGTCACTCACCCTGACAACCTCGGCGGCGCCCAGCCCATCTCCTCCTCCGCCATTCAGGCCAAAGGGGTCAAGGTGTTCGTCGACAACGGCAGCGACGCCCCCGGGTTCGTCGAAACCGTCACCCCGCGCGCCATGACCCAGGCCGATATCGACGCGGTAGTGGGGCAATTTCGCCAGGCGGCCCGCAACGCCATGCTGGCCGGTTTTGACGGCATCGAGCTGCACGCAGCCAACGGCTACCTCATCAACCAGTTCCTCGACTCCGAGTCCAATACCCGCACCGACGGCTACGGCGGTTCGCTGGAGAATCGGCTGCGCTTCCTCAAAGAGGTGACAGAGGCGGTCTGCAGCGAGATCGGGGCCGACCGGGTCGGGGTGCGCCTCGCGCCGCTCACCACCTTGAACGGCACCGTGGATGCCAATCCGCAGGAGACCTACCTGGCCGCCGCCCGCCTGCTGGGCCGGCTCGACGTGGTCTACCTGCACGTTGCCGAGGCGGACTGGGACGACGCCCCGCTGATGGCTGAGAGCTTCAAGCAGGGGCTGCGCGATGCCTTCCCCAACACCCTCATCTATGCCGGCAAATACGACGGCGAGCGTGCCCGGGCGGCGCTCGAGGCGGGTTGGGCCGACATGATAGGCTTCGGTCGCCCCTTCGTGGCCAACCCCGACCTGCCCGAGCGGCTGCGCCACGGCTATCCGCTGGCCCCTCACGATCCAGCCACCCTGTTTGGCGGCGGCGAGAAGGGCCTGACCGACTACCCGACCTATCAGGCAACCGCCCAGCCTCACACGGCTTGAATCAAACCCGCCCAGGCATAAAAAAACGCGCCCACCATCACTGGTGGGCGCGCCGTTTTTGCTTTTCACACGTGCCAATGCTCAGTAGAGGCTGACCCCGTAGCAGGCGGCGTAGCTTCTGATCTCCCGGGTCAGCCGCGCCTTGTCGGCCAGGCTCAGCCAGCTCGCCTCGACGGCATTGAGTGACAAACGGCAAAGCTGGTTCATGCTGGCCCCCAGCTCATGGGCCAGAGCGTGGAAGTTGGCGTTCATGTAGCCGCCGAAATAGGCGGGGTCGTCCGAGTTGATGGTGACGCACAGCCCTTGCTCCAGCAAATTCAGTACGTTGTGGTGGGCCATCTGGTCAAACACCTTGAGGCGGGTGTTGGAGAGGGGGCAGACGGTGAGCGGCAGCCGGGTATCGGCCAGATAACGCAGCAGCTCGGGATCATCGACGCAGCGTACCCCGTGATCGATGCGCCGCACCTCCAGCTCCCGGATGGCCTGCCAGATGTAGTCCGCCGGCCCCTCCTCGCCGGCGTGGGCCACCACCGGCAACCCCAGCTCGCGGCAGCGGGCAAAGACCCGGGCAAACTTGCTGGGCGGATTGCCGAGCTCCCCCGAGTCGAGGCCGATGCCGTGAATGCGCGACAAGAAGGGAGTGGCCTCTGCCAACGTGGCGAAGGCCTCCTCTTCGCTCAGGTGGCGCAAGAAGCTCATGATGAGCCGCCAGCTGATGCCAAACTCTTTCTCCCCGCGCTGCAGCGCCCGCTCGATGCCGCCCAGCACGGTGGCAAAGGGCACGCCGCGGGCGATGTGGGTCTGGGGGTCGAAGAAGATCTCCACGTGCACCACCTTGTCGGCGGCGCAGCGCGCCAGATAGGCCCAGGTCAGATCGAAGAAGTCCTGCTCGTTGACCAGTACGCTGGCCCCCAGATAGTAGAGATCGAGGAAGGATTGCAGGCAGTCGAACTCGTAGGCGGCGCGCACGCTGGCCACGTCTGGCCAGGGCAGGGCCACGCCGTTGCGCTGGCCCAGGGCAAACATCAGTTCCGGCTCGAGCGAGCCTTCGATATGGAGGTGCAGCTCCAGCTTGGGCAGACCGGCAATAAAGTTATCCATGATGACGGCTCCATCAGTGCACAGACAGCGGGACCCGCCAGTGGCAGAGCGGTTCCCTCCCCTGCAATTGATTGTGCACCTATCTCTGTTTATGGGGGAGACTTGTCATCAAACAGACTTATAATGGCGTCACAAAAACAACATAACTATTTGAAGATCTTGAGAGTTGGCGCAACTTTCCGCCGCCTCTTGCGCCTACACAAGGAGTCCCCATGAAGAAAAGCGTCATCTGCGACATCGACGGCGTCATCCTGCACAACAACGATCTGGTGCCGGGCGCCGACCGTTTCGTCCACCGCCTGCTGGAGCAGGGCAGCAAGCTGCTGTTTCTGACCAACTACCCGGCCCAGACCCAGAAAGATCTGCAAAACCGCTTCCGCTCCGCCGGGATCGAGGTGCCGGAGGAGTGCTTCTACACCTCCGCCATGGGTACCGCCGACTTTCTCAAGCGCCAGGACGGCAAGAAGGCCTATGTGATCGGCGAAGGGGCGCTGACCCACGAACTCTACAAGGCCGGCTTCACCATCACCGACATCGACCCCGACTTCGTGGTGGTGGGCGAGACCCGCAACTACAACTGGACCATGATGCAGCTGGGGGCCAAGTTCGTCGATCAGGGAGCCCGCTTCATCGCCACCAACCCGGATACCCACGGCCCCATGATGCACCCGGCCTGCGGCGCCCTGTGCGCCCCCATCGAGCGGATGACCGGCAAGAAGCCGTTCTATGTGGGCAAACCGAGCGCCTGGATCATCCGCGCGGCGCTCAACCGGATGGAGGCCCACTCCGACGACACCATCATCATCGGCGACAACCTGCGCACCGACATTCTGGCGGGCTTCCAGGCCGGCCTCGAGACGGTGCTGGTGCTCTCCGGGGTGAGCAAGGTGGCCGACATCGACCGCATGCCGTTTCGGCCGAACCACATCTTTGACTCAGTAGTGGACATCGACATCGTCTGACCCGCTACCCAGGATAGAGAAGAGGGCAGGCCGGCCCTGCCCTCGCAGGAAACAACATGGAACCCATTCTTATCGCCGTGGCCTTCGGCTGCGGCATGCTGGTCAACCTCATCGGCCTGCCGCCCCTGCTGGGCTTTCTGGCCGCCGGCTTCATCCTCAACGCCATGGGCTATCACAACACCCCGGCCCTCAGCGAAGTGGCCGATCTCGGCGTCACCCTGCTGCTGTTCACCATCGGCCTCAAGCTCAACGTCAAGATCCTGATGCGGCGTGACGTCTGGGGTACCACCAGTTTGCACCTGCTGCTCTCCACCCTGCTGTTTACCGTGGTGCTGCTGGTGTGCAAGGGGCTCGGACTGGCGCTGGCCATGTCGCTCGACTGGCAGCTGGCGCTGCTGCTGGGCTTTGCCCTCTCCTTCTCCAGCACAGTATTTGCGGTCAAGGTGCTGGAGGAGCGCAGCGACATGAACGCCCTCTATGCCCGTCTCGCCATCGGCGTGCTGGTGATGCAGGATCTGTTCGCGGTGGCCTTCCTAGCGGTCTCCAGCGGCGAGTGGCCCAGCATCTGGGCGCTCTGGATCCTGGGGCTGCCGCTGCTGCGCCCCTTGCTGCTGAAACTGCTGGAGCGGGCCGGCCACGGCGAGCTGCAGGTGCTGTTCGGGATCTTCCTGGCGCTGGTGGTGGGGGCCGCCGGCTTCGAGGTGGTGGGGCTCAAACCGGATCTGGGGGCACTCATCATCGGCATGCTGATCGCCTCCCACCCCGCCTCCGCGGGACTGGCCAAGTCGCTGTTCAACCTCAAAGACCTGTTTCTCATCTGCTTCTTTCTCACCATCGGCCTCAACGGCCTGCCGACCCACGACACCATGTTGCTGGCGCTGGCACTGGTGCTGGCCCTGCCGCTCAAGAGCGCGCTCTACTACCTGGTCTACAGCGGCGCCCACCTGCGGGTGCGCACCGCCCTGCTCTCCACCCTGGCGCTCACCAACTTCTCGGAGTTCGGCCTCATCGTCGCGGCCATCGCCGCCAAGGCGGGCTGGATCTCCCACGAGTGGCTGGTTGCGCTCTCTCTGGCGCTGGCGGCCAGCTTCATGATCTCGGCCCCCCTCAACGGCCAGAGCGAGCGAATTTACCATCGGCTCGGCAACTGGCTGCGTGGCATGCAGGCCACCACCCTGCACCCGGAGGACAGGCCCATCGAGCTCGGCGATGCCGAGGTGATCATCCTCGGCATGGGGCGGATCGGCCAGGGGGCCTACTTCGAGCTGGAGAACAAGTACGGCACCGTGATCCTCGGGGTGGAGAACGACAGCGACAAGCTGCCTACCCTGCGCGCCCAGGGGATGAACGTCATCGAGGGTGACGCCACCGATACCGACTTCTGGGACAAGGTGCTGCTCTCCAACCAGGTCAACCTGGTGCTGCTGGCAATGCCTCACCACTCGGGCAACCTCTACGCCATCGAGAAGCTGCGCAGCCACGGCTTTGCCGGCAAGATTGCCGCCATCGTCCGCTTCGAGGACGACATCGCCTCCCTCAAGGAGCAAGGGGTGGATGCGGTGTTCAACGTCTACGACGAAGCGGGCAGCGGCTTCGCCCGTCACGTCATCAAGCGGCTGCAGCCACGCTGACGGGCGGGAGCAGCCCCTTGGCAAGGAGGGCGCCATCGTTTACGTTATGCGCAACCTCGTTTAATAAAACGAACAATCACGGGGCCTGGATGGCCCCGTTTTTTATCCCTTGCCAAGGAGGCAGCATGAAGACCCTCAACGACTGGATCCTGCTCGACCGCCACGAGGTGGCTCCCACCCCGCTGATGCCCACCCCCGAGCGCCTGCGCGCCGGCAACCCGAGCCAGACGGTCTGGAACCACTACTCGGATCCGAGCCAGCAGTTCCACGTCGGCTTCTGGAGCTGTGAGCCCGGCCGCTGGGCCATCCACTACACCGAGCATGAATACTGCCAGCTGCTGGAGGGCGAGGCGGTGATCCACGACGGCCAGGGCGGCAGGCTGCCCCTCAAGTCCGGCGACCAGTTCGTCATTCCCGCCGGCTTTGTCGGGGAGTGGGAGACCCTCACCCCCTGCCGCAAGCTTTACGTGATCTTCGAGCCCACCAGCTGACGTTCACGTCAATCTCCCCTCTTTTTTCCGGCGGCCGGACGGGTCGCCGCACTCCCCTACCTGCTTGATGCTTACGGCATGATTTTCTGCGGTTTTCCCGCTTGCAAAAGGTTTTTGCACTAGGCATTGTGATTGGCGAGGAATGTAAATGGAATTTCGAGCCCGAACGTGGGGGGCTCATATAAAAATCAAGAGGATTACCGCCAATGTGTTCTATTTTCGGCATTCTGGACATCAAATCCGATGCGGCCGCCCTGCGCAAATCGGCGCTGGAGATGTCCAAGCGATTGCGTCACCGCGGTCCTGACTGGTCCGGCGTCTACAGCTCCGACAAGGCCATTCTGGTGCACGAGCGCCTGGCCATCGTCGATCCGGGCAACGGCGCCCAGCCGCTCTACAACCCCGAGCGCACCCATGTGCTGGCCGTCAACGGCGAGATTTACAATCACAAGGAGCTGGAGAAGAACCTCAAGGTCGACTTCCAGTTTCAGACCCACTCCGACTGCGAAGTGCTGCTGGCCCTCTACAAGGAGAAGGGCCCCGCCTTTTTGGACGATCTCAACGGCATCTTCGCCTTTATCCTCTATGACGCCGAGCAGGATGCCTACCTGATTGGTCGCGACCACATGGGGATCATCCCCCTCTACACCGGCCGCGACGAGCACGGCAACTTCTACGTCGCCTCCGAGATGAAGGCGCTGGTACCGGTCTGCAAGAGCGTCGAAACCTTCCCGCCGGGACACTACCTGTGGAGCAAGGATGGAGAGCTCAAACAGTGGTACAAGCGCGACTGGATGGAATACGGTGCGGTCGAGCACAACCAGAGCGACAGAGCCGAGCTCAAAGCGGCCCTGGAAGCGGCGGTCAAGCGCCAGCTGATGTGTGACGTGCCCTACGGCGTGCTGCTCTCCGGCGGTCTGGACTCCTCCGTCATCTCCGCCATCACCAAGCTCTACGCCGCCCGCCGGGTAGAAGACGATGGCAAGAGCGAAGCCTGGTGGCCCCAGCTGCACTCCTTCGCCGTCGGCCTGGAAGGCTCCCCGGATCTGGCCGCGGCCCGGAAGGTGGCCGATCACCTCGGCACCATCCACCACCAGATCCACTTCACGGTGCAGGAAGGTCTGGATGCCCTGCGGGACGTCATCTATCACCTCGAGACCTATGACGTCACCACCATCCGCGCCTCCACCCCCATGTACCTGATGGCGCGCTACATCAAGGCCATGGGCATCAAGATGGTGCTCTCGGGCGAAGGCTCGGACGAGCTGTTCGGCGGCTACCTCTACTTCCACAAGGCGCCCAACGCCCGCGAGTTTCACGAAGAGAACGTGCGCAAGCTCGCCTCTTTGCACCTCTATGACTGCCTGCGCGCCAACAAGTCGATGGCCGCCTGGGGGGTGGAGGGTCGCGTGCCCTTCCTCGACAAGGAGTTCATGGACGTGGCGATGCGCCTGCAACCTGCCGACAAGATGTGCGGCAAGGGCAAGATCGAGAAGCACATCCTGCGCGAAGCCTTCGAGGATCTGCTGCCCCATGAAGTGGCATGGCGCCAGAAGGAGCAGTTCTCCGACGGCGTGGGTTATTCGTGGATCGACAGTCTCAAGGCCATGGTCGAGCAGGAAGTGACGGATCAGATGTTCGAGGCGGCGGCGTTCCGCTTCCCCATCAACACCCCGCTCACCAAGGAGGCGTACTACTACCGCGCCATCTTCGACGAGCACTTCCCGCTGGAGTCCGCCGCCCGCACCGTGCCCTACGGCAAGTCGGTCGCCTGCTCCACCCCGACTGCGCTGGAATGGGATGCCAAGTTCAAGGAGATGGCCGACCCCTCCGGTCGCGCCGTGATGGACGTGCACCAGCAGGGTTACTGATCTGCCGGCGACCACCCTTGCCTGAATGCCAAGCCCCTCCTGCGAGGGGCTTTGTTTTTCCCGTCGACCCATTCCCGCTTTTTGCATAACAAGGGCCCATCTCGCCCTTGGCGGCCGGGCTCGCTCGTGTCACATTGTTGCGGCTTGGAAGCAACCACAACAACACAAGGAGCACGTGATGAACCGACTGCTATTGCCGCTGGTGCTTGGCACCGCCCTGTTTCATGGCGAGGTGTACAGCGCCGACCACCTCTGGAGCCAGACCCTGCCCGATTACAGCCAGGGCTATGACGAGCAGCGGGATCCGGCCCGCGATCTCGCCGCCGCCACCGCCAAGGCCAGCGCGGAGGACAAGAAAGTCCTGCTGTTGGTGGGCGGCGAGTGGTGCAGCTGGTGCCAGGAGATGAACCACTTTCTGGACCGGGAACCCAAACTCGCCGGCCAGTTCAACCGCACCTTCGTGGTGGTCAAGGTGAACGTCAGCAAGCAGAACAAGAACGAATCCTTCCTCAAAGATTATCCCGAGTACCTGGGGGTGCCCCACTTCTACGTGCTGGATGGCAAGGGCAAGCTGCTCGAATCCTTCAACACCGGACTGCTGGAGAAGGGGGACAGCTACGACGGGGAGAAATTCGGCAAGTTCATCGCCTTCTTCCAGCCCAAACCCACCCGCGGCTAGCGAGCCTCTGATATGAAAGCCCCGCACGGTCGGCTGACGGTGCGGGGCTCGATAATTGGAACCTGGCAGGGAGGCGCAGCTTCAGGGCTGGGCATCCGGCTGATTGACGGGGGCGGCCTTGATAAAGGCCTGCAACTGCTCGCAGTTGGCGACGATGCGGTTGATGGTGGGATAGTCTTCCAGCGACATGTCGTAGCGACGGGCGTTGTAGACCTGGGGCACCAGCATGCAGTCAGCCAGGGTCACCTCGTTGCCGACGCAATAGATGCCGGCGGTGGTCATCAGCAGCTGCTCCAGCGCGCTGAAGGTTTCGTCAATCCAGTGGCGATACCAGGCCGCTTCCTGCTCCTTGCCCGCCCTGAGATGCTCTCCCAGGTAATTGAGCACCCGCAGGTTGTTGAGGGGATGGATGTCGCAGGCGATCATGTTGACGATCTGGCGTACCCGGGCCCGCTCCTCGGGGGCGGACGGCATCAGCGGGTGAGCGGGGTAGGTTTCGTCGAGGTACTCCATGATGGCCACCGACTGCCCCACCTGCACCTCACCATCCACCAGAAACGGCACCAGCCCCTGGGGATTGAGCCGGCGATAGGCCTTCTCGCGCTGCTCGCCCTGCCGCAGATTGACCGGATGCTGCTCGTAGTCGAGCCCCTTGAGCTGCATCACGATCCGTACCCGATAACTTGCCGATGAACGCCAATATCCAAACAACTGCAACATACTTTGTCCCTGTGTTGACAGGTGCATGGACACCTGCCGCTCACCCGTCGGCCACGTGTCCATGCCGGCCCCTTCACTTCGTCTGACTGGCCTCTGCCGGCGTGACCCGCTGCAAAATGGTGCCAAACAGACTCATCCCGTTGCGATCCTGCATCGCGATAGACACTGTATCACCAAAGCGCAGAAAGGGTGTAGTGGCTTGACCTGACTCGATAATTTCCAGCATTCGCAGCTCGGCGAGGCAGGATGAGCCACGACTTCTGTCGTAGTTGGAGACGGTCCCCGAGCCGATGATGCAGCCCGCCCCGAGCGGCCGGGTCTTGGCGGCGTGGGCGATCAGCTCATAAAAGTTGAAGGTCATGTCCACCCCGGCATCGGGGGCGCCGAACAGGGCGCCATTGAGGTGGGTCTCGAGGGGCAGATGCACCTTGCCGTCGCGCCAGTCATCCCCCAGCTCGTCCGGGGTGATGGCCAGCGGCGAGAAGCTGCTGGAGGGCTTGGACTGGAAGAAGCCGAAGCCCTTGGCAAGCTCACCCGGAATGAGGTTGCGCAGGCTCACGTCGTTGACCAGCATCAGCAGCTTGATGTGGCCGGCGGCGGCCTGCGGGCTGATGCCCATCGGCACGTCGTCGGTGATGACGGCGATCTCCGACTCGAAATCGATGCCCCACTCCTCCGACCCCATCGGGATAGTGCCCCGCGGCGGCAGGAAGCTGTCCGAGCCCCCCTGATACATCAGGGGATCGTGCCAGAAGCTTTCCGGCATCTCGGCGCCGCGCGCCTTGCGCACCAGCTCCACGTGGTTGACGTAGGCGCTGCCGTCGGCCCACTGGTAGGCGCGCGGCAGTGGGGAGAGACAAGCCGTCTCGTCGAACGGGAAGGCGTCAGGGCAGGCGCCATCATTGAGCTGCTGATAGACGGCGGTCAGCCTGGGCGCAAGCTCGGCCCACTCGTCGAGGGCCGCCTGCAGGGTGGCGGCAAGGTGCGGCACGCGCACCGCGCGGCTCAGATCGCGACTCACCACCACCAGGGCGCCGTCCCGTTTGCCATTGTTCAGGGTTGCCAGTTTCATAGGGATTCCTTTTATTTGCCGTTGGTGGCGGGTGTGAGTTCCGGGCGCAACCAGCTGGTGACGTAACGCGGGTTCTCCACCCCGTCACACAGGCTGCCGACGTTGAGCGCATCGCGGGTATCGAGCATCACCGCCACCTCGTCGGTGAACTTCTTGGCGTAGGCCTGACCCGCCGCAAACGCCTTGGGATGGGGACCGTGGGTAAATCCGGCGGGATGGAAGGTGACCATGCCCCGCTCTATGTTGTCCCGACTGAAGAAATCCCCGGCGTGGTAGAAGAGCACCTCGTCGTAGTCATCGTTGCTGTGGTAGAAGGGCACCTTGAGGGCGCCGGGATCGCTCTCGATGGGGCGCGGCACGAAGGTGCAGACCACGAACCGGCTCGCCACGAAGGTGGAGTGAGCCGACGGCGGCAGGTGGTAGCGGTGGCTCATCAGTGGGCGGATGTCCCGCCAGTTGAGGCGCACCACGCACAAGTCCCCGTGCCACCCTTGCGCATCCAGCGGATTGAACGGCCAGGTGATGACCGACACCTGGTCGTGACGCTTGACCTGCAGCGACCAGGGATTCTCATCCTGCTGGGCCAGGAAGCGCTCGTTGATGGCCGGCACGTCCAGCGCCGCCGGGTCGAAGATGGCGTGATTGCCCACCAGCCCCTTGTCCGGCAGCTGGTAGCTGTCGTTGGTCGCCTCGATCATCAGGATGAAGAGGGGGGCCGTCGGCTCGATGCGCCACATGGTGCCGCGGGGGATCACCAGGTAGTCGCCATCGCGCAGGGTCAGGTGACCGTAGTCGCAGTAAAACTCGCCACTCCCCTCGTGGATGAACAGGAGCTCGTCGCCATCGGCGTTGCGCACCAGAAACGGCATGGGCTCATGCAGGCGCCAGATGCGGTAGCGGCAGTGGGGGTTGCTCAGAATATCCGGCATCACCCAGGGGGAGAGAGAGCTCACCTCCTCGCCCAAGGCGTTGAGATCGAACAGGCGCGGGCGCAGCGGCCCCTCCCAGTTGATCCAGTCGGTGGGGGCATGCTTGTGGTGCATGTGGGTGGCCGGCCCGAAAAAGCCGGAGCGGCCCAGTTCACGCTCATAGATGGCCTGCTCGGGCAGGTCGGCATGAGCCTGACGGGAGTGGGTCCCCTCCCGGTGGGGAAAGTTAATCCAGTTACGCATTGCCAACCTCCCTTGCCTGACCGACAACCTGCGCGTGGCGGCGTTCGTTACGCATCATTGAGCACCCCGCGGCGGATCTGATCCAGCTCGATGGATTCGAACAGTGCCTGGAAGTTGCCCTCGCCAAAGCCTTCATTGCCCTTGCGCTGGATGATCTCGAAGAACACCGGGCCGATCACTGTATCGGTGAAGATCTGCAGCAGGATGCCATCCTTGGTGGGGGAGCCGTCGATCAGGATGCGCAGCTCTTTGAGCGCCGCCAGATCCTCCTGGTGCCCCTCGACCCGGCTGTCCACCTTCTCGTAGTAGGTGTCCGGGGTCGGCATGAAGCCGGTGCCACGGCCGCGCAGGGTACGGATGGTGTGGTAGATGTCGCTCGACGCCATGGCGATGTGCTGGATCCCCTCCCCCTTGTACTGACGCAGGTACTCTTCAATCTGGGACTTGTCGTCGGAGGATTCGTTGATGGGAATGCGAATCTTGCCGCAAGGGGCGGTCATGGCGCGGGAATGGAGCCCGGTCAGCTTGCCCTCGATGTCGAAGTAGCGGATTTCGCGAAAGTTGCCGATCCGCTCGTAGAAATTGGACCAGACATCCATGTTGCCGCGCTGCACGTTGTGGGTCAGGTGGTCAATCTCATACAGCCCTGCATCCACCTCGGCCATGCGCGCCTGCCAGTCGGGATAGAAGACGAAATCCACATCATAGATGGAGCCCTTGTCGCCGTAGCGGTCGACAAAGGAGAGGGTGCTCTCGCCGATGCCGTAGATGGCGGGGATGTTGAGCTCCATGGGGCCAATCTTGCCGACGAACGGCTTGGCGCCCTTGGCGATGGCGTACTGCTGGGCCTTGCCGGCATCGCTCACCCGAAACGCCATGCCGCAGACACTCGGCCCGTGCAGGCTGGCAAACTGCTCGGCCTGGGAGTGGGGCTCGGCATTGACCACGAAGTTGATGTCCCCCTGACGATAGAGCCAGCACTGCTTGTGCTTGTGCTTGGCCACCTCGGCAAAGCCCAGCGAGACGAACAGCGCCTTGAGGGCGGCAATGCCCTTGGCATCGGGCGCCGTGTACTCGACGAATTCGAAACCATCGGTACCGAGCGGGTTGATGGTGTGAGTACGGGCAGAAGAAGTGGTCGTCATGATGCGCTCCTTGCGATTGACTGATAACGAAACGGGTCACACCGGGGCGCTGCGGGCAGCTGCCCCGGCATTGTTAACAACTTGTTTCATTAGAGGCAGGGGCGTAGCGGAAGAAAAGAGGCGGCGTTCAGATAGTTTGGCGGGGGGCGGCGCTAAAAGATGTAAATAGATTGTGACATTTAAGCCGCAGCCTTGTGGCACGCTCGGTGGCGACCCACAAGGCTGTCAGTTTTGCCTTACAGGGACCAGTATCTGGGCTCGATGCGGGGCAGTGACTGCCGCGCTCGTTGCAGCCGCGCCGGGGTGGGGTTGATGAGCCAGGCCGCCTGCCCCTCTGCCAGCAGTGGCAAGTCGTGCAGGCTGTCGCTCAGGGCCAGGGTGGCGCTGAGGGCCTGGATCCCGGGCAGGATCTTGTGGCGGCCGTGACAGTAAAAACGTGGCATCAGGCCGCCGAGGCGATAGTGCATCCGCGAGCCCAGAATACGATGGGGCAGCTGGCCGGGCAGCTGCTGATGGAGCTGACCCCGCACCAGGGCGCGGGGGCTGGCGGAGAGCACCCAGCAGCGCTGCCCTTCGGCCAGCAGCAGGGCGCGCGCCTCCTGAAACAGCCCAGGTCTCGTGCGGCAATAGGCCCGCACCAGGCGGCGCCACGCCAGCGGCGAGAGCCCGAGGGTGATGGCCCACCAGATCAGTGAAATGCCGCGCCGACGCTGGCTTGGCAGCAGATAGACCAGCCCTCCCAGCGCCATCACAGGCCACAGCAGCAGCGGCCAGATGCGGCGACGCAGGATGAAGCGCAGCAGCCCGGCATGGCTGTCATCCGGCGCCAGGGTGTCGTCAAAATCCGCCAGGATCCAGCCGCTGGCGGGCAGATCCGAGGCCCCTTGCATGGCAGCCCCCTTCATTCGGCCAACCCCGCGATGGCGGCGTGCAGCTCAGGCAGCACAAACAGCGCGCCTTCGTCGGGCGGACAGACAAAGTCGAACGCCTCCCCCGCCAGGGTGAAGGCGAGGCGCCAGGCGTGCAGATAGCCGCGATCGGCCGCCGTGCCGCCGTAGCGCTCATCCCCGAGGATCGGCGCCCCCACGCTCTTCAAGGCCACCCGGATCTGGTGGGTCTTGCCGGTCTGAGGCTTGATGCGATAAAGGCGCAACCCCTCGCGCACCGAGACCGAGTCGAACCAGCTGATGGCGGGGTTGTCGAGTGTGCGGGCCAGCATCCAGCTGCCCCCCCGCCCCTTCTGCATGTCCCCCTTCACCCAGCCCTGCTTCTTCTTCGGCTTGCGATCGGAGAGGGCCAGATACTGCTTGCTCACCTCCCGCGCGGCAAAGGCCATGCTGAGGGCCCGGTTGGCCTCGGTGGTGCGCGCCAGCAGCACCAGCCCGGAGGTCATCTTGTCGAGCCGATGCACCGGATAGAGCAGCAGACCCGTGTCAGCCTTGACCCGGCTGACCAGACCAGGATGGAGCAGGCCGGACTCGTCGGTCTCGTCGTGCATGCCGAGCCCGGGTCCCTTGTTGATAACCATGAAATCTTTGTGCTGCGCTAGTATCCGGTACATCAATAACCCTTTAGAATGTTTTTAATTACAAGAAGATGACCCTGCGGGGTCGCACCCCATGAACACTCAGAACAAGACTCGCACGGATGAAGAGATGCTTGCTTTGGCTGCTGCTGATCGGTATCAGCCATGCTGTTCCCCTGCGGGCCAGCGAATCCCCCCTTGAAGCCCCGGAGCGGGTGGTGCTCCAGTTGCGCTGGCTGCACCAGCCCCAGTTCGTTGGCTATCACATGGCCAAGGCCAAGGGCTTCTATGCCAGTGCCGGGCTGGACGTCGAGATACGGCCCGGCGGCAAGGGCATCAGCCCGGTAGAAGAGGTGCTGAGCGGACGAGCCGACTTCGGGGTCGGCAACACAGAGGTGCTGACCAGCTATGCCAACGGCAAGCCGCTGCTGGCGCTCGCCAGCGTCTATCAGCACTCCCCGTCCATCTTTCTGGCCCGCCGTGACAGCGGCATTCTCACCGTTGACGACATGCGTGGCAAACGGATCATGATGTTTTCGGCCCATCAGGACGCCGAACTGCTGGCCACCCTCTTCTATCAGGGGCTGAGCGAGCGTCAGCTCATCCCGCTGCCCACCTCGGTCAACATCGAGGATCTCATCCAGGGCCGGGTCGACATCTTCAACGCCTACCTCAGCAACGAGCCCTTCTATCTGGAGGAGCGCGGCATCCCCGTCTCCGTCATCAATCCGCGCAACTACGGCATCGATTTCTACAGCGACATCCTGTTCACCACCCAGGCCCAGGAGCACGCCCATCCGGATCGGGTGGCCCGCTTTCGGGCCGCCAGCCTGGCCGGCTGGCGCTACGCCCTGGCCCACCCGCAGGAGGCCATCGCCCTGCTGCGCAAGGAGTATGGCGTCAACCGCAGTCAGGCCCACATGGAGTACGAGCTGCAGGTGAGCAAGGAGATGATCCAGCCGCTCTATGTGGAGATCGGGTATATGAATCCGGACCGCATGGCCCATATCATGCAGCAGCTGGTGGAGATCGGGTTGGTGTCAAAGCCGGTCTCCTTGAGCGACTTTCTCTATCAGGCCCCCTCCGAGCAGTGGATCTTCTGGCGCCCCTGGTTCCTGCTAAGCCTGGCAGCCAGCGTGCTGATCCTGCTGCTGGCCCTCTATCTATTGATGTGCAACCAGCGGCTCAACCGCGAAATTGCCCTGCGCCGTCAGCGGGAAGAGGAGATCTGGCAGCTGGCCCGCCGCGACCCCCTCACCAACCTGCCCAACCGGCTGAGCCTGATGGAGCGGCTCGACGCCCAGGTCAAGGGGCCGGCGCCAGGCTGCCTGCTGTTTTGCGATCTCAACGACTTCAAGCAGGTCAACGACAACTTCGGCCACAGCCACGGCGATGCCCTCCTCTGCCAACTGGCGGAGCGGATCAGCCGCAGCCTCGGGCCGCAGCACTTCTTCGCCAGGCTGGCCGGCGACGAGTTCGTGTTGCTGTTGCCGGACCATGATCAGGCGCAGGCTGACGCCATCGCCGAGCAGATCAGGGCCACCATGCAGCCGCCATTCGAGGTGGAGGGAGTCCCGCTGTCGGTCGGCATCAGCGTCGGCATCAGCCAGTACCAGCCGGGCTGGCGTCCCGAGCAGTGGTTGATCCAGGCCGACCGCGCCATGTACCACGACAAGGGAAACCCGCTGGGCCAGGCCACTGCCTGATCGACACGCCTGACAGAACAAGGCCACCCGTGGGTGGCCTTGTTCTCTTGCTGATGACAGGCGCCGGCTAGCCGAAGGTCTGCCCCAGGGATTTGAGCTGTCTGGCCTTGGTCAGCAGGATCTCGCTCGACTCGTCCACGTCCTGCATCTTGTTGCTGTTGGCGTGGGAGTGCT
This sequence comes from Aeromonas sp. QDB20, assembly GCF_027707805.1. Taxonomy (NCBI): domain Bacteria; kingdom Pseudomonadati; phylum Pseudomonadota; class Gammaproteobacteria; order Aeromonadales; family Aeromonadaceae; genus Aeromonas; species Aeromonas sp. QDB20. The sequence goes on along the minus strand of NZ_JAPCJC010000023.1, from coordinate 16,099 downwards.
GGGAGATGAGGTTGACGTTCTGGCTGATGTCCTCCACCACCGCCTGCTGCTGCTCCGCCGCCGCCGAGATCTGGGCCGAGAAGTCCATCACCAGCTCGATCTCCGCCAGCACCTGATGCAGGCTGTCCGACCCCATCCGGGTCATCTCCACGCAGGCCTGGGTCTGTTGCAGGTTGTTCTGCATCATCCCTTTCCAGCCGTTCAGGGTGCGCTGGATCTGGCCGATGCTGCCCTGGATCTGTTCGGTGGCCTTGTGGGTGCGGGTAGACAGGGTGCGCACCTCGTCCGCCACCACCGCAAAGCCGCGCCCCTGCTCGCCGGCCCGGGCCGCCTCGATGGCGGCGTTGAGCGCCAGCAGGTTGGTCTGATCGGCGATGCCCTGGATTTCCCCCATCAGCACCCCGATGCGATCCGACTCGCTGGCCAGCGCCACCGCCGAGGCAAAGGCGTGCTCCGCCTCCTTCGCCAGATCGGTGATCTTGTGCTCGGTCTCGATCAACTGCTGATCCGTGTGCTGGCAGTGAGCCTTGGCCTCGGCGATCTGGCTGTTGGTATCCTGGATGTTGCGGGCGATCTCCTGCGCCGTGCTCGCCATCTCGGTGATGGCGGTCGCCATCTGCTGGGTCTGGGCATCCTGCTCGGCGATGTCCGAGCTCGCCTCGCTGGAGGCGCTCTTCAGATGTACCGCCAGATCCTGCAACGAGTGCGTGGCGTCGTCCACCCGGCCAAGCACGGTGCGAATACGGGCCTGCAGCAGCTTGATGTGAAAGTCGGCGATGGCGCTCGGCTCCTGCCCCGAGTAGATGAGGCGGGTCAGGCTGTCATACTCACCGGCCAGTTGCTGCAGGTAACGGGGGGTGGTGATGAGCTCGTGACGATAGAGCAACCCCAGCAAGATCAGCGGCAGCGCCATGTAAAGAGCGGCCCAGCCGCCCAGTTCTACTGTGCCGAGCCAACCCAGTGCCAGCAGCCCGGCCACCGCCACCCCGTGGCGCAGCCGCGCCAGTGAAATTCTGGGCCTGCCACCGCCCTGTTCCGCCGCCCGCAGCCGCGCATAGGTGCGAGCGGCGATCTGCTTCATTTGAGGATCGGCGCGGCAGCGCACCGACTGGTAGCCGCTGATCTTGCCCTGCTCGAAGATGGGGGTGACATAGGCATCCACCCAGTAGTAGCGACCATCCTGGCAGCGATTCTTCACCATGCCGCGCCATGGTTGGCCCTGCTTGAGCTTGCCCCACAGGTCGGCAAATGCCGCCTTGGGCATGTCGGGGTGGCGCACCATGTTGTGGTGCTGCCCCACCAGCTCGGCTCGGCTGTAACCGGCGACCCGGCAGAAGTTGTCATTGGCGTAGGTGATCACGCCCCGCAGATCCGTGGTGGACACCAGCTGTTCATCAGCGGCGAAATCCACTTCCTGATCAATTAGATGAGCTCTTTGTTCGCGCATGCAGCCCCCTCTACTGTTTTATTTCTCAGTAGAGTGTTGGGAAGCAATCCACGCCTGTAAAGGCGAAATCAAAAAGAAACAGGCCGGCTGCGCACAATCCGGCCTGATAGGGAATGAACTTTGATTTACATCAAGTTTTTCTACCCGCGTTCACACTTACTGCAGGCGGAGATGGCTGGCGATGGCCTGGTACAGCACAGGGTAGTCATCCTCGAAATGGTGGGATCCCGGCAGGGTCACAGTAGTCACGTTGGGCTGCTGCAAGTGGGGGCAGAGCCGTACCGGCGAGTCGTCTGCCGCCCCCTGCAGGCAGAGCATCGGCAGGGAGTGAATGGCGTTGACCTCGGGCTGGGTGGGATAGCTGCCCGCCTTGTCGCGGGTCACCATGTCGCTGACGTGGATCTCGAAGTCGGAGGCGGTCGAGGGGGAGAGCATCACGGCTCCGATCAGGCTCTTGCGGTAGGGTTCGGGCAGCCGGTTGATGACGAAGGGCACGATTTCCGCCCCGAAGGAGAAGCCCACCAGCAGCCAGCGCTGGCGCCCCCAGCGGGACTGGTAATCGTCCAGGATCCGCACCAGATCGGCGGTGACCTGCTCTGGATCTTTCTTCTTCCAGTAGTAGGTGAGCGAGCTCCAGCCCACCACCGGCATGCCGTGCTGCTGCAACTGGGCGCTGAGCCCCTTGTCCAGCGCGGCCCAGCCGCCATCACCGCTCAGAAACACCACCATGGGGGCACTCGAGGCTTGCGCCACCGGCAGCTCCACCAACCCGAGATCTTCTTTCACCGGCGCGGCCGAGAGCGAGAAGGCGCAGCACGCCAGCAGCAATAACAGGATCCTCATGAACGACTCCTACTTTTTGATGAGCCCGAACGGGCCTCGGCTGATCAGGGAGATCAGGTTGGTCAGCACCCGCGGCAACACCAGCTTGCTGGCGCAGAGCAGGTAGCGCGGCTCCCAGTCCGGCGAGAACTTCTCCTTGTAGCGCCTGAGCCCCTGAAAATTGTAGAAACGGCTGCCCCGGGTGAAGATGGTGTTGCCAAGCTTGGTCCAGTAACCGCTCAGGGGGTGATCGTTGAAGCCGGACATGGGCGCCATGCCGAGGTTGAAGCTGGCGTAGCCCTCGCCCTTGCCCCACAGCAGCAGCTCGACGAACAGGAAATCCATGATGGGGGCCGTGCCCGTGTCCAGGCTGTAGCGCATCAGGTCGATGGAGAGGCTCGCCTTGTTGTCGCTGACCCAGAGGTTGGCAAAGCCGACGATCTGCCCCTCGTGCCACACCAGGGCGGCCGGGCTCAGACTGAGATAGACCGGCTCGAAACTGCCCACCGAGAAGCCCTTCTCCTTGCCCTGCTTGCTCTGCAGCCAGGTGTCCGACACCTCCTTGAGGCGGGGCAGCAGCGCAGGCACGCACTCCGGCGCCACCACCTCGAACGACAACCCCTCCCGCTTGCCCTTGGCATGGCTCTGACGCAGGTTGCGCAGCCGGCTGCCGGCCAGCTCGAAGGCCGCCAGATCGACGATGGCTTCCTCCCCCAGCTTGAACGGGATCAGCCCCAGCTCCAGATAGAGCGGCAGGTAGCGGGCCGACACCTGGTAGAACACCGGGCTGGCATCGTGCTGATCGCACAGCTCGCGAAACTGCCAGAGCAGCTCCTCGATAAGCTCAGGCTGACCGATGGGATCCCCCATCACGATCCAGCCGTTGCCCTCGACGCCGTACATCAGAAACGCCTCGCCGCCGGGGTGAAACAGCAGCGACTTGTCGCCAAGCTGGGCCAGGTAACCGTGGCCACCCCCCTCGCGCAGCACCAGGGCATGGGCACGGGCCAGCTCGTCCGGCTCCGGCTTGCGCCCGGAGACCCGCAGCGGCGCCAGCAGCTGGGCCACCCCGACCACGGCCAGCACCGCCACCACGCTGCCCATGGCCCGCAGCCCGCGGGAGGCGGCGCCATGGGGCGAGAAGTGGAACCAGAGGGCGTGGTCATACTCCACCTGGCGGTAGGAGAAGAGCAGCAGCCAGAGCGCCCCCAGCAGCACGGCCCCCACCGAGATGAGCCAGCCCGGGGTGAACTGGGCGTGCAGCAGGGAGCCCTTGCGATAGAACAGTGAGCGACAGGGGGTGATGATGAGCAGGAACAGCCCGAGCAGCAGGGCCGACTCCCAGTCGAACCCCTTGAGCAGGGAGAAGATCATCCCCAGCCCCAGCAGCAGCTGGGTGATGCGAAACGCCGCATCGTGGCGCCGGTAGAGGCTGCGGGCCAGCAGGATCAGCAGCACGCCACTGACGCTGCCCAGCACATGGGAGAGCTCCAGCAGGTGCAACGGCAATACCTGCAGGAACATCTCGATGCGCCCGCGCATGGTGGGGATCATCCCGGAGCAGAGCAGCAGGCTGCCCGCCGCGAACGCCCCCAGGCTGATGAGGGCCGGCAGGAACTCGCGCACCGCGCTCATGATGCCCTGCAGCCGGCTCCAGCGCGCCTTCTGTTGCAGCAGCTCCTGACTGGTGAACAGCAGCAGGGCGCACAAAAAGGGCAGCACATAGTAGATGCAGCGATAGAGCAGCAGGGAGGCCAAGAGCTTGTCCACCGGCAGGTACTTGGCCAGCAGCAGGCTCATGCTCGCCTCGAACACCCCGATCCCGCCGGGCACATGGGCCAACACCCCGAGGAAGCTGGCCAGCACGAAGGCACTGAGCAGCACCGGATAGGAGACGCTGTCTGCCGGCAGCAGCACATAGAGCACGGCGGCAGCGGCCATCCAGTCCAGCAGCGCCACCAGCAGTTGCAGCAACCGGGTTCTGAATATCGGCAACACCAGCTCATGGCCACGCCAGACCAGCACGGGCTTTGGCCAGAACAGGTAGCCAAGCACCGCCAAGAGCGCCAGCCCCCCCGCCAGGTTGAGCAGCTGATCGGCCCACAGCGGCCAGTCCGGCAACAGGGTGGTGGCCTGCCCCACCAACAGGGCAGAGCCCCCCCAGGCCAGCAGGCCGAGGAAGAAGGTCACCGAGCAGAAGAGGATGATCCTGGCCACCTCCCCGGTGTTGAGCCCGAGGGCCGAGTAGATGCGATAGCGCACCGACGAGCCGGTCAGCAGGGCGAAACCCAGGGTATTGGAGAAGGTGTAGGCGATAAACGAGGTGACTCCCACCTGCTGCCAGGGCAGCCGCTTGCCGAGGGCGTGCACCGCCAGCATGTCGTAGCAGCAGAGACAGCCATAGCTGAGCAGGGTCAGCAACAGGGCACCCCCCAACAGCGGCAGCGGCAAAGACCAGATGGCCAGCCGGATGTCGTGCCAGTGCCAGAGGTGGGTCAAACGATAGAGGACGACCAGCGCCGCCCCCAACAACAACAAGCTACATAACGGGCCTAACCAGATAAACAGATGACGCCGCATTGCCAATCCCTACCGACGCGGCTGATGGCTGCCTGCGTCATGTTGCTGAACATTGCACCGAGGCGGGCAGTGCCCCTGGCACATACTCGCCTCTTGCTCTTTGACTGCTGTGTGATGCGCCATGACGGGCGAGCCGGGAAGGTGAGCGTGACGACCTGATCATCCGGCAAACCAGCACGCCCCAGCATGGCATCCCACTTTATATCGACTCTTTTGCAAAAGACGAGTCTCGCCGTGAAAATAAATTACTCAGCCCTGGCCGGATTAATTCCCCGGCGACACAGGCCCGCATCCCGCCATCGCTCTGAACAATTAATAAACAGAAATATCATACACCAGATAAAGGGATCCGCCCGCCCCATCTGGTTGGTGCGGCAAGTCGCTCAAAGAATCATCATAGTGGCGCGCTAAAATAAAAAAGGGGAGCCTGGCTCCCCTTTATATCGCTATGGCGTTATTGCACGCTGCGACACTGGCTGAAGATATCCAGCGGCTGTTCATACACGGCCGTATTCACATCCCAGATCCCCAACATGGAGGAGAACAGGTTGTCGTGAGAATAACGGGTATTGGCCGCCTTCTGCTGCAAACAGTCGAGGTTCATCCCCTTCTCTTTGGCAAAACCCGATGACATCCACACCTGCATGGGGACCCGGGTCTGATCATCCGGCGCAAATTTATAAGGGGTGCCGTGCAGATAAAGTCCCAATGCCCCCAGTGACTCACCGTGGTCGGAAATATAGACCAGCGCCGTATTGTATTTGTCCTCGTACTTTTTCAAGCGCTCGATCATGCTGGCAATCACATAATCGGTGTAGCGAATGGTGTTGTCATAGGTATTCTCCAGCTCCTGATCGGTGCAGTTCTCGATGTCGCTGCGCTGGCAATCCGGCAGGAAGTGGCGGTGCGAGCCCGGATAACGCTTGTAATAGGTCGGCCCATGGCTGCCGATGAGGTGGAAACCCACCAGCTTGTCCCCCTTCATGCCCGCCAGTTCGTCATCCAGCCCCTCCAGCACCACCTCGTCATAACAGGTGTTCTTGTCGCAGAACTTGGGGTGATCCTTGGGGTTGACCACCATGTTGGGCACCCGATCGCACACCCCCTTGCAGCCGCCGTCGTTCTCCTTCCAGAAGATGGAGACGCCGCTCTTTTGCAGCACGTCCAGCAGCCCTTCGCTGTTGCGGGCCTGGTTGCCGTCGAACTGGTTGCGCCCCATGTTGGAGAACATGCAGGGCACCGAGACCGCGGTCGCCGTGCCGCAGGAGCGCACGTCGTTGAAGGAGATGATCCCCGCCTGCTTGCTGGTGAAGGGGTTGGTCTCCTTGTGATAGCCGTTCATGGAGAAGTTCTTGCCGCGCGCCGTCTCCCCCACCACCAGGAACATCATGGTCGGCTTGTCCGCACCGGCCACCCGCTTGGCGTCGTCGCCCAGGCGCTGGAACGGCACCGGCTCTGTCAGATAGCGTTTCTGCAGATACCTGGCGGTGCTGTACATGTAGTTGGCCGGCACTATCTCCCGGTTCAGGGTCTGGTTGTTGCGCCCGACCGAGGCGTAGTCCTGGTAGTAGGCCGCGGCGATGAGCCCCAGCACCACGAGGGAGGCCAGCATGGAGAGCCCGCGCTGCAGCAGCCCCTGATACCATCTGGCCGGATACTCTATCTTGACGAAGAACAGCAGCACCGCTGGCAGTACCCCGGCCAGCAATACCCAGATCACGATGGGCACGCTCAGATAGGAGTGCGCCTCGCTCTGGTTGGTCTCAAAGATGTTCTGGATCATGTCGCCATCAAACAGCACCTTGTATTTCATCATGGTGTAGCTGGCAATGGCACCCGTGATAAACAGAAAAGCAAAGAAAGGCTTGATTAAATAACGTACAGAAAATGGCATGAAGACAAAGTTCAATGCCGCAACCAGCACGATGGGAATAGAGATGGCAAACCCGATTTTAAAATGTTCAAGCTGTGTCAATATTTCATAAAAATGCAGCAATACTGGCCAGTTGAGCAAGAAGGCAAAGATGAATGCCAGCAAAAAAACAAATGGAACAATTCTTATTCTAAGAAAAGAAGGCATGTATATCTCCCTGTTACACTTCTTTATTACACCTTGAAATACCCGCTCCGGAGTCGACACGCCGATATTTGGCGCCGGATATTAACAGTGTGTTGAAAACGCCAAATACGATATTTTCAGACATTTTCAATAATGTGATGAATATCAACAATCACAGCAAACCGACAGCCTAACCGGCAAAACTTAAGGAAGAATTAAGCAACCCGTATTATGTGATTGCTCAAAAAACCGGCTCGCTGTCATATTGAATGACAACGCCCTCCCATCGGCACGTCGTTACCACCATTTTTCAGGCCCCTCTCCCGCGCTTAAGTTTTGCTTAAGAGTGCTCGGCGACGCTGTCTCCTGACGAGTCCTCGTCATACGACAGATACGAGAGAGGGTTAACATGCACGACAACAGCAAGACAGCGATCAGCAAGGTGCCAGAGATCACCCTGGCGTTCTGGGTCATCAAGATCCTGGCGACCACCCTGGGGGAGACAGGGGGGGACGCCGTTTCCATGTCGATGGAACTCGGTTATCTGGTGAGCACAGGCATCTTTGCCGTGATCTTCTTCGTCTCGGTCAGCGCGCAGATCGCAACGACCTCCTACAACCCCCTCCTTTACTGGACCACCATCATCGCCACCACCACGGTCGGCACCACACTGGCGGATTTTGCCGATCGCTCGCTCGGGCTGGGCTATGCCGGCGGCTCCACCCTGCTGCTGGCCTTGCTGATGGGCTCCTTCCTGCTCTGGTATCGGCTGCAGGGCAGCATCACCACGCCGCGCACCGAGCTGTTCTACTGGGTGACCATCATGTTCTCCCAGACCCTGGGCACCGCACTGGGCGACTGGACCGCAGACGAGGCCGGCTTTGGCTATGCGGGCAGCACCCTGCTGTTTGGCGGCATGTTGGCCGCCATCATTGCCGCCTACTACCTGACCCGGGTATCGCGCACCCTGCTGTTCTGGGCCGCCTTCATCCTGACCAGGCCCCTTGGCGCCGTGGTGGGAGATTTTCTGGACAAGCCACTCAGCAAGGGCTGGCTTGAACTGAGCCGTTACTCCGCCTCCTTTGCCCTGCTGGCCGCCATCGCCACCCTGGTGCTCATCTCGACCCTGCGCAACCGGCAACCGGTTCGGGCTGAACTCGATATCGAACAGTAATCACGCAGCAAGCCAGCCCGGCTGCCTCTGGGTCGCCGGGCTGGCTATGCTCTGGGTGAATCGATGCAAGGCAGGAGAACCCCATGACCACGACAAGCAGTCCCCCCGCTCCCCAACCCGCCGGCCGGATCCCGGGTGGCGTCTGGGTGCTGGGTTTTGTCAGCCTGCTGATGGACATCTCTTCTGAAATGATCCACAGCCTGCTACCCCTCTTCATGGTGACCGTGCTTGGCAGCAGTGCCCTCACCATCGGCCTCATCGAAGGGATGGCAGAGGCGACGGCCCTGATGGTCAAGGTCTTCTCCGGCACCCTGAGCGACTATCTGGGACGCCGCAAGGGGCTGGCTTTGCTGGGCTACGGGCTGGGAGCGCTGACCAAGCCGCTGTTTGCAATCGCCACCGGCAGCGGACTGATCCTGACCGCCCGCCTGCTGGACAGAGTTGGCAAGGGCATCCGTGGCGCCCCCCGCGATGCACTGGTGGCCGACCTCACTCCGCCGGAGCTGCGCGGCGCTGCCTTCGGCCTGCGCCAGTCTCTCGACACGGTCGGCGCCCTGCTGGGGCCGCTGCTGGCAGTGGGGCTGATGCTGCTCTGGCACGATGACTTTCGCGCCATCTTCTGGCTGGCGGTGGTGCCTGGGCTGGCCTCGGTCACCCTGCTCGCCATCGGCCTGCGTGAACCCAAAGCGGCTGGCCACCACGCCCGCAGCAACCCCCTGCGGCGCGACAACCTGCGCCGGCTGGGTAAACCCTATCGCTGGGTGGTGCTCATCGGCGCCCTGTTTACCCTGGCCCGTTTCAGCGAAGCCTTTCTGGTGCTGCGCGCCCAGCAAAGCGGCATGGCGCTCGCCCTGGTGCCGCTGGTCATGGTGGCAATGAACCTGGTCTATGCCCTCGGCGCCTATCCGTTCGGCCGCCTCTCGGATCAGATGAGTCACCGAACCCTGCTGGTCTGGGGGTTGCTGGTGCTGGTAGCCGCCGATCTGGTGCTGGCGGCCAGCACCCACTGGGGGTCATTGCTGATGGGGGTGATGTTGTGGGGCATTCATCTGGGGATGACCCAGGGGCTGCTGGCCGCCATGGTGGCCGCCAGCGCGCCCGCGGAACTGCGCGGCAGCGCGTTCGGCTTCTTCAATCTGGTCTGCGGCCTCGCCATGTTGCTGGCCAGCCTGCTGGCCGGGCTGCTGTGGGACACGCTGGGCGCCGCCTGCACCTTCTACGCCAGCGCCGCCTGCTGCCTGCTCACCCTGCTGGTGCTCGGCAGATACCCGCAGCCCGACGCCGGCAGCCAGCCATGAGCAGCGCATCCCGCTTGCTGCAGACAGCAAAAAGCCCCGGCAACCAGGTTGCCGGGGCTTTTCTGAAGATGGCGGAGGAGGTGCCCGCCGCAATAAAGTCTAACCAATACCAAGTCAGTCCAGTAAGTCACTTTATATCAGCACCTTACTTAATCACTCTGTCCAATCCATCCCAATCACATGTTACCACTGCGCATGCTTGGTGGCATACTGCGTGGCATATTCAATTCTCAAGGAGATTACCTGATGGCAATCCTCACCGACACCAAAGCTCGTAACATCAAGCCTGAAGATAAACCCCTTGCTCACGGTGGCGTTACAGGCTTGACGCTACACCCTTCTACAGCCAAGGGCAGAGGCAAGTGGGTATTCCGCTATGTCAGCCCACTGACAAAGAAACGGCGGAATGCTGGCCTCGGGACTTACCCCGAGATCACCATCGCTGATGCAGCTCGAGACGCACAGGTCATGCGGGAACAGCTGGCGAATAATTTGGATCCGCTAGAGGTCCGGCTGCAGGAGCAGAACAAGCCGAAGATCCCGACGTTGGAAGCATCTGCCAGATTGGTTTACAAAAGCTTGCTACCAGGCTGGAAGAACCCCAAACATGGTAAGCAATGGATCACCACATTGGAGCAATATGCCTTTCCTACCATTGGCGCTATCTCCATTGATACGATAACCCCAGCTCATATCGCTTCAGTTCTGCAACCGATATGGCTGACGATCCCGGAAACAGCAAGCCGTGTTAAGCAGCGCCTACACGCAGTGATGGCTTGGGCATGGGCCCACGGCTATACCTCTGCCAACCCAGTGGATGTTGTGGGTCACTTACTACCGGCACAACCTAGCAAGTCTGTACGGGTAGAACACCAGCCTGCAATGCCTTGGCGTGATATTCCCGCCTTTGTGCAAAAACATCTGAGAACAACGCAACAGTACGACGTCACCCGCTCTATGCTGGAGTTCTTGATCCTGACTGCATGCCGCTCAGGTGAAGTTAGAGCCATGAAGTGGTCAGAAGTAGACTTGCAAGCAAAGATCTGGACCCTACCGGCCGAGCGAATGAAAGCCAAGCAACAACATCGTGTTCCGTTATCTCTTCGTGCTGTCGAGATCCTGAAGGGGTTAAGGGGATTACATGACGAATTGGTATTCCCTTCTCCTAGAGACCAAGTACCACTCTCAGACACAGTGCTGACGATGTTTCTGAGAAGAGCTAAAGCGGAGAGCTGTACTCCTGGCAGAATGGCAACTGCTCATGGCTTTCGTTCCAGCTTTCGAGACTGGTGCAGCGAGCAGGGCTATGCGCGGGATCTCGCTGAACGAGCGTTAGCCCATACAGTGCAGAACAAGGTCGAAGCTGCATACCACCGCACTGACTTGCTGACTCAACGCAGACCCATGATGGATGCTTGGGCTGAATTCGTGGCTGGAGATCTACCAACCGAATAAGAAGAAAGCGGCCAGAAGGCGACGTTAATGAGATGGTCGCCCCTCCCCAAAACGGCATCTGAGTGCCAAAGCGGCGAATGTAAGTTCCCACTGACTGAAAAGAGGCGGCCACCATGAAGACTACGTCTATCGGCATCGATCTGGCAAAACATCTCTTCCAATTACATGGCGTTGATCAACATGGCAAGACGGTCCTCAAGCACCAGTTGAAGCGGAAGCAGATGCTCTCATTCTTTAGCAATCTTCCTCCTAGCCTGATCGGCATGGAGGCATGGAGGCATGGAGGCATGGAGGCATGGAGGCATGGAGGCATGGAGGCATGGAGGCATGGAGGCATGGAGGCATGCTGCAGTGTCCATTACTGGGCCAATAAATTGCAAGGGCTGGGACATACCGTCAAGCTGATGGCGCCTCAGTTCGTTAAGCCCTATGTAAAGACCAACAAGAACGATGCTGCAGATGCCGAAGCTATTTGTGAAGCTCTAACTCGGCCCACCATGCGGTTCGTGCAGATAAAGAGCAGCGAACAATTGGCCATCCTGGCCTTGCATCGTGCCCGACAAGGCTTCATCAAGGCCAGGACAGCCCAAGCCAAACAGATCCGGGGCCTGTTAGCAGAATATGGGTTCATCCTTCCTCAAGGCATCACCCACATAGGCAAACACGTTCCCGAGCTGCTGGAGGACAGTGAAAACGGCTTGCCAGGAACGTTTCACCATTTGTTAATGCGACTTCACGAGTACCTCAAGATGCTCGACATGCAGGTAAACGAATTGGGGGACGCGATCGTTCGCTGGCATAAGGACAGTGCCGCCAGCCAAACCTTAGCCCAGCTGCCAGGTATCGGTCCTATCACCGCAAGCGCACTGGTTGCTTCCATCGGCAATGCGAAAAACTTCAAGAATGGCCGGCAATTGGCCGCGTGGCTGGGGTTAGTGCCACGGCAACACTCCAGCGGTGGTAAGCAGAACCTACTTGGGATCAGCAAGCGTGGCGACAGCTATCTGCGCACCTTGTTAATTCATGGCGCTCAGGCGGTGCTACGAGTAGCAGAACGCAAGGAGTCGTTCTCGGGAAGCTGGCTAGCCGGGATGATGGCTCGGCGCAACCCTAACGTGGCGGCGGTAGCGCAAGCCAACAAGACGGCTAGAATCATCTGGGCATTGCCGGCACACGACAGAAAATATGACGCCAACTATGGCATGGCCGCATGAAAAACAGGTTTGGCAATGTAAGGGCTGATTGACAGCCCTATGACCAAAAATTAGTAAGGAAGCACCGATTGCACAGGCAATCATGAAGTGATGGCGAGCCAGGTCAGACCGTGGCTGGTAAAACCCGAGTGAAACAAAGTACTCCAAGTTCGTGGCGTTGATAGCGGAGCCAGTCAGCGAATTCCATCAGGGATAGAGGCTGTTGTCTCGGTGAAATCCGGATCTATGGCTGCAATCTCCACCTGACTCACTTTCATGGATTGAGGGCTTGGCAAACCGGGGCGACCATCTATGTGTCAGCAAGCGGGCCCGTACAGTAAAGGTGGCTTATCGGCAGCCCCCAACAGGACACATTACCGATTTGGTTATCAACTCGACTGGCCTCAAGGTATTTGGGGAAGGCGAGTGGAAGATCAGAAAACACGGCGCCGAGAAACGGCGAGTCTGGCGCAAGTTGCATCTGGCGGTAGAATCGGTGACCCACGATATCGTGGCGGCGGAACTCTCGCTGGAAAATGTCCATGATGCAGAGGTGCTGCCGACTCTGCTCAACCCTCTGCGGCGCAAGCTGGGACGTGTTTATGCGGATGGTGCCTATGACAGCAAAGCCAGCCATCAGCTTATCTCGCACAAAGGGGCGACAGCCTGTATCCCGCCCCGCAAGAACGCTGGGCTGTGGAAAAAGGGGCATCCAAGAAATGAGGCGGTGCTGGTGATGCGCAAGGAGGGGCTAACGCACTGGAAGAAGATGTCGGGATATCACCGTCGCTCGCTGGCAGAGACGGCAATGTATCGGTTCAAGCAGTTGCTGGCGGGGAAAATCAGTCTGCATAACTACAACGGTCAAGTGGGAGAAGTCATGGTGTATGTAAGCGCCATAAACAAGCTTAAGACCTCGGGCCTGTCTGTCAGAAAGCCCCGAGTGTAGCGGTCACCAGGGGCTGGGGCAGTTGCTGATTGATGATTGATTTGGGAAACAACTCCCTTTTGTAACATAAATTAATCTTCATCGCGGGCGCCTGAGTGGGCAGCCATGTGGTTAAATAAAAAATAGCGGCTATGTGGTTATGACATTGTGTGCTTATTTATGTCATGAAAAATGAATTCACTGGAGTTGGTTTCGATGCTTAATATTTTTCCGGCAGGTGTTGCATTTATTTTTTGTTGTATTAACTCAATCATTACGTTACCAATTTCCAGTAGTTTTCTTTCTGCTATTAATGAGATTTTGAATTTTCCGCAATGTGCACAAGAATAAAGATTGTAATTGTTATAGTCGGTTTGTTTTTTGCGCGCAGAACCGTTACATAGACAGCATAAGCTATTAACCATTTCCATTTTCCACCTCTATATCCCTGGTAGCTCATAGGCTCTCCTCTGGGGAGACACCCCCACTGAAGTGGGGAAGGCACCTGTCTGCTTTCTATCAGAGAAACACCCCCATAACGTGGGGAAGATGGCTGCAGCCTTGATTGCGCACGGCAAAACCCTGAAACACCCCCACGTAAGTGAGGAAGTAGAGCGACTGCGTAGCTGCTCAATTGTTTCTTCAGAAACACCCCCACATGAATACCACCATATGCCTAGAGAAGCGCTGAAGTGCTACATAAACAATATAAAAAACACTGCAACACCCCACGGGTATGGGGAAGGTTGTACTTAGGTACGGGAGACCTAGAGCTTGAGAGAAACACCTCCAGTTACGTCTGGAGCACGGAAACATCTCTAACCGTTTTTGAAACACCCTCACAAGTGTGAGGAATACCCCTGATATATCGGGAGGTCTGTACTGTTTTGGATACACTCCAACTGGCGCGGGGGGGATGGTAGATGTTGATCAAGGCTAGTAATCAGTCACCTTGCCGATACCCCGATTCGCCCATTATCTTGAGAAAGTCACACTGAACAGGTTTAATTGATTCGTCAGGATATGTTGGTTTGTCTTTGTCGGGACCTCTCTGATGTCCGCTTGCCACTGAGCCCTCGGTGTAACTTCTTTATTCTCAAACCATCTATCTGTAGTGGTCAAGTAATATTGTCCATTGTTTCGGTTTTATAAGCAGTCCAATACTGCTATTCAGATTCATTTGGTGTTAAATCACCGTTGTAATGATGGTGAGCGAGTGGCTGGTGCGTATCACATCCAGCACGTGAACGGGTATCACCATCGGTTGCAAGAGTGGATGGTGCGTTTCCATGGTGTGGCGATGCACTACCTGAAAAATTACCAGGGTTGGCGCAGAATGCGGGAGAATTACGGGAAGGGGGGAGTATCAAAGCGTGTTTGCATGAGGCGCTGGGGCACCCCATGCAACACGTAATTGGGACATAGCCTTCTTTTTTGTCTGGCGACTGGATGCAATGATTGATTGTCATCCGCCTGCGTATTACTCTCATGTGGTGGGTGTCTCGCGAGTTTTCGCTGCGGCAACCACAGGCCCCGCGCCGGTGTTCATTCTCGTCCAAGGTGTGTGAATGGCTGCGGGGCTTGTTGTATCCACTTATCGTTCTGATGTCGCTTTCTCCCAGTCCTTGGTGCTCCACCCTCTGGACGCAGCTAATTGTTAATGGTAGTTTCTTGCCTGATCGCCTTGCGTTGATATCAATCCTGTTCTCTCCAAAAAGTGGTGTATCCTCGAGCCCATGGCGATCATGCCCCCTTTCAGCATCGAAGGTGGCAATCTTCCTGCCCCCCACCTCGCTCAAGCTTTCCCCTTTCTTTAATATTGGTCAGACCATTAGTCCAGTAACACGAGACTCTGCATGAGAGTGATAGCCTTTACATTTTTGAGACAAAAAAAGCCACCTTCAGCGATGAGGTGGCACGAAAAAGCCAGGGATATGGCAAACGGGTTTCACAGGAAATAGCGCGACTTAAGCACCATAAAATCAGCCCCTCAAGGACCAAGATTCAACCTAGTGTCTAATATACGGTACGTGCGCGCAAGCATTAAGTGCATTAATTTTGGTAGATCATTGAGTCGCCACAAAAGAAAGAAATAATATTTTTATTTATTTTTTATGTTAATTATTATTTTATTTAAATATTTCTACGCTTGACTTTCCTGTAATTTTGAGGAATAATTTTTGGTAGTAGTAAAATAGCTTTTCCTCTATTTTTTAATATTGCCATTTTCTCCAAGGCAAGGCCACGCTACCCGTGGTAATTCGTGGGACTATTCAGTCCCACTTTTTATATAATACAGCCGTAGCGGATGATAAATAGGTGGCTCGGTAATTAATTATGCGGCTTTATATCAGTTACCACGCATCAACTACGCTATTAGCCTATCAATTCGATGTTTGAACTATTTTCATTAGCACTAACCGTTCACCAAGTTAATAAATCATGAGCACATCAACTGCCGAACTATCAAGAGATATATTTTAATATACCACAAACATAAAGGACATAAAGGACATAAAGGACATAAAGGACATAAAGGACATAAAGGACATAAAGGACATAAAGGACATAAAGGACATAAAGGACATAAAGGACATAAAGGACATAAAGGACATAAAGGACATAAAGGACATAAAGGACATAAAGGACATAAAGGACATAAAGGAGCCTCAACGGAAATGAATTTTATGCAAGTGGCAAGAACAATCACATCTCCACATTCCTATTATCGGTGCAAGCGATGAGAGCACTGAATTTTATCTCCGCTCCCCTCATATTTACTAACGCTTTATCATTTAAGTCATGTTGATGACTGGAATTTATTTCACAATACTTCGCATCTTTACAATTTATATTTTGGGCTAGCTAGAATGGTCCTAAAGAAATGGGGCTCCGAGTGGTGTCGCCCCTCACTGAGAATGGCTATATGAGCAATAGTTATGGGGTATGGTATGGGTATGAGCAATAATGAATTGAATAAACGCTATGGCCTGATGACTGCCATTGCGATGGTGGTCGGCGTGGTGATCGGCTCCGGTGTCTTCTTCAAGGCCGATGATGTACTGCGGTAATCCCCCCATTTTTTGGAGCACTCAAAAGTAGAGGTCATGCGGCCTGTGCCAAGCGCTGTTTCGGCGTGTAGC
>NZ_JAPCJC010000022.1:0-65843 GCF_027707805.1 Aeromonas sp. QDB20 | reverse complement strand
AGGGTACCACCAATCAGCAGTTGGCCACCTCTCGCCATTCATCCATGAGTGTCGCACTTATTATCTGAATTCCCGAAGTACCACATCGCCAATCGAGTTTTCCAACACTTCTTTTTGGATGTTCCCTGACAAGTTCTCCCAGAGCGAGTCAGCCCCACTATCACAAGTCTTTCTGCCTCCCCTTATTTCGCCTTTAAGCAACCATGTGGCGCCTATTATTGGCATCATCATCTAGATTGCCGTGACCGAAAAAGATGCGAACAAATTCCTGATATGAGAGCATCAGACCTTCTTGGCATCAGGGACGAGTAACAACGTGAACCATCAACGGACAACGAGTTCCACTGCAAACACCAAGCCAAGAAAGAGATTTTCTTGGCACATATCGGGTTATGACTCCCAGACCCGAGAAGGTTGCTCTTATTGGCCTATCTATCTCAATAGTGGAAATAGTCTTCGTCCATACCAGCTAGAGACAATGCTGCTTGCATAGGTGGTAACCCCGGTCCCCAAGCCTTAATTCGATTACCATGGGTATCTTGGAGTTAGATTTGCTCATGTCAAGGACAGCCAAATGATCGAAAAAATTCTGCTTCGCAACGTATCCAGTTACTCCCCTGACTCAACGGTGTCCATTGACCCACTCAAGCGCGTGAGCTTATTTTACGGTCAGAATGGGACGGGCAAGACCACCATCGGTAATTTCCTTCAGACCCCTGCTCAAGCCTGCTATAGCTTTTGCAGTGTGGAACCTGCAAAGACCGGTCGGGAGGTATTGGTCTACAACCATACGTTCATGGAGAAGAATTTCCATGCTGTCGCATCCCAGCCTGGAATTTTCACCCTAAATGAGGGCAACATTGAGGCTGAGGCAGCCCTTACAGCGGCCGAGGCAGCAATCACCAATCTGACAGTTGCCCATGATACTGCAATGGAGAAGGGCGCTAACTGCAAGAAGGCTCAGGAGCAAGCCCGTGAGGCACTACTGGACAGTATTTGGAAGCCCAAGCGTGACTTTGATAACACCGCACTGTCTTACTGCTTCAAGTCGCTCAACACCAGAGAACGGTTACTTGATGCAGTCCAGCGCGTCCCGCTCGTAGCAACTTCTGACACCATCCAGGGACTGCTAAACGAAGCGGCAGAGCTTAACGAGGCCAGTGCTCAGGAGCAGCCTAGAATTACCCCTATCACCTTCCAAGCGAATGAGCTGGAAGCTGATCCGATCATGCAAGAAATTATCACTGGGTCGGGAGATTCCTACCTTTCTGCGCTAATTCAGCAATTGGGTCATTCGGACTGGGTCAAACAGGCACTGCGCTATGAGGCCGAAGCAAAAGACCAGTGCCCACTGTGCCAACAACTCTTGCCGCAGGATTTTTATGCTGAGATTCATAAGGTCTTCGACAAAACCTATGAGCAACGCCTTGGTGTACTGCAACAACTAGAAAACCAATATCGAGGCGCGGTGGATCAATTCCTGAGGCGATGCGAGGCTCCGGAATATCAACTGCAAGCTATAAAACTCCATGTCACCAAGCTTCACGCTGTATTTCAGAAAAACCTGCAATCCCTCACCACAAAAGTCGCCAGCCCGTCCGTCACTATTACGCTGGAGCCTACGGCACCTCTAGTGGCCGAACTGAACAATGAAATCGCAGCTGAACAGCTGAAAATAGACGCTATCAACGCAAAAATAAGAAACAGGAAGCAGTATCAGGAGGACGTCAAACGACGCTTCTGGAACTGGTATAGGGCCTCATGTAACGCCGCATTTGTAGCATTCGAAAAGATCGACAAGGAGCAGGGGCGCCAACGCCAGGTTGCCAGGGATGAGGTTCAGACTCTGAGGGATCACATTCAGTCACAACGCGAAATCATCGCCCAATCTAGGGCTGCCATCACGAATATCGACCAATCGGTCGAGAGTATAAATAGTTGGTTGCGAGTGCTGGGTCTGAAGGGGTTTGCGCTAATCAAAGAAGAAGGCCTAGTGCCGCAATATCGTCTTGAGCGCCCAGGTCAGACTGAAGGGGTTTTCAGAACGCTAAGCGAAGGTGAGAAAACGCTGATCTCGTTTCTCTACTTCCTTGAGGTCTGTAATGGAGAGTTGGACACCACCACTGGAAAGCTCAAACGTGATCGCATCATCGTTATTGATGACCCGATATCGAGCCTCTCCCATAACTACGTCTACGACATTGCATCACTGATCAGGCGGCAGGTTCTCACACCGAGCAACCGGTTCAAGCAAGTGATCATCCTGACGCATAATCTGTTCTTCTTCCACGAGATGACCAAGCTATTGAAGGATGAAAAAGAAAAATCCCTAGCCATGTTCCGAATCACCAAGTCTGAATACAGTTCGGTAGTGGCCATGGAAGAGCGAGAAATCCAAAATGACTATCAAGCCTTCTGGCAAACCATCAAGGATGCATTGCAAGGCCGAACATCCCCTAATGTGATCCCGATCATGATGCGCAATATCTTGGAATACTACTTCAGCTTCGTGCATCAGACCCCCAGCTTGAACAAGGCGTTGACTGAACTTAGCGAGGAAAATCCAGAGTTCAGGGCGCTTTACCGCTACATCAACCGTGAATCACATGCCGACTCAGTTAATCTCACTGATTTCGGTGAAATCAATCCAGTAACCTTTGTTGCGCGATTCAAGGACGTGTTCATCAAAACAAATTTTGAATCACATTTTGACAAGATGATGACCTCATGACTTGGCAGAGAACACATTATTGATACTCATAACAAATACCAATGCCATATTGTCACAATGCTTCTTAGGAGATGGGATCCTCAACATATACTGCTTCCAAACTTTGAAACTGAAATGCTAGAATTGTGCCCGTAGCTACCGCTTAGGTGCTCCGTTTCGCCTGACTATCCATGTTGCTAAGCATTGCACATAGGGTGTGATGGCTATCAGCAGTTAGCTGAGAACAAAATGGAGACTAGGCAATGTCTATACACGCCAAAATTGTACCGGTTCGCCAGTACAATCGTTTCCGGTTCGGGCGTTGGGAGTCTGTGTGCAAGCACATGCGCTCTCTGCCTAACCGGTAAATGAATAGCCCTTGGCGGTAGCTGCTCCTCATATTTCTAGTTCGCAATATCCATTTCTATTGCTTGCTCCGGAATTTCACTTCTTTGCACGGTTTCCCCATCTCTCTCGCCACAAAGTTCCTAATTCAGCCAATCAATACGTGTTCAAAGTCATAGCGGAATAGATCGGCTAAGTGTTAGCTGGGAAACCATGACATGATCATCAGATGTCTTTAGAGCACAATGCAGTATCCGTCGCACAGCACATCATTTTCTGGAAAAACAGCTCTACAGGGTACCAAAACTAGTCAAAATCTCTGCATTTCTGGAAAAGCTAGAAATCGGTAGCCTAGCAGCTGCCTGCAAGGCTATGCAGAGTTTTTTCTAATCAAACGTGTGGAAGTAAGCCAAGACCATGCGATAAGCATGTTTGAAGCAGGCCTGTCACTATCAGGTCAGCCTCAGCGACTTGCAACCAAACCCGGCTCAGGCCGGGTTTTTCGATCTTTCTCCTCCCTCAAATAGCACCCACACCTGCTTTTTTACGCCGATTTTACGCCTGCCAAATCCGGCTTTATGGCGCCTTTACGCCGGTTATTCCTACCATTTGGTCGTCAATTACACCAATGGAGTCGATATGAATTGGCTATATCTGCTGCTGGTCCTCGCCCTCGCGGGCTATCTGCTGCGCGCCCTTGCGCGCACCCATGAGTGAGGAACCGGATATGTGGCAAGAGATCATCTATCCCGTCGCGTTCGTACTGCTGGTGCTGCTGCCGGCGCCTCTGCTTGGCAACTACCTGTATCGGGTATTTGAGGGCAAGAGTCGCTGGCTGGCTCCCGTCGAGCGCGCCACCCTGGCCTGCTGCGGCACGGACGGGCGCGAGCAGGACTGGAAGTCCTACGCCCTCAGCCTGCTGGCCTTCAACGGCGCCGGCTTCGGCCTACTGTTCCTGATCCTGCTGGCGCAGGGGCTACTGCCCCTCAACCCGCAACAGCTGCCCGGGCTGAACTGGCAACTCGCCTTCAACACCGCGGTCAGCTTCATGACCAACACCAACTGGCAGGCCTACTCCGGCGAGGCCAGCCTCTCCTACTTCAGCCAGATGGTGGGGCTCACCACCCAGAACTTCGTCTCGGCCGCCACCGGTGCCGCCGTCGCCATCGCCCTATTCCGCGGCATCGCCCGCCAGCAGACGACCCACCTCGGCAACTTCTGGCAGGATCTGGTGCGCTTCTGCCTCTACGTGCTGCTGCCGATGGCGCTGATCCTGGCGCTGCTGCTGGTCTGGCAGGGGGTACCCCAGAGCCTGTCTGCCTACCTGCCGTTCCACGCGCTGGAAGGCCAGGAGCAGCTGTTGCCGCTCGGCCCGGCCGCCTCCCAGATCGCCATCAAGCAGCTCGGTTCCAACGGCGGCGGCTTCTTTGGCGTCAACTCGGCCCATCCGTTCGAGAACCCGACCGCCCTCTCCAACTGGCTGGAGATGGTCGCCCTGCTGACACTGGCCGCCGCCATGGTCTGCACCCTGGGTCGCTACGTGAAGGACCTGGCCCACAGCCGCGCCATCCTTGTCGCCATGACCCTGATGATGGTGATCGGGCTCTTCGTCTCCATCACCCAGGAGCTGAAACCGGACCCCGCCCTCGCCCAGCTCACCACTGACGCCAGCAGCATGGCCGGCAACTGGGAAGGCAAGGAGAGCCGCTTCGGCCCCGTGCTGTCCAGCATCTGGGAAGTGGCCACCACCGCCGCCTCCAACGGCTCGGTCAACGCCATGCACGACAGCTTCACACCTCTCGGCGGCATGGTCGGCATGATCAACATGCTGCTCGGCGAGGTCATCTTCGGCGGGGTCGGCTCCGGCATCTACGGCATGATGCTGTTCGTGTTGCTGACCGTGTTCCTGTGCGGCCTGATGGTGGGGCGTACCCCGACCTATCTGGGCAAGCGGCTCGGCATCACCGAGATGAAATGGGTGGTCGCCAGCATGCTGGTGATGCCGGTCGGGGTATTGGTGATCGGCGGCATTACCCTGCTGATGCCGGACTCCGCCACCGTCATCGGTCACGACGGCCCCCACGGCCTGTCCCGGCTGATCTATGCCTACGCCTCGGCCGCCGGCAACAACGGCTCCGCCTTCGCCGGCCTGGCCGCCGCCGACAGCTGGCAGTGCATCGCCATCGGGCTGGCCATGCTGCTCGGCCGCTTCGGCTACATCATTCCGGTGCTGGCCATCGCCGGCCAGCTGGCCCGCGCCCCGCGCCAGGAGCGAAGCGAGGGGGACTTCCCCGTCAGCGGCCCGCTCTTCATCACCCTGCTGATCGTCACCGTGCTGCTGATGGGGGGCCTCTCCTTCCTGCCGGTGCTGGCGCTGGGTCCGGTGGCGGAACACCTGAGCCTGCTGGGAGGTGCCTTCTGATGCTGCACACCTCACTGATCGCCGTGGTCAACTATTCGATGCTGGGAGCTTTCCAATGAGCAAGTCCGCTTCAATGAGCACCGACACCCTCAAGGTGAAGGGCAAGAAACAGAAATCACAGATCATGCAGGCCATGGTGGAAGCCCTCTATCGCTTCAACCCCAGGGCGCTGCTCGGCAGCCCCATCCTGTTCACCCTCTGGCTGGCGGCCGTGATGGCCAGCGTGGAATCCCTGCTGGGGCAGCCTGTCTCCGGCGTTGCCCCTTCACTGGCCTGGCAGCTGACCGCCTGGCTCTGGCTCACCCTCTGGTTTGCCAACTTCGCCGAGACCCTGGCCGAGGGGCGCGGCAAGGCGCGGGCCGACAGCCTGAAGGCGGGCATGAGCCAGCTCAGGGCGCGCCGGGTCACCCATCCGCAGGATGACAAGGGGGAGTGGGTGCCAGCCACCAACCTGCGCAAGGGCGATCTGGTGCTGGTGCGCAGCGGCGAGATGATCCCCGCCGACGGCGAAGTGGTCGCCGGCATCGCCTCGGTCAACGAGGCCGCCATCACGGGGGAGTCCGCCCCCGTCATCCGCGAGTCGGGCACCGATCGCAGCGGCGTGACCGGCAACACCACCGTCGTCTCCGACGAGATCTGGGTGCGCATCAGCAACAATCCGGGCGAAAGCACCCTGGATCGGATGATTGCGCTGGTGGAAGGGGCCAAGCGCCAGAAGACCCCCAACGAGATGGCGCTGGACGCCCTGCTGGTGGGACTGACCCTGATCTTCCTGCTGGTGGTGGCCACCCTGCCCTGGTTCCTCGACTACAACGGCACCCAGGTGCCCCGGCTCTACCTGCTGGCGCTGTTCATCACCCTGATCCCGACCACCATCGGCGGTCTGCTCTCCGCCATCGGCATCGCCGGCATGGACCGGCTGGTGAAGCTCAACGTGATCGCCAAGTCGGGCCGGGCGGTGGAGGCCGCCGGCGACGTGCGCACCCTGCTGCTGGACAAGACCGGCACCATCACCTTCGGCAACCGGATGGCGGATGAACTGATCCCGGCCCCCGGTATCGATCCGGCCCTGCTGGCCCAGGCCGCCATGCTGGCCTCGCTGGGTGACAACACGCCGGAGGGCAAGTCCATCCTGACCCTGGCTGGCAAGAGCCACACCAGACCGAGCCAGCTGGAGAGCGACATCATCATCCCCTTCAGCGCCGAGACCCGGCTGAGCGGGCTGGATCGCAACGGTCATCAATATCGCAAGGGGGCAGTGGACGCCGTGCTGCGCTACCTCTCCCTCGATCGCAAGGCGGTGCCCGAGCCCATCCTCAAGTCGGTCGACAGCATAGCTCGCCAGGGCGGCACCCCGCTGCTGGTCTGCACCCACGAGAAGCTGCTGGGGGTGGTGTTCCTCAAGGACATCATCAAGCCGGGCATCAAGGCCCGCTTCCAGATCCTGCGCCACATGGGGATCCGCACCGTGATGATCACCGGCGACAACCCGCTGACCGCCGCCGCCATCGCCGCCGAGGCCGGGGTGGACGACTTCATCGCCGAGGCGACACCGGAGAAGAAGCTGGCCTACATCCGCCAAGAGCAGGCCGACGGCCGGCTGGTGGCCATGTGCGGGGACGGCGCCAACGACGCCCCTGCACTGGCTCAGGCCGACGTGGGGCTGGCCATGAACGAGGGCACCCAGGCCGCCAAGGAGGCGGGCAACCTGGTGGATCTCGACTCCAACCCCACCAAGCTGCTGGACGTGGTGCTGGTGGGCAAGCAGCTGCTGGTGACCCGTGGCGCCCTGACCACCTTCTCCATCGCCAACGACGTGGCCAAGTACTTCGCCATCCTGCCGGCCCTGTTCATCGCCGCCTATCCACAGTTGGGGGCGCTGAACCTGATGCAGCTGGGCAGCCCCGAGAGCGCCATCCTGTCGGCCATCATCTTCAACGCCCTGATCATCGTCGCGCTGGTGCCGCTGGCCCTGCGCGGGGTCAGCCTGCAGGGCACGGCGGCCAGCCTGCTGCGTCGCAACCTGCTGCTCTACGGTGTCGGTGGCCTGATCGTGCCCTTTATCGGAATCAAGTTGATCGACCTGGTTATCACCGGCCTGGGGCTGGTGTGATGAAAACGCAGCGCAATGGTATCCACGGCCAGATCGTGCACCCATGCATGGGCATCAAGCTGATCGACCTGGTCATCACCGGCCTGGGGCTGGTGTAACGGCATCACCGGATGCGGGGCAGACCCGCATCCACCCAACGCATTTGGAGCAAGAAAATCATGATAGCAATCAGAACCCTGCTGACCCTGACCCTGCTGCTGGGGGTGGCTTATCCGCTGGCCGTCACCGGGCTGGCCCAACTTATTTTCCCCTGGCAGGCCAACGGCAGCCTGCTCACCAACGACAAGCAGCAGGTAGTCGGCAGCGCCCTGCTGGCCCAGAAATTCGAGCGGGCCGACTACTTCCACTCCCGCCCCTCCGCCAGCGACTTCGCCACTATAGGTGGCGGCGCCAGCAACCAGGGGATGAGCTCGCCGCTGCGGGCCGAATTTGCCGCTACGACGGCCAAAGAGCAGCCGGAAGCCAGGGTCCCCGCCCTGCTGACCCGCTCCGCCTCCGGCCTCGATCCCCATCTGCCGCTCGATGCGGTGCTGGCTCAGGTGGAGCGGGTCGCCGAGCAACGGGGGCTGGATCCCGTTCGGCTGACGGAGCAGGTCAAGTCGGCGGCACAAGCTGGTATCCTTGGCCCGCAGGTGGTCAACATTCTCCAGTTGAACCTGCAACTCGATCATCAAAAGGGCGCCTGAGGGCGCTCCTTGCCGTTCGGGGAGGCTCTCGTTCGACAACGGGGACAAGCATGAGCAATGAGGTCACGGCCGCGGTTCGGCCGATGGAACGGGAGCGCGGGGATGCGTGATGAAGTGAGGGCGGACGCCCTGCTGGCGAGCCTGGAACAGGAGCACAGGGGCAAGCTGAAGGTGTTTCTCGGCGCCGCCCCCGGCGTGGGCAAGACCTACGCCATGCTGCAGGCGGTGCGGGAACAGGCCAAAGAGGGGGTCGACATCCTGATCGGGGTGGTGGAGACCCATGGTCGCCAGGAGACCCTGGCCCTGCTCGACAAGCTCGCCATCCAGCCGCGCAAGCTGCACCTGCACCGCCAGCAGCGGTTGGAGGAGATGGATCTGGACGGCCTGCTGACCCGCAAACCCGCCATCGCCGTGGTGGACGAGCTGGCCCACAGCAACGCCCCCGGCAGCCGCCACGAGAAGCGCTGGCAGGATGTGGAGGAGCTGCTCGGCGCCGGCATCGACGTCTACACCACCCTCAACGTGCAGCACCTGGAGAGCCTCAACGATCTGGTGTGGCAGCTGACCGGGGTCAGGGTCAAGGAGACCCTGCCCGACCAGGTGCTGCTGGAAGCCGACAGCCTGGTGCTGATCGACCTCCCCCCCAAGGAGCTGCTCGGCCGTCTCAAGGAGGGCAAGGTCTATGTGCCCCACCAGGCCAAGGCCGCCCTGCAGTCCTTCTTCTCCCTCAACAACCTGACCGCCCTGCGGGAGCTGGCGATGCAGACCGCCGCCAGCCACGTGGAGGGGGATCTGCAACTGCAGTGGCAGGCCGCCGGCAAGACCACGCTGCCGCTAAGAGGCAAGCTGATGGTCTGCCTCGGCGACGAGCACGGCGCCGCCCTAGTGCGCTACGGCCACCGCTTCGCCCAGCGCCGCCAGCTGCCCTGGCTGGTGGTGCACGTCGACAGCAAGGGGCAGCGTTCCGCCGAACAGGAGCAGGCGCTGGCGCTCGCCTCCCAGCTGGGGGCCAAGGTGCTGACCCTCTCCAGCCCGGCGGTGGCCGACGCCCTGCTGGAGACCGCCGAACAGCAGCAGGTGTCGCAACTGCTGCTGGGCAAACCCCACAAGGCGCCGTGGCGCCGCTCGCTGGTGCAGCATCTGCTCAGGCAGGCACAGGGGCTCGAGATCACCCTGGTGGATACCGAGAAACGCAAACCCGGCCTGAACTGGCAGCCGCTTCACCCCAAGGACATTCGCCAGAGCCTGCTGGCGGTGGTCATCATGGGGACCACCTCGGCCGCCGTCTGGGGGCTCTCCCACTGGCTGCCGCCCGCCTCCCTGCCCATGCTGTTCGTGCTGGGGGTACTGGCCACCGCGCTCACCACCAGCCTGGTGCCCGCCATCCTGGCCGCCGTGCTGGGCTTCGTCGGCCACAACCTGCTGTTCACCGTCCCCTACTTCTCCCTCAGCGTCGCCAGCCACAGCGACCTGCTCACCCTGTTCGTGCTGCTCATCGTCGGCATCACGGCCGGGCGGCTCGCCTCCCGTCAGCGCCAGCAGCTGGTCGGCCTGCGCGAGACCCAGCAGCTGGGCAATGCCCTGCTCTCCCTGAGTCAGGGGTTGGCCACCGCCAGCAGTCCGGTCGAGGTGCTCAGGCAAGGGAGCCAGGCCATCTCGCTGGCACTGGGCCAGCCGGTGTTTGCCCTCGATCGGCACTACCAGTACTGGGCCGGCTCGACCGAGCACAAGCCGGGGCAGACCGACAAGGCGGCCATCGACTGGTGTCTGGCCCAGAAGCAGAGCGCCGGCGCCCACACCGCCACCCTCAACGCGGCCGAGGCCCAGTACCATCACCTCAGCGATGAGCTGGTGCTGGGCATACTGCTGGCCAATCCGCTCGCCTCCTCGGCCGAGCATCAGCTGCAGGCGCTGCTCACCGATATCCGCGCCGCCCTGGCCCGGATCGACCTCAACGAGCGGCTGGCCGACAGCCAGCTGCAGGCAGAGACCGACCGGATGCGCGCCGCCCTGCTCTCCTCAGTCTCCCATGATCTGAAGACGCCGCTCGCCACCATCATGGGCGCCGGTAGCACCCTGCTGGAATATGGTGACCGGATCAGCAGCGAAGACCGCAGCGAGCTGTTGCACTCGGTGCAGGAGGAGGCGCGCCGCCTGCACAGCTATGTGCAGAACCTGCTGGACATGACCCGCATCGGCTCACCCGACTTCCAGCTGAAACGGGACTGGGTCGATCTTGCGGATCTGGTGGAGAATGCCCGCCGCCGGCTCGACTCTTCCTGGCGCCAGCACAAGCTGCTGGTGCACTTCGATCAGCAGATCCCCCGCCTCTATGTGCACGGCGCCCTGATCGAGCAGGTGCTGGTCAACATCCTCGACAACGCCTCCCGCTACTCGCCGGCCGGCACCCCCATCGAGTTCAAGGTGATGCTGGCGGACCCCGACCTCATCATCGACATCATCGATATCGGGGTCGGCATCGCCGAGTCGGACCGCGACAAGATCTTCAACCTCTTCTACACCCAGCCGGTCGGTGATTGCGGCAGCCGTGGCACCGGGCTTGGCCTCGCCATTTCCCGCGCTATGATAGAGGTCCATGGGGGCCGCATCTGGGCCTTTTCCGGCCCCAACGGCAACGGCACCTGCATGCGCATCTCCCTGCCGCTGGCCCTCAATGCTCCGGCGGCCTGATGGTCGCCGCCCTTTTTCATCAGCGAGCTGGAGGTTGAATGGCTCACATACTGGTCATCGACGACGAGGCGGCCATCCGCCGTTTTTTGCGGATCAGCCTGATCGCCGAAGGCCATCAGGTCAGCGAGGCCGTTGGCGTCAACGAGGGTGTGGCGCAGTATCGCCACCTCAACCCCGACCTGGTGATCCTGGATCTGGGCCTGCCGGATGGGGATGGTCTCCAGGTGTTGCAGGCCATTCGCGAGCACCATCAGCATCCGGTACTGGTGCTGTCGGCGCGGGACTCGGAGCAGGAGAAGGTGCGGCTGCTGGATGCTGGAGCCAATGACTACATGAGCAAGCCGTTCGGCGTCGGCGAGATGATGGCCCGTATCCGGGTGCTGCTGCGCCAGCGGGCCGGGGTCAGCAGCGGTGAGTGCCGCCACTTCCCCCAATGCGGGCTGACCCTGGACAGCAGCAGCCACAGGGTCACCCTGGGGGAGGAAGAGGTGGCCCTCTCCCGCAAGGAGTTCGCCCTGCTGCAGGCGCTGGTGTGCCACCCCGGCAAGCTGGTGCTGCAGACCCAGCTGCTCAACGACATCTGGGGGCCGAGCCACAAGGAGGACACCCACTACCTGCGCATCGTCATCGCCAGCCTGCGCAAGAAGCTGGGGGATAACCCTCAAGACCCCGCCCTTATCGAGACCGAATCCGGCATCGGCTACCGCTTTATCGGCAGCTGATGTTTCACGTGGAACGACGCCAGCAACAACACAGGGCCAACAGACCGCATCCACCGAGCAGCAGACCGAGATCCTGCAAGCTGGCTGCAACCGCCAACCCCAGGCTGAGCAGCAGGTAGTAACCGAGCCCGAACAGGGCGCCGGCACTGCCCGCCACCTCCCTATAGGCCAGCAGCGCCTGGCTCAGCACATTGGGGATCGCCAGCCCGAATGCCACTACCACTCCCGTCATGGGCAGCAGAAACCAGAGCGACGCCTGACTCGCCCACACCAGCCAACCCGAGCCCAGAGCCAACACGGCGGCGAGCCGGATCAGGGAGGCAGGCGACCAGCCAAGCCCCAGCAGACGCTTGTTGAGCAGACTGCCCCCCAGGGTCGCCAGTGCCAGCACGATACCGGAGTAACCAAACTCACCCGCGCTCAGCCCCAGCCCGGCAAACAGAAATGGCGCCAGACTGTAGTAGCCGAACAGCATGGTATTGAACAGCGCCACCAGAGCGGCGCTGCGCCACAAGCCGGTATCACGCACCATCCGGCATGCCAGCGGCCAGAGTGCCACTCGCTGGGTGGTGATCGGCCGGGTTTCCGGCAACTGCCGGCTGGCCATCAGCAACAAGCCGACTGCCAGCGCCAGCAGGGCGCCAAATACCCCGAGATAACCAAAACCATCGGCCAGCAGGCCGCCGCTCACCAGCCCCAGCACCGGGCTCAGGGAGAGCGCTATGCCCATCACCGAGAAGACCCGCGCCAGATCGCTGCCCTGATAGCTGTCGCGCAGCATGGTCTGGGTCACCACTGAGCCCACGGCGGCGCCGAAAGCCGCAATGACCCGGGCCAGCAGCAGGGTTTCAAACTGGGTGGCCAGCAACGCCAGCAGGGTGCCGGCACCATAGGTCAGCAAGCCCGCCAGCATGGCTGGGCGCCGACCGATGAGATCGCACAACCGACCCCAGCAAACCACGCCCGCCGCAAACGCCAGAAAATAGACCGACAGGGTCTGGGATGCCTGCCCCTCGCTCACCCGAAACTCAGTGGCGATATGGGTCAGTACCGGGCTGTAGATGGTCTCCACTATCTGCGGAAACATCATCAGTCCGACCACCAGCCAGAGCGGTGGCAACTTGTTGTTCATGACAAACCTCCTTCACTAGAGGCCGTCATTCTAGAGTGACGCCAGATGTCTGATTACAATAAGCAGGACTATAAACATCAAGAATCGGACACATGGCCTTTATTCTTCCCGATCACCCTTTTGATCCGGACCAGCACGACGGCAGTGCCATCGGGATCGCCGCCGCCCTCGGCTGGCACGACTCTGGCCGCCACCAGCACAGGCGCCATCAGCTGCTGTTCGCCCAAGCTGGCTGCATGACCATAGAGCTGGACGATCAGGTCTGCCTGCTGCCGCCGACGCGGGCCGCCTGGTTGCCGGCGGGTCTGCCCCATCGGGTGCTGATGCGCGGGGTGGTGGCCTATCGCTCCCTCTACTTCCAGCCGGAGCCCGGCTTGCCGGCCGAGATGGCGGTGCTGGCGGTCAACCCGCTGCTGCGGGAGATCATCGAACGGATGGCGCTCTGGCCGTGGGACAAGCCGGAGGCAGAGCAGACCTGCACACTGGCATTATTGAAAGAGGAGCTGGCGCAAGCACCGCGGGAATCCTGGCAGTTGCCGCTGCCGTCAGACGTGCGTCTGGCCGGCTGGCTGCAGGAGGTGAAACAGGGCGACGCCCTGCCCGATCGGCTCAACCGGCTGGCCGAACGGGTGGGTGCCAGTGACAAGACCATAGGCCGCATCTTCATGCGGGAGACCGGCATGAGCTACCAGGCCTGGCGTCAGCAGTGGCGACTGCTGCGTGCGCTGGAGCTGCTGGCCGAAGCCGAGCCCATCAGTCGGGTGGCGGCTGCGCTGGAGTTTGCCAGCGACAGCGCCTTCATCGCCTTCTTCAGGCAACACACGGGGCAGACCCCCTTGCGCTATCTCAACTCTCGGGGTGAGTCGCATCGGCCGAGCTCGCCTCCACCACCAGGGTATCCAGCGCCAGCGGCTTGAGGTTGTGGATCGCCTCCTCCACCACGGCATGGGAAGCCTGCTGCTGCTGGGCCAAAACCTCCTGCTCCAGCTTGACGCTGTCCAGTTCGGGTCTGGGGTATTCGTCGGCCATGACGTTCAGGCTCAGGCTGCTGGCAATCAAGGTTGCGATCAGGATTTTCATCTGGTGTGCTCCGGTGTGGTTGAGATGACCAGATAACTATTCCAATTGTCGTGCCACATCTATAACAGCATGATTTTGTTTAAATTAATTGTTTTTAGATAATAAATGGCTCCAGTTGGAAAACACCCTGTGGTCAGGGTTGAACCAACAAGTGGTTATTTTCACCACACTAGATTTTGCCTGCTGTTCCACGTGGAACGTCCCATTTTTTTGATCGACACCCGCTTTTAAACTGAGCTATGGTGCTAGCTCCCCCGTAACTGACTCTGGATCTGTCACCGAATGGAATTTTCCTTGTTCGGCGAGAAGTTCACTCGCCATGCCGGTATTACCCAACTCATGGATGACCTTAATCAGGGGCTGACCAATCCGGACGCCATCATGCTGGGTGGCGGCAACCCAGCCCCCATCCCCGCCATGCTGGAACGCTTTCAGGCCGAGGCCAAGAGCCTGCTCGACAACGGCGAACTGATCAAGGCCATGGCCAACTACGACGGCCCGCAAGGCAAGGACAGGTTCACCAAAGCGCTGGCGGCCCTGCTCAGCAAGGAGCTGGGTTGGGAGATCTCAGCCCGCAACATCGCACTGACCAACGGCAGCCAGAACGCCTTCTTCTATCTGTTCAACCTGCTGGCGGGCGAATTTGCCGATGGCCGCAAGAAGAAGGTGCTGTTCCCACTCGCTCCCGAGTACATCGGTTATGCCGACTCGGCTCTGGCCGACGACTACTTCGTGGCCTACAAACCCACCATCGAGAAACTGCCCGACGGCCAGTTCAAGTACCACGTGGACTTCGAGAGCCTGCAGGTGGGTGACGACATCGGGGTGATCTGCGTCTCCCGGCCGACCAACCCGACCGGCAACGTGCTCACCGATGAAGAGATCGAGCACCTCGATCAGATCGCCCGCGACAAGGGCATTCCGCTGCTCATCGACAATGCCTATGGCGTCCCCTTCCCTGGCATCATCTTCAGCGAGGCCAAGCCGTTCTGGAACGCCAACACCATCCTCTGCATGAGCCTCTCCAAGCTGGGGTTGCCGGGCACCCGCTGCGGCATCGTCATCGCCGACGAGAAGATCATTCAGGCCATCACCAACCTGAGCGGCATCATCAATCTGGCACCGGGCAGTCTGGGCCCCGCCATCACCATTCCGATGATCGAGAGCGGCGAGATCATCGCCCTCAGCGAGCAGGTGGTGAAACCCTTCTATCGGCAGAAGGCGGAGCTGGCGGTGCAACTGCTGCGCGAAGCGATCCCCGATCCGCGCTTCCACATCCACAAGCCGGAAGGCGCCCTCTTCCTCTGGCTCTGGTTCGAAGACCTGCCGATCCACTGTCAGGAGCTGTACGAGCGACTGAAGGCGAAGAACCTGCTGATCGTGCCGGGTCACTACTTCTTCCCCGGCATTGATGACCCGGAGTGGCGTCACAGCCGGGAATGCATCCGCCTCAACTACTCCCAGAGCGAGGAGCTGGTGCGGCGCGGCATCGCCATCCTGGCCGACGAGATCAACGCCCTCTACGCCGGCTAAGCGCCAGTCAGGCGAACAAAAACAGAGAGGCCTGCGAATGCAGGCCTCTCTTCTATCAGCTGGTCAGCGGTACTGTTTAGCCGGGCAGCGCCAGCTGTTCGGGCTTGCCGATGGGGATGGCGCGGGGCTTGAGCGCCTCCGGCAGCTCGCGGGCCAGCTCTATGGTCAGCAGGCCATGCTCCAGCTTGGCACCTTGCACCTCTACATGCTGGCTCAGCTTGAAGGCGAGCTCGAAGTCCCGCTCGGCGATCCCCTGATGGAGGAACTGGCGCTCGCCCATGGAGGCGACCTTGCGCCCCTTCACCTTGAGGGTGCCGTTTTCGGTCTCCAGCTCCAGCTCATTGCGCTCGAAACCGGCCACGGCAACCGTGATGAGGTAGCTGTCGTGATCGCGTTTTTCGATGTTGTACGGGGGGTAGGCCGAGGTCTTCTGATCGAACAGGCCTTCCAGCTCACGGGCCATCCGCTCGAAGCCGACGGCATTGGAATAGAGATGAGAAAAATCGAGGTTACGCATGATCCTATCCTTCTATAAAGCAACAGGGTTTACTCTCCACGGGCCCGTCAATCGGCACCCGGGAAACATCAACAATGCAACGAGGTCAGGCTGTCAGCCGTTGATCTCGATCTTGCGGGGCTTCATCGCCTCGGGCACTTCGCGCACCAGGTCGATGTGCAGCAGACCGTTCTTCAGATCGGCCCCCTTCACCCGCACATAGTCGGCCAGCTGGAAGCGACGCTCGAAGCCGCGTTCGGCTATGCCTTGATAGAGGTAGTTACGCTCGGTATCGGCCTGCTTGTTGCCCTTCACCGTCAGCAGATTTTCCTGGAAGCTCAGCTCCAGCTCTTCCTGGGTAAAGCCCGCCACCGCCATGCTGATGCGGTAGTCGCTGTCACCCAGCTGTTCGATGTTGTAGGGGGGATAACCGGCATTGCCATTGCTGGCGGCAGATTCGATGAGATTGGCCAGACGATCGAAACCGATGGCAGAACGATAGAGCGGAGAAAAGTCGATAGAACGCATAGTATTACCCTCTTTTGAGCGATAACGGATTGTTTGCCCTCCTGATGGACGGGCACCTGGTCGAAACCTCTGTCGAGCGTTCCGGCCTTGTTATCTATATAGGGGCCCGCTTTCGGCTTTCAAGGGCTCTGATCGAAAAATCTTCTCTCCGCCCATTTGCTGGCTTTTTCCTTATTGGGCTTCCTCCCCCAGTCACAAACATGGCACCCTGAGCGGAGATCTTGAGGAGTCACATCATGTCCCGTTCCGAACGCCTGCTGGCCCTGCTGCAACTGCTGCGCGGCCACCGCTACGCCATCACCGGCAGCGAGCTGGCCAGCCAGCTTGGCATCAGTCTGCGCACCCTCTATCGGGATATCGCCACCCTGCAGGCACAGGGCGCCCACATCGAGGGGGAAGCGGGTATCGGTTATGTGCTGCGCCCCGGCTTCATGCTGCCGCCGCTGATGTTCAGCGAAGAGGAACTGGATGCACTGGTACTGGGCTCACGCTGGGTGGCGGCCCATGCCGATCATGCCCTCAGCACCGCCGCCAGCAGCGCGCTGGCCAAGATAGAGGCCGTGCTGCCCGCCGATTATCGCCAACAGCTGCATGCCAATGCCCTGCTGATCGGCACCGCTCGCGGTGACAGCCCCGTCGATGAGGCTCCGCTGCGCAGCGCCATCCGCCAGCAGCGCAAGGTGACTCTAAACTATCGGGATCTCAAGGAAGCGAGTTCGGAGCGTACCGTCTGGCCCTTCGCCCTCGGCTACTTCGACCAGGTGCGGGTACTGGTGGCCTGGTGCGAGCTGCGCCAGGGCTTTCGCCACTTTCGGGTGGACAGGATCAGCGCGATGCGGCTGGAGGCGGAGCCTTATCCTGGCAATCGGGAACGGTTGCTCAAGGAGTGGCGCGCCAGCCAGCAGATCCCGCAGCCCAGATTCATTGCTGACAGAAACTGACAGCAGGTAGCGCCATCCTGATGGGGTCGGCGCCGATGCGCCATCTCATCAGCAAGGAGCATCACCATGTTAGTCCCCCAGTTCACCATCCTCTATGTTGCCAACCCGGCCCGCAGCGCCCTCTTCTACCGCGAGCTGTTCGGCCGCCAGCCGGTGAAGGAGTCACCTACCTTTGCCATGTTCGTGTTCGAATCGGGCGCCAGACTGGCACTCTGGTCCAGCGCCACGGTCGAACCCGCTGTGACCCAAACGGCCGGGGCCATGGAGCTGGCCTTCGCCCTCCCCGATGATGCCGCCGTCGATCGCCAGTCTGCGGAGTGGCAGGCACGCGGACTTACCCTGATCCAGGCACCGACCCGGATGGAGTTTGGCTACACCTGTATGGCCCTCGATCCGGACGGCCATCGTCTGCGCCTCTACTGCCCTGCACCTGAACTGGGGTAATCGGGTTCAATGTTCCACGTGGAACGTGCCACCTCCTCCGCCAGAAAACAAAAAGCCGCTCACAGAGAGCGGCTTTTTTATATCGTACTGATGCGTCGAATTAGACGTCGAGGTTGGCAACGCGCAGGGCGTTGGTCTCGATAAAGTCGCGACGCGGCTCTACTGCATCACCCATCAGGGTGGAGAAGAGCTGGTCGGCACCGACGGCATCGTCGATGGTAACGCGCAGCATGCGACGGGCTTCCGGATCCATGGTAGTTTCCCACAGCTGGTCCGGGTTCATCTCACCCAGCCCTTTATAGCGCTGGATGTAGATGCCGCGCTTGCCTTCGCCCATCAGCCACTCGACCGCTTCGACGAAGCTGGCGACCGGCTTCACCTTCTCGCCACGCTTGATGTAGCCACCTTCCTCGATCAGGTTGGCGATCTCCTTGCCCAGCGAGACCAGCTGACGGTACTCGGAGGATTGCAGGAAGTCGTAGCTGATCGGGTATTCACGGTCGACACCGTGTTGACGTACCACGGCGTGCGGCACGAACAGACGGCGCTCTTCATCGCGGCGCACCTGCATCTGATACTGGATGCCGTGGTTGCTCTCGTTGAGCACGGCTTCCATGCTCTGGCACCAGGCCTGCAGATCGCTCTCGCTGGTTAGCAGTGCTTCGTTCAGTTCCGGCTGATAGATCAGCTGGGTCAGCACGGCTTCCGGCGCACGGCGGGACATGCGGGTGATCAGGTGGGTCACGGCGCGATGCTGGTTGACCAGACGCTCCAGTGCCTCGCCACCGATGGCCGGGGCGGACTCGTTGACGTGCAGGGTCGCACCATCCAGCGCCATGGCGGTCTGGTACTGCAGCAGCGCATCTTCGTCTTTCAGATACTGCTCCTGCTTGCCCTTCTTCACCTTGTAGAGCGGCGGCTGGGCGATGTAGACATAACCACGTTCGATGATTTCCGGCATCTGACGATAGAAGAAGGTCAGCAGCAGGGTACGGATGTGCGCACCATCGACGTCCGCATCGGTCATGATGATGATGTTGTGATAGCGCAGCTTGTCCGGGTTGTACTCGTCGCGACCGATACCACAGCCCAGTGCGGTGATCAGGGTGCCCACCTCCTGGGAGGAGATCATCTTGTCGAAACGGGCCTTCTCCACGTTCAGGATCTTGCCCTTGAGCGGCAGGATGGCCTGGTTCTTCCGGTTGCGACCCTGCTTGGCGGAACCGCCAGCAGAGTCCCCTTCCACTATGTAGAGTTCGGAGAGCGCCGGGTCTTTTTCCTGACAGTCGGCCAGCTTGCCGGGCAGACCGGCAATATCCAGCGCGCCTTTGCGGCGGGTCAGTTCGCGAGCCTTGCGGGCCGCTTCACGGGCACGGGCCGCATCGATGATCTTGTTGACCACGATCTTGGCATCGCCCGGGTTTTCCAGCAGGAAGTCGGCCAGCTTCTCGCCCATCGCCTGTTCGACTGCGGTCTTCACTTCGGAAGAGACCAGCTTGTCCTTGGTCTGGGAGGAGAACTTAGGGTCAGGCACCTTGACGGAGATAACGGCAATCAGACCTTCACGCACGTCGTCGCCACTGGCGGCAGACTTGGCCTTCTTGCTGTAGTCCTCTTTGTCCATGTAGGAGTTGAGGGTACGGGTCAGCGCGGTACGGAAGCCCACCAGGTGGGTGCCGCCATCACGCTGGGGAATGTTGTTGGTGAAGCAGTAGACCCCTTCCTGATAGGCGTCGTTCCACTGCATCGCCACTTCGACGCCGATGCCGTCCTGCTCGGTGGTGAAGTGGAACACCTTCGGGTGGATCGGGGTCTTGTTCTGGTTCAGGTACTCGACGAACGCCTTAATGCCGCCTTCGTAGCAGAAGTGCGCCTCGCGGCCGTCACGCTCGTCCATCAGACGGATGGAGACGCCGGAGTTGAGGAAGGAGAGCTCGCGCAGACGCTTGGCCAGGATCTCGTAGTGGAACAGGGTGTCGCTGAAGATGGTCGGGCTCGGCCAGAAACGCACTTCGGTCCCGGTGGTGGTGGCATCGCCGATCTGCTTGAGCGGCGCCTGCGGCTCACCCAGGTGATAGGTCTGCTCGTAGACATGACCGTTGCGACGGATGGTCAGCAACAGCTTGTCAGAGAGCGCGTTCACCACGGAAACGCCCACGCCGTGCAGACCGCCGGACACCTTGTAGGAGTTGTCATCGAATTTGCCGCCGGCGTGCAGCACGGTCATGATGACCTCTGCGGCGGAGCGACCCTCTTCCGGGTGAATGTCGACAGGAATGCCGCGGCCGTTGTCACGGACGGAGACGGAACCATCGGAGTGGATCTTGACCTGAATATCGGAGCAGTAGCCAGCGAGCGCCTCGTCAATGGAGTTATCGACCACTTCGAACACCATGTGGTGCAGGCCCGAGCCATCATCCGTATCGCCGATATACATCCCCGGGCGCTTGCGGACCGCATCCAGGCCCTTCAGTACCTTGATATTCGAGGAGTCGTAAGTATTTTCACTCATAGCTTACTCTCTGCCTTCTCTAACGTTTCGGAGATCTTGCCTTGTTCCACGTGGAACAACTTGCAGTCATTCGCATCCATCATGTCTGCGAGCTGACCGGTGTCGATGGCGGTGATGAACACCTGGGACGCACACTGCTTCAGCCTTGCGGCCAGCAAGCGGCGCTTGTCGACATCCAGTTCAGAGGCAAAATCGTCAATTAAAAAAATACAGCCACGGCTGCTATGTTGATTCAAATAGAGCCCTTGGGCCAGTCGCATGGCACAGACCAACAACTTCAACTGACCCCTGGACAAAATATCCTGAGCGGGCACACCGTTCGCCTTGAGGCGCACATCGGCCTTCTGCGGACCAACGCCCGTGTAACCCAGCGTCCGATCCCGCTCAAACCCCGCCTCCAGCAACTCATTGAGCGGGGTATCTTTTTCCCAGCCTCGATAGAATCCAAGGCTGATGTCGAACTCCGGCAAAAAGTCCGCCGTCATCTCCTTGATCAAGGGGGTAATGGCCTGACAATAACTGGCGCGAAACTCGGCCAGCTCTCCCCCCAACCGCACCAACTCCTGATCCCAGAACGCCAGTTGGCGATACTGGGTGCTCTGGCGCAGCAGTGCATTACGCTGTTTCAGCAGCCGCCGTACCCGTCCCCACAAGGAGAAGAAGGTCGGTTCCTGATGAAAAACACCCCAGTCGAGCCAGGCGCGCCTAGCCTGGGGCCCGCCGGTCAGCAGGTTGAAGCCATCCGGGTGGATCAGCTGCACCGGCAGCAGCTCGGCCAGGTCGGCCAGGCGCTGGGCCTGGGCACCGGCAATCTTTAGCTGGGTCTCGCCACTCTTGTCCTTGGCGAGGCCGATGGGAACCTGTCGCCCTTCCAGTTCACACTGGGCGAACAGGGTAAACGCCCTCTCCCCCTGGCGGATGACCCGCCCGGTCAGGTGAGTGCGAAAGGAGCGACCGAGACCGAGGTAGTGAATGGCTTCCAGCACGCTGGTCTTGCCACTGCCGTTGCACCCGACCAGGATATTGAGGCCGGGTGACAGCGCGAGACTGGCCTGCTGGATATTGCGAAAGTCGCTGAGCTGGAGTTTGACCAGGGACACGACTAGATCCGCATCGGCATTACCACGTACTGAGCATCCTGACTGTCAAAATCCTCAATAATGGCGCTGCTGATGGAATCGCTCAGGCTGATCCGGATTTGGTCACATTTTAACGTATTCAGCACGTCCAGCACATAAGAGACGTTGAAACCGATCTCCATCTCGCCGGCTTCGTATTGTACGTCAAGCAGCTCTTCGGCTTCTTCCTGTTCCGGGTTGTTGGCGGTGATGCGCAGCAGGTTTTCCTGCAGATTGAGACGCACCCCACGGAATTTCTCGTTGGAGAGGATGGCGGCACGGGCAAAGGCCTGGCGCAGATCCTCACGGCCGGCGATCAGGGCCTTGTCGCTGTTGCGCGGAATGACGCGGCGCCAGTCCGGGAAACGGCCATCCACCAGCTTGGAGGTGAAAATGAAGCCGTCGAGGGCAGCGCGCAGGTTGCTGCGGCCGATCTGCAGCCGTACCGGCTTGTCTTCCGCTTCCAGCAGGCGCACCAGTTCCAGCACGCCTTTACGCGGCAGGATGACCTGATGATCGGGCAGCGATTCGCTCACCACCTCGCGGCGGCAGGTCGCCAGCCGGTGGCCATCGGTGGCCACGGTACGCAGGCCGTGGCCCTCGCTCTCGAACAGCATGCCGTTCAGGTAGTAGCGCACGTCCTGGCTCGCCATGGAGAACTGGGTCGCGTCGATGAGTTTTTTCAGCTCCAACTGGCCGATATCGAACTCGAGCACGGATTCCCAATCCTCGATGTTCGGGTATTCGGTGGCCGGCAGGGTCGACAGGTTGAAGCGGGAGCGGCCGGAGCGGATGATCAGGCGCTCGCCTTCGGTATTGAGGCGAATGTCCGCCCCTTCCGGCAGACCGCGACAGATGTCCAGCAGCTTGCGCGCCGGTACTGTGGTGCGGCCATCCTGACTGTCGCTGTTGAGATAGACCTGACCGATCATCTCCACTTCGAGGTCGGTACCGGTCAGTGACAACAGACCGTTGCTGACATCAAGCAGCACGTTGCCGAGGATCGGCAGGGTCGGCCGGCCACCCAGGGCACCGGACACCAGTTGCAGAGGACGTAACAGGGCCTCACGGCTAATTTCGAGCTGCATCTGTGCTCTCCGTTGTGATTAGGAGTAAAGGTTTCGGATCAGGTTGGCATGTTCAAGCTGCATCTGTGCACTCAGTTCCGTCATCAGGAAGAAAGGGTACGGATCAGGTTGGAATAGTCTTCCTTGATGTCGTGACTCTCTTCCTTCAGCTGCTCGATCTTGCGGCAGGCATGAAGCACGGTAGTGTGGTCACGACCACCAAAGGCATCACCTATCTCCGGCAAGCTATGGTTGGTCAGCTCCTTGGCCAGCGCCATCGCCAGCTGGCGTGGACGGGCAACGGAGCGGGAACGGCGCTTGGAGAGCAGATCCGCCAGCTTGATCTTGTAGTACTCCGCCACCGTCTTCTGAATATTGTCGATGGTGACCAGCTTCTCCTGCAACGCCAGCAGATCGCGCAGCGCTTCGCGCACGAAGTCGATGTTGATGGCACGGCCGGTGAAGTTCGCGTTGGCGATCACCCGGTTCAGCGCCCCTTCCAGCTCGCGCACGTTGGAGCGCAGCCGCTTGGCGATGAAGAAGGCCACTTCGTCCGGCAGGTGGATCTGGTTCTCGTCCGCCTTGCGCATCAGGATGGCGACACGCGTCTCCAGCTCCGGCGGCTCGATCGCCACCGTCAGGCCCCAGCCGAAGCGGGACTTGAGACGATCTTCCACCCCGTTGATCTCCTTCGGATAGCGATCCGAGGTCAGGATGATCTGCTGGTTGCCTTCGAGCAGGGCGTTGAAGGTGTGGAAGAACTCCTCCTGGGAGCGCTCCTTGTTGGCAAAGAACTGGATGTCATCGATGAGCAGGGCATCGACGCTACGGTAATAACGCTTGAACTCTTCAATGGCGTTATTCTGCAGCGCCTTCACCATGTCCTGCACAAACCGCTCGGAGTGCATGTAGATGACTTTGGCGTCCTGCTTGCGCTCCTTGATGGCGTTGCCGACGGCATGCAGCAGGTGGGTCTTGCCCAGACCGGTGCCGCCATAGAGGAACAGCGGGTTGTAGGCCCCGCCCGGATTGTCAGCCACCTGACGGGCAGCCGCACGGGCCAACTGGTTGGACTTACCCTCGACGAAATTCTCGAAGGTATAGTTCACGTTGGTGTTGCTCTTGTGGTTCGGTTCGGGCTTGGCCTCGGCCTTGCTTTCCCAGCTCTTCTGCGAGTTATTCACAGGATCCGCACCCCGCGCCGGCGCCCTGGCCACCGCGACGGGATGGGGACGATTGCCGATGTCAAAACGCAGGGTGGGGCCATCGACCCCGCAGAGCTCATTGATGATGCCGTTCACCCGGATGAGATACTTGTCTCGAACCCAGTCCAGAACGAAACGATTCGGTGCATACAGGGTCAGAGTATTGTCACTCAACTCCGCTTGAAGCGGCCGGATCCACATGCTGAATTCTGCCGAGGGCAACTCATCTTGCAGCCGGTTAAGGCACTGCTGCCATAGCGAAGCAGTCACTCTAAACTCCCGTCGATTGATTAACTAAAGACCGGCTATTCTACGTTTTTAGCGGCTGGATCTCTAGCCGCGACCTCGCGGATCCAGCAAATAAGATCCTTGACTTTCAAGGATCCAGCAGCCGTGGATCTGATTTCATCCCCAAAGTTACCCACAGCCCGATCCCGTTACCGATGCACCAAAGATCCAGACCTGAAGCGGTTATTTTATATAACCAAATATCATTTATTCTTTAGGTTTTATTCCAATAACATCAGCGCAACCCCAGCGTTTACAACTAAAAATACAGAACTACAGAGAGAGAGGAATCACCATGACGTCATCCATCAAGCTGGTCTCCGGCGCCGCCATTCTGCTGGCAGCCCTGTCCGGTCAAGCCATCGCCCAGGAAACCATCAAGGTCGGCATGTCCGGCAAGTACTTCCCGTTCACCTTCGTCAAGCAGGACAAGCTGCAGGGCTTTGAAGTGGACATGTGGAACCAGATCGGCGAGCGCACCGGCTACAAGGTCGAGTTCGTGACCGCCAGCTTCTCCGGCCTGTTCGGCATGCTGGAAACCGGCCGCGTCGACACCATCTCCAACCAGATCACCATCACCGATGAGCGCAAGGCCAAGTACGCCTTCTCCCAGCCCTATGTCTATGACGGCGCCCAGATCGTGGTCCGCAAGGGCAACAGCACCATCCACGGCATCAAGGATCTGGAAGGCAAGAAGGTTGCGGTGAACCTGGGCTCCAACTTCGAAGAGCTGCTGCGCAAGAACGACCCCAACAAGAAGATCGACATCCGCACCTATGACTCCGCCTTCGAGCAGGACGTTGCCCTGGGCCGCATCGACGCCTTCGTGATGGACCGCGTCTCCACCGCCCAGCTGATCAAGGAATCCAAGCTGCCGCTGCAACAGGCTGGCGCACCGTTCGAGACCATCGAGAACGCCCTGCCCTTCCTGAAGACCCCGGAGAAACAGGCACTGCTGAAGAAGGTCGATGACGCCCTCACCGCCATGCGCAAAGACGGTTCCCTGCGTCAGATCTCTGAAAAATGGTTCGCTTCCGACATCACCGACAAATAAATGATGGAATTTGACCTCGAATACACGCTGGGGCTGTTTCCCATCCTGCTCAAGTATCTGGGCACCACGATGGAAATGGCCCTGTGGGGATTCGCATTGGCACTCGTACTGTCGCTAGCCCTGGCGATAGTACGGGTCTTTCGCGTTCCCGCGATCCACTGGCTGGCGATGCTCTATATCTCGTTCTTTCGGGGTACACCGCTGCTCGTCCAGCTGTTCCTGCTCTACTACGGGCTGCCGCAGCTGTT
The DNA here is from genome assembly GCF_027707805.1 of Aeromonas sp. QDB20. Taxonomy (NCBI): domain Bacteria; kingdom Pseudomonadati; phylum Pseudomonadota; class Gammaproteobacteria; order Aeromonadales; family Aeromonadaceae; genus Aeromonas; species Aeromonas sp. QDB20. The sequence goes on along the minus strand of NZ_JAPCJC010000022.1, from coordinate 40,508 downwards.
CCCTATTTTCGTGGGAATGGATGCCTTCACCGCCGCCATCGTCGGTTTGACCCTGCACTTTGCCGCCTACATGGCCGAGTCGATCCGTGCCTCCATCATTGGCATCCACAAGAGCCAGATGGAAGCTGCCCTCAGCATCGGCATGAGCCGTTACCAGGCAATGCAGCGGATCATACTGCCGCAGGCGGCCCGCATCGCCACGCCGTCCCTGATGAACTACTTCATCGACATGATCAAGAGCACCTCGCTGGCCTTCACCCTGGGGGTGGCCGAGATCATGGGCAAGGCGCAGATGGAAGCCTCCTCCTCCTTCAAGTTCTTCGAGAGCTTCATGGCGGTGGCCCTGGTCTACTGGGTGGTAGTCATCTTCTTTACCCGCCTGCAGCATCTGCTGGAAGTGCGGCTCAACCGTGCCTATTAGGGGTTTGCCATGACAACGCAACCGACCCGCTTGCAATGCACGCCGGAAGTCCGTTTTAACTCTGCGCCTGTTTAAAGGAGGGCCATCATGATCAAGCTAACCGGCCTCTCCAAGGCATATGACGGCAATCAGGTGCTAAACAGCATCGATCTGGAGGTGAAAAAGGGGGAAATCGTCGTCATCATCGGCCCCTCCGGCACCGGCAAGTCCACCTTGCTGCGCTGCCTCAACCTGCTGGAGACTCCCGATACGGGCACCCTAGCCATCGACGATCTGCAGCTCAACCTGGCCAAGGCCAGCGAGCAGCAGGCCATCGAGCTGCGCAAGCGCGCCTCCTTCGTGTTCCAGAACTACGCCCTGTTTGCCAACAAGACGGCGCTGGACAACATTGCCGAGGGGCTGATCACCGTCTGGAAACAGCCGAAGGCGGAGGCCCGTGCCACCGCCCTCGGCATCCTCAAGGACATAGGTCTCGCCGACAAGCAGGACGCCTATCCGGCCTCATTGTCGGGCGGTCAGCAGCAACGGGTCGGCATCGGCCGGGCCATGGCGGCTCACTCCAAGGTGATCCTGTTTGACGAACCTACCTCGGCCCTCGATCCCGAATGGGTTGACGAAGTACTGGGTCTGATGAAGGAGCTGGCTCGCCAGCACCAGACCATGGTAGTGGTGACCCATGAGATTGAATTTGCTCGAGATGTTGCCGATCGGGTGATCTTCATGGAGGGGGGCCGGATCGTGGAACAGGGCCCGCCGGATCAGATATTGGTCGATCCGCAGGATCCCCGCACCCGGGAGTTCCTGCGCAAAGTGCTTAAATAGCTCTCTCTTTGGCGGCTCTGCCGCCTTTTTTATTGGAGGATCCTTGTTAAACCCCGGGTTGCCAGTATAATCCGGAGCCCTTGATCCTTCGGATCCTCACGCTCGCCCAAGACCTTTTCCAGGTCGGGGCAGGATGGGAGGGAACGGCGGATTGACTAAAAGCCGAACTCTGTTTAGAATTCGGCCTCTTTTGCTAGTCGTCACACGCTATAGCTGGCGCGTCGGCTAAGTGTGACAATCAAAACTGTACAGAAATACGGAATCGAATCATGAAACGTACTTTTCAACCGTCCAACCTGAAGCGCAAGCGCTCTCACGGTTTCCGCGCCCGCATGGCAACTGCCAACGGTCGTAAAGTTCTGGCCGCTCGTCGTGCCAAGGGTCGTGCCCGCCTGGTAGTCTAATGCCTACCCAGCACGCCTTTTCTCGGGAGTTACGTCTGTTAACTCCCGAACACTTCAAACGCGTTTTCGCCGAGCCTGTCCGGGCCGCTTCTCCGCAGATTACACTTCTCGCCTCTCCCAATTCGCTCGAACACCCTCGCCTTGGTCTCGCCGTGCCCAAAAAAGCACTCAAGCGTGCCGTCTGGCGCAACCGTGTAAAACGGGTGGTTCGGGAAAGTTTCCGCCTCAATCAAGCCAATCTGCCCGCTATCGACATCGTCGTGATCGCCAAGGCCGGTGTGAAGGAGATGGATAACGAGGAACTGTTCAAGTTACTGGAAAAGCTATGGCGCACTCTGTCACGCCGTTGCAATGGGTAGCTGTCAAACTGATACGCCTGTATCAGCTAATCATTAGCCCGCTGCTCGGGCCGCGCTGCCGTTTCACCCCGACTTGTTCCCAATTTGCGATAGAAGCAATCCGACTTCACGGTTTCATAAAAGGCGTTTGGTTAGCCAGCAAACGTCTATTAAAATGCCATCCCTTATCCGAGGGTGGTTATGACCCGGTTCCGCAACCAAAGCGAAGAAACTGAAGACTATGGAATCACAACGCAATCTCATCCTGATCGGTTTGCTGTTCGTGAGCTTTTTGCTCTGGCAACAGTGGGAGTCCGACAAGGCTCCGAAGCCGGCCCCGACTACCGTGGCCCAAACCGAACATTTCGTACCTGAAGCCGGTCAGACCGGTGATATTCCTCAGGTTTCCGAGCAAGCCAACGCGAACACCGCACGCAAGCTGATCACCGTCACCTCCGACGTGCTCAAGCTGACCCTGGATACCCAGGGTGGTGACATCGTCTCTGCCGAACTGCTGGCCCACAAGCTGGAAGAAGGCAAGGATCAACCGTTCGTACTGCTGACCAGTCAGCCTGAGCACCTCTATGTTGCCCAGAGCGGTCTGGTTGGTCGCAATGGCCCGGACAGCCAGCCCCAGGGTCGTCCCACCTATGAAGCCGCCCAGACCAGCTACCAGCTGGCCGACGGTCAGGATCAAGTCGTCGTTCCGATGACCTGGACCGACAGCAAGGGCGTGGTCTTCACCAAGGAGTTCGTCCTCAAGCGTGGTGACTACGCAGTCGGCGTCGACTACAAGATCGACAACAAGTCTGCCGAGCCGGTCCAGGTGCAATTCTACGGTCAGCTGAAGCAGACCGTGGCCACGCCGAAAGACCAGCAGGGTCACGCCATGGTGGCCAGCGCCTACCGCGGTGGTGCCTTCTCCAGCGAAGATACCCGCTACAAGAAGTACACCTTCGACGAGATGAAGGATGCCGACCTGAACAAGACCACCAAGGGTGGTTGGGTCGCCATGCTGCAACACTACTTCGTCTCCGCCTGGGCACCGAATGCCGACGACACCAACAGCTTCTACAGCCGAGTGATCCCTGGCAAAGACCAGGCCATCATCGGCTACAAGGCACCGCTGGTTGACATCGCAGCCGGCCAGCAGGCCGAAGTGACCAGCAAGCTGTGGGTCGGTCCCAAGCTGCAGGATCAGATGGCCAAGGTAGCCAACCACCTCGACCTGACCGTCGACTACGGCTGGCTCTGGTTCATCGCCCAACCGCTGCACTGGCTGCTGACCGTGTTCCACGGTTTCGTCCAGAACTGGGGTCTGGCCATCATCATGCTGACCCTGCTGGTGCGCGGCGTCATGTTCCCGCTGACCAAGGCCCAGTACACCTCCATGGCCAAGATGCGCATGCTGCAGCCCAAGCTGGCCGCCCTGCGCGAGCGCTTCGGCGACGATCGCCAGAAGATGTCTCAGGGCATGATGGAGCTGTACAAGAAGGAGAAGGTCAACCCGCTGGGTGGCTGTCTGCCGATCCTGGTACAGATGCCGATCTTCATCGCCCTCTACTGGGCACTGATGGAGTCCGTCGAGCTGCGCCACGCGCCGTTCGCCCTGTGGATCACCGACCTGTCGGTGAAGGACCCCTTCTTCGTGCTGCCGATCCTCATGGGTGCCTCCATGTGGTATCTGCAGAAGATGAGCCCGACCACCATTACCGACCCGATGCAGCAGAAAGTGATGCAGTTCATGCCGATCATCTTCACTTTCATGTTCCTCTGGTTCCCGGCAGGTCTGACCCTGTACTGGCTGGTGAGCAACGTCATCTCCATTACCCAGCAGACCATCATCTACCGTCAGCTGGAGAAGAAAGGCCTGCATACCCGCAGCTAATCGCTCCCGATGGCAAGATGGATGACAAAAGAGGCGGCCTTCGGGTCGCCTTTTTTATTACAATGACCCCACTGCTGTGAACATCAGCGAACAAATGAGCCAAGCAAGATGACTACAGATACCATCGTGGCCCAGGCCACCGCCCCCGGCCGTGGCGGCGTCGGCATAGTCCGCGTCTCCGGCCCCGCCGCCGAACAGGTCGCCGAGATAGTGCTCGGCAAACTCCCCCGGGTGCGTTACGCCGAATATCTGCCGTTCAGGGATGAGCAAGGCCAGCCGCTGGATCAGGGCATCGCCCTGCTGTTCAAGGCCCCCAACAGCTTCACCGGCGAAGACGTGCTGGAGCTGCAGGGCCACGGCGGCCCGGTGATCATGGACATGCTGGTGCGCCGCATCCTGCAGATAAAAGGGCTGCGCCCAGCCCGCCCCGGCGAGTTCAGCGAGCGCGCCTTCATGAACGACAAACTGGATCTGGCCCAGGCCGAGGCCATCGCCGACCTCATCGAGGCTTCCAGCGAGCAGGCGGCCCGCAGTGCCATGCACTCCCTGCAGGGGCAGTTCTCCGGCAAGATCCAGCAGCTGGTGGAGAGTCTCACCCGGCTGCGTATCTATGTGGAGGCCGCCATCGACTTCCCGGACGAGGAGATCGACTTTCTCTCCGACGGTAAGGTGGCGGGTGATCTCTACGCCATCATGGATGAACTGGATGCGGTGCGCGGCGAAGCCAAGCAGGGCGCCCTGCTGCGGGAAGGAATGAAGGTGGTGATCGCCGGTCGCCCCAACGCCGGCAAATCGAGCCTGCTCAACGCCCTGGCCGGCCGCGAGTCCGCCATCGTCACCGAGATCGCCGGCACCACCCGCGACGTGCTGCGCGAGCACATCCATCTGGATGGCATGCCGCTGCACATCATCGACACCGCAGGCCTGCGCGATACCCAGGACAAGGTGGAGCAGATCGGCATCGAGCGTGCCTGGGCCGAGATTGAACAGGCCGATCGGGTGCTGTTCATGGTGGATGGCACCACCACGGCTGCGGTAGACCCGCGGGAGATCTGGCCGGAATTTGTTGATCGGTTGCCAAAAAAGATCGGCCTCACCGTGGTGCGCAACAAGGCCGACCTGACCGGCGAAGATCTGGCGCCGAGTCAGGAGCAGGGCCATGCCGTCTACCGTATCTCCGCCAAGACCGAGCTGGGGCTGCCCGCCCTGCGCGAGCATCTGAAAGCCTGCATGGGCTTCCAGGGCAACACCGAGGGGGGCTTCATGGCCCGCCGCCGTCACCTGGATGCGCTGGAGCGCGCCGCCGAGCGGCTGCTGGTGGCCAAGGAGCAGCTGGAGGTGTTCGTGGCCGGCGAGCTGGTGGCCGAAGAGCTGCGGCTGGCGCAGGAGTCCCTCTCCGAGATCACCGGCGAGTTCAGCTCCGACGATCTGCTGGGTCGCATCTTCTCCAGCTTCTGCATCGGCAAATAACGCCGCACGGCAGGCAATAAAAAGCCCGGGTTCATCCCGGGCTTTTTTTGTGCATTTTTCATCCACCAACCTAGAGGCGGCGCAGGCACCACATGAAGTAAGCGCCCCCTAACAAGGTGGAGACCAGCCCCACCGGCACCTCCTGCGGGAACAGGATCTGCTGGCCGATCCAGTCCGCCGACACCATCAGCAGGGCGCCGGAGACGGCGGCACCGAGCAGGTGCCAGCGTGCCCGCACCAACCCCATCAGCTTGGCCATGTGCGGCGCCAGCAGGCCGACGAAGGAGAGCGGCCCCACCACCAGGGTCGCGCTGGCGGTGAGCACGGCCACCAGCAGCAGGATGGCGAGCTGAGCCCGGTTGAGCCGAATGCCGAGCGCGGCGGCCACCGCCGGTCCCATCGGCAGCAGATCGAGCCAGCGGCTGAGCAGCAGGCAGACTGCCAGCAGCGTCAGCGCCAGCACGACCAACCCGCCGGCAAGCGGCAGGGTGACGTAATAGGTGGAGCCGGACATCCAGGAGAGCAGTTGCTGCACCCGCAGGTCACCGTTGGCCAGCGCGATGGCCTGCAGCGGCTCGAACAGCGCCGTGATGGCGATGCCGGAGAGCAGCAGTCGCTCCGGCTGGAAGCCATGGCTGCGATTGACCAGCAGCAACAGCAGCAGACAACCGAAGGCACCGAGCAGGCCGCCGGCCAGCATCATGGGCAGCGGCAGGGCGGGCAGCAGCAGCGCCGTGGCAATCACCCCCATGAAGGTGCCACCACTCACCCCCAGCAGCTCGGGGCTCGCCATGGGGTTGCTGCTGACCCGTTGCAGCAGGGTGCCCGCCAATGCCAGCAGCATGCCCGCCGCACCGGCCGCCAGGGTGCGCGGCAGCCGCCACTCCAGCTGGGCCTGCCAGCGCAGCCAGCTCGGCCAGCGCCAGCCGTCCATCCCCTGCCCAAACAGCAAAGAAGCGATCACCGCCACTACCAACCCCATCAACATCAGGCCGACAAGGCGGGCTGGCGCCGGGTGGCGGGCCACCAGCAGGGCGGCATTCGCCTTTGGCGTGCCCGACTTGATACCCAGGCGCGGGCTCAGCCACAACAGCAGCGGCGCCCCCAACAGAGCCGTCATGGCGCCGGTCGGGATGAGCACAGAGCCGCTGCGACTCAGGGATTGCAGCAACAGATCGGTGGCCGCCAGCAGCAGAGCGCCCAGTAGCGGGGCCCACAGCAGTCGCAGAGCCAGTTTTCTCACCCCCAGCAAGCGCACCAGGGCGGGCGCCGCCAACCCGATGAAGCCGATCAGCCCCACCACGCTCACCACGCAGGCGGTGACGAACACCGCCAGCCCCAGTCCGGCGAAACGCAGATGTTGAAGGGAGACCCCCAGACTGCGGGCACTGGCATCATCCAGCTCCAGCACCGCCAGCGGGCGCACCAGCACCGCGGCCAGCACGCCAGCCAGCAGCAGACGGGGCAGCAGGTAGCTCACCCCGCTCCAGCTGTTTTGCACCAGCGAGCCACTGCCCCACACCAGCAAGCCTTTCAGCTCCTCCTGAAAGAACAGCAGGAGCCCCATGCTGATGGCCGCCAGATAGAGGTTGATCACCAGCCCGGCAAAGACGATGACCACAGGATTGAGCTGGCGACGCCAGGCCAGGGCAAACACCAGCCCCATGGCGAGGCTGCCGCCGGCCATGGCGATCCACTCCCGCCCCAGCAGCAGCCAGGAGGGCGCAAACAGGGTCACCATCATCAGCGCCAGCTGGGCACCGGAGGCCACCCCCAGGGTGGTGGGCGAGGCCAGCGGATTGCGCAGCACCTGCTGCATCAGGGTGCCGGCCAGCCCGAGGGCGGCGCCGGCCAGCAGGCAGACGGCAAGGCGCGGCAGCCAGCTGAAGTGGACCACCGCCTCGCTGGCATCGGTCAGATCCGGCGACAACAGGGTCGCCAGCCAGCGTGCCGCCGGCAACTGATCGGCCAGCTCCCAACCGGCGAGCGCCAGCGTCAGCCCCAGCAGCAGGCTGACGGGAAGCCGCAGCGGCGACGGAAAAATCTGGTTCATCACAGCCCCTCCCCGCTTTGCCCATCTTGCTGCAGCGCAGTACTCAGCTGCACGGCAAAGCGACGCGCCGCCAGCACGCCGCCAAAACTCCACACCGCGGACAGATGCAGCACGGCCGCCGCCCTCACCTGTGGCAGCTGTTGCCATAGACCAGGCTCCTGCAGCCGCTCGCTCACCCCGACCGGGATCGGATCGACCACCACCAGTCGCGCTTGCGGCAGCGCCATCAACTGCTCCAGGCTGGCCACGGCAAAGCCCCAGGCATTGGTTTCCCCCTGCCAGCCATTGCGCAGGCCGAGCCGCTGCATCACCGCCTCAAACAGGCTGTGGCGGCCAAATACCCGCACATGGCGCTCATCGATGAACTGCACCACCAGCAGGGGCGGCAGCTCTGCAGGCAACGCCGCCCGCATCTGCGCCAGATCCTGGTCCAGCCTGGCCAGCAGTTGCTCGGCCTCGGCGGTTTTGTCCACCAGCGCGGCTATGGTCAGAGTCGCCTCGTGCAGCCGCTGCCACAGATCGGCATCCGGCTCGTAGAGCGCGATGGATTGTACCGGCGCGATGCGGGAGAGGGTCGGCGCCAGCGGGGCCGCCAGCGGCGAGATGAGGATGCGATCGGGTTTGAGCTCGGCCAGCAGCTCGCGGTTGGGCTGGGCACGCTGGCCGATATCCACCACGGCGGCCGGCAGCAGCGGTTCGCCGACCCAGGCGCGGTAAGAGCCGACATCCCCCACCGCCAGCGGAGTCACCCCGAGTGCCAGCAGGGTTTCGGCTATGGTCCAGTCGACGGTGGCGATGCGGGGTACCGACTTCACAGCATCGGCTCGAGGGAGGTCTGCAGCGGCAGGCATCGCTGGTTCGGCCAGCAATATGAGCGGAGCCAAGAGGCAGCAGAACCAGCCAACTTTCTTGAATAAAAGCATCGAGATAACAGGCCTTGTCTAAACGATGGCAATGGCGTGGTCATGGGCCGGGTGGCGAATGACCTCCATCGGGATGCCATAGATGGCGTGCAGGGTCTCGCCGGTCATGATCTGTTCGGGTTCGCCGTGGGTCAGCAGGCGGCCGGAGTGCAGCGCCACCAGCCGATCGCAGAAGCGGGAGGCCATGTTGATGTCGTGAATGACGATGATGACCCCGAGCTTGAGCTGGCGGCTCAACTGCTTGACGAGCGTGAGCACCTCCACCTGATGGGCCACGTCCAGCGCGGCCAGCGGCTCGTCCAGCAGGATGAAACGGCTCTCCTGGGCCAGCAGCATGGCCAGCCACACCCGCCCCCGCTCGCCGCCTGAGAGGGTATCCACCAGCCGGTCGGCAAAGCGTTCGGTATGGGTCAGCGCGATGGCCCGTTCGACCTGGCGGTGATCCTCCGCCCCCATCCGACCCAGCAGGCCGCGCCAGGGGTAGCGGCCCATCTCCACCAGCTCCCGCCCGAGCAGGTTTTCGGCGCTAGGCAGATGCTGGGGCAGATAGGCCACCTGACGGGCGAAGTCGCGCGCCCCCCACGCCGGTAGCGGCTTGTCATCGAACCGGATCTCGCCGTCACTGAGCGGCTGCTGGCGTGCCAGCAGCTTGAGCAGGGTGGATTTGCCCGAACCGTTGTGGCCGATGAGGCCATAGACTTTGCCCTGCTCGAAACAGAGATCGGTAGGGTGCAGCAGCGTGCGGTCATTGACCGCGAAGCTGGCTGATTTCATCTCAAACATAAGCGGTTCCTGTTGGCCGGGTTCAAACCGGCGCCTCTGCATTCAAGTCACAATCCAGATGGGCGACCGCATCGCGGCTCACCTGCTCGCGCCGCTCGCCGGTCAGCTCGCTGAGCCGGCCCTGGCGCATCTCCAGCAGCCGGTCGGCCTGGGAGAAGTAGAGATCATCGTGGCTGATGGCGATCACCGTCTTGCCCATCTCCTTCAGGCGCGGCAGCAACAGCTGATAGAAGATGCGACGGAACTGGGGATCCTGATCCGCGGCCCACTCGTCGAACAGCATCACCTCGCGCTGCTCGGCCAGCGCCAGCAGCAGGGCGACCCGCTTGCGCTGCCCCTGAGAGAGGTCGATATCGGCGATGAAGCCCTCTTCGATGGTGAGCTTGCTGCCCATCTGCAGCCGCTCCAGCCACTCGGCCACCAGCTCATCCTTGGGCTCCGGCCCCAGCAGGTGCTGAAACAGGTGATAGTCGGTGAAGATGGCGGAGAAGAGCGCCAGATAGGCGTTGCGATCGGTGACCGGCTCCCCATCCAGCAGGATCCGGCCCGCTACCGGCTGATAGAGGCCGGTCAGCAGCATGGCCAGGGTCGACTTGCCGGAGCCGTTGCCACCTATGATGAAGAGTTGTTCCCCCCGCTCGATCACCAGATTGATGGGACCCACGGCGAAACCACCCTCCCCCTGATAGTGAAAGCTCACCTGCTCCAGCTCGATGCGCTGCCAGGCGCGGGGCGCGGACGGCAGCGGGAACTCGGCGTCCGGCGCGGCAAGATTGAGGGCCGCTATCTTGTCGAACGCCACCTGGGCGGAGAGCAGGGTCGGCAGCGCGCCAATGCCCTGCAGCAAGGGGGTACGCAAGAACAGCAGGGTCAGCGCGAAGGTGGCGGCCACCTGGGTGTCGGCCCAGCCCAGCCCGTTGGCCAGGAAGAAGACCAGACCGATGGCCCCCAGCATCATGATATTCGACCAGTTCACCGCGCTCAGGTGATAGGTGTCGGCGCGAATGATCTGCTCCCGATAGTCCTGCGCATTCTGCTGATAAAGCTGGTGGTAAACGAAGTGGGCCCGCTCGCGGTTGAGCGCCAACTCCTTGCTGCCAGCGATGATGGCCTGATAGTTCTGATAGAGCCGATCCTCGGCCTGACGCATATGGGAGAGATGGCGATAGACCCGGTTCACCAGCAGCCAGCCCACCACCATGGTGAAGGTGACCCAGAGCGTTGTGACGCCGAGCAGGGCCGGCGACAGCCAGCCAAGGTAGAGAGCCGACCCCAGGGTGAGCACCAGCCCCTGCACCAGCTCCGGCAGGCGCACGAAGGCGATGGTGATCTGGCCGATGTCGCTGGAAAGGGAGGCCAGCAGCGGCCCCTGGCCAATCTGGCGCAGGCGGGCGACATCGGTATCCAACAACTGCTTGAGCAGGCGGCCGCGCAGCCGGTAGACGAAATGATGGCCGAGGGTGGTCAGCGCCAGCTGAGAGCCGAGCGTGATCACCAGCAGCAATAAAATGAGGCCGATCAGCTGACCGAGCACCGGCAGCGGATCGCCGACTGATTCGACGAGAGACTGATTGATAAAGGCAATGACACCAATCCCGCTGACGGCACTGAGCAGGCTGAGCAGGGTAATGGCGATGAAGGGCCAACGATATTGGCGATAAACCAGAGACAAGAGTTCCATAACGGACCGGTATTCCAGAGAGATCAGAGCAACTGCAGGTGAAAAGAAGGGCGGGAACCCAGTTCCCGCCCACTTCGATTACCAGCGGTAGTTGATGCTGCCCACTACGCTGCGCGGCTCGCCGTAGTAGCAGTAGTAGTCGCAGCTGGCCACGTAGGTATCACCCAGCAGGTTGTTGACGTTGAGCTGAGCCCGCCAGTTCTTGGCAAAGTCATACCCGATCATCGCATCCCACACGGTATGGGCCGGCACCTGGGCCGAGCCGTAGATGGGGGTGTAGTCCGCATTCACGGCACCGATGCCGACACTGGAGCCGACGTAGCGCACGCCGCTCCCCAGTTCCAGACCGGAGACCGGACCCTGCTGCACCTTGTAGTTGCCCCAGAAGGAGGCCTGGTGGCGCGGGATAAGGCTGGCACGGCGATCGCCCTTGCCGGTGTCGTTGGTCTTGGCATCGGTATAGGTGTAGGCGGCGGTCAGGCGCAGCGCCTCGGTGGCCTGCACGCTCCCTTCCAGCTCGACCCCCCGGGAGGTCACTTCGCCGGCCTGGGTCTGCTGGCCGGAACCGGTGGAGACCAGCGAGTTGGTCTGCTCCAGATCGAACAGGGCCAGGTTGATGTAGCCATCGAGGAAGCTCGGCGCGTACTTGACGCCGGTCTCGTACAGGGTGCCCTTGAGCGGCTTGTAGGATTCGCTGGTGTTGGGGTCGATCCCAGGCAGCACCTCGAACGACTCGGCATAGGCAACATAAGGAGAGAGACCATTGTCGGCCAGGTACATCAGGCTGCCGGAGAGGGAGAGCTCGTGATCATACTGCTTCTCGTTCTTGCCCTTGGCTTCGCTGATGTTGTGGGTCTCCACGTAGTCGAAGCGACCGCCGCCGGTCAGCAACCAGCGATCGTCCCAGCGGATCTGGTGCTGGGCATAGAGGCCGCTCTGGCCCTTGGTGCTCTTCTGGTGGGTAGCGGTAGATTCATCAAAACCGGGGAAGCCGCTGTAATCCGGGTTCATGGTATTGATGGAGCCCATGCCGTAGTTGTCGGCTTCCTGGCCTTCATTGACATGGCGCTGCAGATCCACCCCCAGCAGCAGGGTCTGCTCTGTGCTGTCGGTGTTCCAGTAACCCACCATCTGGTTGTCCATGGTGGCGCTCTTGGTGGTGCCGTCGCGATAGATCAGGCCGCGGAAGGCGGTGGTGCCTTCATAGGTCGGGAAGATATAGGTCTGGCGCAGCAGCAGATCGTTGTAGTTGAAGCGGACGTTCTGCTTGAACTCCCAGGTCTGGTTGAGCTGGTGGGCCAGCTCGTAACCGGTGGAGAGCTGGGTGTTGCGGTTGCGATCGTAATCCGGCTGGCTCAGGTTGGTGCTGGGATCGATCTGGCCGCCGGAGGTATTCAGGGTGCCATAGACCGGGAAGAAGCCGTTGGTCGGCACCCCTTCGTCGTGCAGGAAGCTGGCCAGCAGGGTCAGGCTGGTGCGATCCGAGAGATCGAAGGTCACGCTCGGCGCCAGATAGACGCGATCGTTGTAGGTGCCGTCCAGCACGCCGTCACGCTCCTTATAAAGAGCAACCATGCGGTAGCGGCTGTTGTCGGTCAGTGCATCGGAGACATCCACCCCGATCTGGCGGTGATCCCGGCTGCCCAGCTGCAGATCCAGCAGCCCCTGCGGGGTGGCGGTCGGCCGCTTGCTGATGGCATTGATCACGCCGCCGGGAGGCGCCTCGCCGTAGAGGATCGAGGCCGGGCCTTTGAGCACTTCCACGCTCTCCAGGCCGAACGGCTCCGGCGTCCAGAGATAATAGCCGGTGCCGAACAGGCGGTTGCCATCCAGATAGGACGCGGCATCGAAGCCGCGCACCTTGAACCAGTCGGTATTGTTGTCGGAGCCATAGAGGCCGGTGAGCACGCCGGAGCGGTAGCGCAGGGACTCGTCAAGCTGCTGCACGGCACGCTGATCCAGCTCCTCGCGGTTGACCACGGAGACGGCGCGAGGCGTCTCGGCCATGGGTACTTCCACCTTCATGGCGGTGCCGGTGACCACCATGGTCTCGCTGGCTTTGGGCAGTTCTTTCGGTTGTTCGGCCGCCAGCACGGGCAGGCTGGCCAACAGGCAGGAGAGCGGCAGCAGTTGCTGTGCCCCTCTCTTTCGCATCGCTGCGATCGGGGTGTTTTTTTGCGCAATCATAGTAAGTGTCTCAAATATCAATGAGTTGTTTCTGATTTCTTATTATTGGTAGCCGGTCATACCGGTAGCCCGGTTCCTCAGGCGAATAAAGCAGCGACATGCTACTACAGGAGACATGATCGAATCGATTCAATAATTGCTAATCATTTGCATCCGCATTGTTACTTAACGTATCAGGAGCCGAGCGGAGAACACTCAAGAGGAGGAAACGGCCCCTTTTCGACACGATCGCAAGATTGGGCAGGATCGGCGGGCGGGGATCCCTTTTTTCCGTACAAAAGCAGCGAGGATCCATTATCCCCAAGCTTTATCCATATTTATCCACACCCTTTGGCGGTAGAATCCGGCTTTCTCTTGCTTCGTCTGAAATCAGGATCCATTCCATGGCCAAACTCAATCTCGTCGTCGGCTCCATGCTGGGCGCCTCTGAATATGTCGCGGACCACGTCGCCGGCCTGCTGGAACAAGCGGGACATCAAACCGAGATCCACAACCCCGCCAGCCTGGCCAGGGTGCTTGCCGAGCCGGAGGCCATAGTACTGGTGGTCACCTCCACCCACGGTGCCGGCGATGTGCCCGACAATCTGCAGCCTTTCGCCAAGGATCTTGCCGAGCAGCGTCCGGATCTTGATGGCTGGAAATACGGGGTGATCGCGCTGGGAGACAGCAGTTATGACACCTTCTGCCAGGGTGGCAAGACGCTGGATCGACTGCTGGCCGAGTGCGGCGCCAGCCGGATTGGGGATCGTCTCGACATCGACGTAACCCGGCACGAGATCCCGGAAGATGCGGCCGAAATCTGGATCCGGGACTGGTTGGCCCTGATCGCCTGAACCGGGAGCGGAAGATCCGGCAAGAACGGCTCGATCTCCCCGCTTATCCCCAGATCGCTATCCACCAGGTTATTAACAGGTGGATCCGGAGAAGTTGTTCCAAGGGTTCCCCTAGAATGCTCCGAGAAATTGTGAATAACTCCTGTGTGAAACTCTGTAAAACCTATAGTTATCCATGTATTAGATCTAAACAAAAGGGTGTCTGTGCATAAAAACCCTTGTTATCCCCCAGTTCACGGGGCCAGGATCCAAGCTTTTCCACAACCAGAGATCGCTCTTAAGACGATGATCTTTATGATCAAAAAGTGCTTATCAACAGAAGCGGCGGATCCTAATAAAAGATCCAATAAAAGATCGATCTAAAGATCCTTAAGATCTATTTAGTGGATCCTCCCTCCATACTGAACGTTAAGTAGACGTTCCCCTCAGGACGCTAAACAGATAGAATGTTCCGCCCTCGAGCACAGGCAAACAAAGATCTTCAGGCGTGCAGATCAAGGTGATCCCCAATGCAATACCATGAACAGTTTGATGTGATCGTCGTCGGTGGCGGTCATGCAGGAACCGAAGCGGCAACAGCGGCAGCCCGGATGGGCCTCAATACCCTGTTGCTGACCCACAATATCGATACGCTGGGACACATGTCCTGCAACCCGGCGATCGGCGGGATCGGCAAGGGACACCTGGTCAAGGAAGTTGACGCTCTCGGCGGGATCATGGCGCGTGCCATCGATCTTGGCGGGATCCAGTTCCGTACCCTCAACTCCTCCAAGGGCCCGGCGGTTCGCGCCACTCGCGCCCAGGCGGATCGTCTGCTGTACAAGGCAGTCGTGCGCCAGATGCTGGAGAACTACCCCAACCTGAAGATCTTCCAGCAGGCCTGTGATGATCTCATCATGGACGGGGATCGGGTTGCCGGCGTGGTCACCCAGAGCGGGATCCGCATCAGCGGCAAGACGGTCGTGCTGACCGTGGGTACCTTCCTGAACGGCCTGATCCACATCGGCATGGAAAACTACAAGGGCGGCCGTGCCGGGGATCCTCCCTCGATCGCCCTCGCCCAGCGCCTGCGGGAACTGCCGCTGCGCATCGATCGCCTCAAGACAGGTACGCCGCCCCGCATCGATGCCCGCAGCGTCGATTTCTCGGTGATGCAGGCCCAGCACGGTGACGATCCGCGTCCGGTCTTCTCCTTCATCGGCGATGTCAGCCAGCATCCGCGTCAGGTGCCCTGCTACGTTACCCATACCAACGAGAGCACCCACGAGGTGATCCGCAACAACCTGGATCGCAGCCCCATGTACGCCGGGGTGATCGAGGGGATTGGCCCGCGCTACTGCCCGTCGATCGAGGACAAGATCACCCGTTTTGCCGACAAGACGGCGCACCAGATCTTCGTCGAGCCGGAAGGCCTGACCACCCACGAACTCTATCCGAACGGGATCTCCACCAGCTTGCCGTTCGACGTGCAGGTGCAGATCGTCCGCTCCGTGCGCGGCTTCGAGAATGCGCACATCACCCGCCCGGGTTATGCCATCGAGTACGATTTCTTCGATCCGCGGGATCTCAAGGCCAACATGGAGAGCAAGTGCATCGGCAACCTGTTCTTCGCCGGCCAGATCAACGGTACCACCGGCTATGAAGAGGCGGCAGCCCAAGGCCTGCTGGCCGGTCTGAACGCCGCCCTGCGTGCGCAGGGCAAGGATCCCTGGCATCCGCGCCGGGATCAGGCTTACATCGGCGTGATGATGGACGATCTCTCCACCCTGGGAACCCGCGAACCCTACCGCATGTTCACCAGCCGTGCCGAATATCGCCTGCTGCTGCGGGAAGACAACGCCGATCTGCGCCTGACCGCCATCGGCCGCGAGCTGGGCCTGGTGGATGACGAGCGCTGGAGCAAGTTCAACGCCAAGATGGAACAGGTGGAGCAGGAGCGTCAGCGCATGCGCTCGACCTGGATCCACCCGCAGCATCCGTCGCTGGAGGCGGTCAACGCCCTGGTCAACACCCCGCTGACCCGCGAGCAGAGCCTGGAAGAGCTGCTGCGCCGCCCCGAGGTAACCTACGATGCGCTGATGGCCATCGAGGGGGTCGGGCCTGCGCTGAGCGATTCGGCCGCCGCCGATCAGGTGGAGATCCAGATCAAGTACGCCGGCTACATCGAACGCCAGCACGACGAGGTGGAGAAGCAGCTGCGCAACGAGAACACCCTGCTGCCGCTGGACATGAACTACCGCGACGTCAACGGCCTCTCCAACGAGGTGATCGCCAAGCTCAACGATGCCAAGCCGCAGACCATAGGTCAGGCGTCCCGCATCTCCGGCATCACCCCGGCGGCCATCTCCATCCTGCTGGTTCATCTGAAAAAACACGGCCTGCTGCGTAAAACCGCCTGAGGATCCTACCGTTGCAAAACATGCTGGAAAGATTGAACGGCCTGCTCATGCAGGCCGGAATTGTTATCACCGAGACCCAAAAGACCCAGTTGGTTCGGCTTGTCGAGTTGCTGCACAAGTGGAACAAGGCTTACAATCTCACCTCGGTACGAGATCCGGACGCCATGCTGGTCAAGCATATCCTCGACAGCCTGGTGGTGAGCCGGCACCTGCACGGTGAGCGCTTCATCGATGTGGGCACTGGCCCGGGTCTGCCCGGACTGCCGTTGGCGATCATCAATCCGGACAAGCAGTTCGTGCTGCTGGACAGTCTGGGCAAGCGGATCAACTTCATCCGCCAGGTGATCCTGGAGCTGGGCTTGACCAACGTGACTCCCGTCAAATCCCGGGTCGAGGAGTATCAGCCCGAGGTGGGATTTGACGGCGTGCTGAGCCGGGCCTTCGCCTCGCTGGAGGACATGCTGGGCTGGTGTCACCATCTGCCGTCTGCCCAGGGCAGCTTCCTCGCGCTCAAGGGACAGTATCCCGAGCAGGAGCTGGCCCAGTTGCCCGCCAACATCCGTCTGGTCGCCTCCCATCAATTGGTGGTGCCGGAGCTGGAAGGCGAACGTCATCTGCTGGAATTCAAACATATCCAGCCCGAATAGGGTCGCAGTTTCATTTAGGGGACAGTGTGGGAAAAGTCATCGCCATAGCCAACCAGAAGGGTGGAGTGGGTAAAACCACCACCTGTGTGAATCTGGCCGCCTCCATGGCCGCTACCCGCCGCAAGGTGCTGGTGATCGATCTGGATCCGCAGGGCAATGCCACCATGGGCAGCGGTGTCGACAAGTACGAAGTCGAGCGCACCGCCTATGAGCTGCTGATCGAGGACGCCCCCATCGGCGAGGTGATCATCCCCGAAACCTCCGGGGGCTATCACCTGATCGCCGCCAACGCCGACGTGACCGCGGCCGAAATTCGTCTGATGGAGTTCTTCGCCCGCGAGATCCGCCTGCGCAACGCGCTGGCCGCGGTGCGGGACAAATACGACTACGTCTTCATCGACTGCCCGCCTTCTCTCAACATGCTGACCGTCAACGCCATGGCCGCCGCCGACTCCGTGCTGGTGCCCATGCAGTGCGAATACTATGCGCTGGAAGGGCTCACCGCCCTGGTCGACACCATCAGCAAGCTGGCAGCCGTGGTCAATCCGGATCTGAAGATCGAAGGGGTGCTGCGCACCATGTTCGATCACCGCAACCGGCTGGCCAATGATGTGTCCGATCAGCTTAAACAGCACTTCGGGGACAAGGTCTATCGCACCATCATTCCCCGCAACGTAAGACTGGCGGAGGCACCGAGTTTCGGCGCCCCGGCCATGCACTATGACAAATCATCGGTGGGCGCCAAGGCCTATCTGGCTCTGGCTGGCGAGATCCTGCGTCGCCAGGAGCAGGAGCGCCAGGTGACCATCGCAGACCGAGAGAGCATATGACGCCGAAAAAACGTGGGCTGGGCAAGGGGCTGGACGCTCTGCTCAGCACCAGCACGGCCGCGCGCCAGAAGCAGGTGATGAGCGATCAGCGCACCGAGCAGGCCATGGCCCCGACCCTGACCAATCAGGGCGAACTGCGCAAGCTGCCGGTGGAGTGGTTGCAGTCCGGCAAGTACCAGCCGCGCAAGGACATGTCGCAGGATGCGCTGGAAGAGCTGGCCAATTCCATCCGTGCCCAGGGGGTGATCCAGCCTATCGTGGTGCGTCCCCTCGGCGAGCAATCCTTCGAAATCATCGCCGGTGAGCGGCGCTGGCGCGCCTCCCAGCTGGCCCGCCTCGAGGTGGTGCCCTGCCTGGTCAAGGACGTGCCTGACGAGGCGGCCGTCGCCATCGCGCTCATCGAGAACATCCAGCGTGAAGACCTCAATGCCATCGAAGAGGCGGTCGCCCTGCAGCGGCTACTGACCGAATTCGAACTGACCCACCAGCAGGTGGCCGATGCGGTGGGCAAGTCCCGCACCACGGTGACCAACCTGCTGCGCCTCAACCAGCTCAACGACGACGTGAAGCGCTTCGTTGAACACGGTGACCTCGACATGGGCCATGCCCGTGCCCTGCTGGCCCTGAGCGGCCAGGCCCAGTCCGAACTGGCCAAACTGGTAGCCCAGAAGGGGCTGACAGTGCGAGATACCGAGAAGTTGGTGCAAAAGGCGCTGGAACCGGCAAAAGCCGGGGTCGAGCCCGTCCGCGATCCCCAGTTTGGTTATCTCGAGCGCCAGATCTCAGAAAAAATTGGCAATCAGGTACAACTTCAGCCGGGAAAACAGGATAGCGGCAAGTTAGTAATTAGTTACGAGAACTTGGCGGATTTGGACCGGGTATTGAGCTATTTTGGCCTGTCAGAATCGTGATTTTTACGCTTTTTGTAGTAATAAAACATCCATTCCTTTTGATATGAACATAACCTTAATTCTGTGCGGAAAGCCGCAAAAATTAAGGATTTTTGCCATGTTGCAATAGCTGTCTTCAAGGGTATAATTTGACCGGCTTTTTGGGCTGTAAACGCGGGGTCTTCGGATCCCGATTTTTTACAGTTCTGTAATGTTCAGGGGTAGGTTGGTGAAGCAGAAAATAGCCTTGGAAGGTTTAACGCTGGCCTTGGCTATGCTCGTTTGTCAGCTCGTCCTGATCCTGGCGATCAGTACCGTCTGGTTTTACCAGAGCGGTGCGTTTGCCGGACGCTCCTCTCTCTACGGGGGGAGCATGTACTGGGTTCCTCAAGCCCTGTTCACGCTCTGGGTTCTGCGCCGCAAGGTGACGAAAGAGAGCGTGGGCCTGGTTCTGCGGGACTTTTATGGTGGGGCAGGGATTAAGCTCATTACTACAACAGGACTTTTCGCCCTGATGTTTGGCGCCGGGATCGAGGTCGATACCGTCTCGTTCTTTGCCACTTATATCCTCGCCCTCGTTGTACAGTGGATAGTCTCATTCACGCTTAACAACCACTATTAGGAAAACTCATGTCTGCAACCGGAGAAGTCCTGACTCCTCAGGGATATATCTCCCACCATCTGACCCATCTGCAAGTCGGGTCTGGGTTCTGGACAGTCAATGTCGACTCAATGATATTTTCTGTTCTGTTGGGCGCTCTGTTTATCTGGTTGTTCCGCCGCGTAGCCGTCAACGCTACCAGTGGTGTGCCCGGTAAACTGCAGTGCTTTGTGGAGATGCTGGTCGAGTTTGTGAGTGGTAACGTCAAGGACATCTTTCACGGTCGCAACAAGGTCATCGCACCTTTGGCCCTGACGGTGTTTGTGTGGATCTTCCTGATGAACCTGATGGATCTGATCCCCGTTGACTTTATCCCCCACGCTGCACAGTTGATGGGTGTTCCCTATCTGCGTGTGGTTCCCTCTGCTGACGTTAACATCACCATGTCCATGGCTTTGGGCGTGTTCTTCTTGATCCTGTACTACAGCATCAAGGTCAAGGGTATCGGCGGGTTTGTGAAGGAGCTGACGCTTCAGCCTTTCAACCACCCGGCGGCCATCCCGGTTAACCTCATCCTGGAAACTGTTACGCTGATTTCCAAACCTGTTTCTCTGGGTCTTCGACTGTTCGGCAACATGTATGCTGGCGAACTGATCTTTATCCTGATTGCGGGTTTGCTACCCTGGTGGTCTCAGTGGATCCTGTCCGTGCCTTGGGCAATTTTCCACATCCTGATCATCACTTTGCAGGCGTTTATCTTCATGGTGCTGACCATCGTCTATCTGTCGATGGCGCAGGAAGACCATGGTTGATGCAACTCAAATAATCCTTTTTATACAATCAATTACATCTAAATAAATGGAGATCCTCATGGAAAACTTGAACATGGACCTGCTGTACATCGCTGCTGCAATGATGATGGGTCTGGCGGCTATCGGCGCTTCCATCGGTATCGGTATCCTGGGTGGCAAATTCCTGGAAGGTGCAGCTCGTCAACCGGACCTGATCCCTGTTCTGCGTACCCAGTTCTTCATCGTGATGGGTCTGGTGGATGCGATCCCGATGATCGCCGTTGGTCTGGGTCTGTACGTGATGTTTGCGGTTGCCGGCTAAGTCATAGCGACCTCCGGACATAACCCATTAACTAACTAAGAGGACACAGGCTGTGAATATCAACGCCACCCTCCTCGGCCAAGCAGTTGCTTTTTTCTTCTTCGTAGTGTTTTGCATGAAGTACGTGTGGCCGCCGCTGATGGCTGCCATCGAAGCCCGTCAGAAAACCATTGCTGACGGCCTCTCTTCTGCCGAGCGTGCCAAGAAAGATCTGGATTTGGCCAAGGCCAACGCCACCGATCAGCTGAAAGAAGCCAAGCTCCAGGCTGCAGAAATCATTGAACAGGCCAACAAACGCAAGGCCCAGATCATTGATGAAGCTGCTGCCGGTGCCCAATCTGAGCGGGAAAAAATCCTGGCTCAGGGCCGTGCCGAGATTGAAGCTGAACGTCATCGTGCCAAAGAAGAACTGCGTAAGCAGGTTGCTGCTCTTGCCATTGCTGGTGCAGAGAAGATCCTGGCGCGCCAAATCGACCAGGCTGCCAACAGCGACATCGTCGACAAGCTGGTAGCAGAACTGTAACGGGAACGGGGCTATGTCTGAACTGACTACAATCGCTCGCCCCTACGCCAAGGCTGCTTTCGAGTTTGCCGTTGAGCACAAGGCGGTTGACCAGTGGCTGGGGATGCTCGGCTTCGCTGCACAAGTAGCGGAGAACGAGACCATCCACAACCTGGTAAACGGCTCTGTGGCTGCCGAAGAGCTGGCAAAGTTGTTTGTCGGCATCTGTGGTGAGCAACTCGACGAGCATGGTCAGAACCTGATCCGGGTGATGGCCGAGAATGGTCGCTTGGGTGTGCTGCCGGCGGTCGTTGCCGAATTCATCGCGTTCAAGGCTGAACTGGATAAAGAAGTTCAGGCTGACGTGATTTCGGCGATCGAACTGACCGACCAGCAGAAAGCCAATATTCAGGCTTCTCTGGAACAACGTCTCGCGCGCAAAGTGAAGCTGAATTGCAGCATGGATGCGTCCTTGATGGCCGGGGTGCTCATCAAGGCCGGTGACCTGGTTATCGACGGCACGGTCCGCGGTAAGCTGGATCGCATGGCTGACGCGCTGCAATCTTGATTGGGGTATTAGAGCATGCAACTGAATTCCACTGAAATCGCCGAGCTGATCAAGCAGCGCATTGCGCAGTTTGATGTAAAGAGCGAAGCGCGTAACGAAGGTACCATCGTCTCTGTGAGCGACGGTATCATTCGTATTCACGGCCTGGCCGATGCCATGCAAGGTGAGATGATCGAGCTGCCGGGCAACCGCTACGCTCTGGCATTGAACCTGGAGCGTGACTCCGTCGGTGCGGTGATCATGGGTTCCTATGACGGTCTGTCAGAAGGAATGAAAGTAAAAGGGACTGGCCGCATTCTGGAAGTGCCGGTCGGTCGTGGTCTGTTGGGCCGGGTGTTGAACACCCTGGGTCAGCCGATCGACGGTAAAGGTCCAATCGACAACGACGGCTTCTCGCCGATCGAAGTGATTGCACCGGGCGTTATCGAGCGTAAGTCTGTTGACCAGCCGGTCCAGACCGGTCTGAAAGCCATCGATGCCATGATCCCTATCGGTCGTGGCCAGCGTGAGCTGATCATCGGTGACCGTCAGGTGGGTAAGACTGCCATCGCCATCGACACCATCATCAACCAGAAAGACTCCGGCATTAAGTGTGTCTACGTTGCGATCGGCCAGAAGGCCTCCACCATCGCCAACGTGGTACGCAAGCTGGAAGAGCACGGCGCCCTGGCCAACACCATCGTGGTGGTTGCCTCTGCCTCCGAAGCGGCTGCCCTGCAGTACCTGGCTCCGTATGCCGGCTGCTCCATGGGTGAGTACTTCCGTGACCGCGGTGAAGACGCGCTGATCATCTATGATGACCTGTCCAAGCAGGCCGTAGCTTATCGCCAGATCTCCCTGCTGCTGCGCCGTCCGCCAGGACGCGAAGCCTACCCGGGCGACGTTTTCTATCTGCACTCCCGTCTGCTGGAGCGTGCTGCTCGCGTCAACGCCGAGTACGTAGAGAAGTTCACCAACGGTGCCGTGAAAGGCCAGACCGGTTCTCTGACCGCGCTGCCGATCATCGAAACCCAGGCCGGTGACGTATCCGCGTTCGTTCCGACCAACGTGATCTCCATCACCGATGGCCAGATCTTCCTGACTTCACAACTGTTCAACTCCGGTATCCGTCCGGCCGTTGACCCGGGTATCTCTGTATCCCGTGTAGGTGGTGCCGCTCAGACCAAGATCGTCAAGAAGCTGTCCGGTGGTATCCGTACTGCGCTGGCCCAGTATCGTGAACTGGCTGCATTCGCCCAGTTCTCTTCCGACCTGGACGATGCGACCCGCAAGCAGCTGGACCACGGTCAGAAAGTGACCGAGCTGATGAAGCAGAAGCAGTACTCTCCGCTGAGCGTGGCTCACCAGTCTCTGGTGCTGTTCGCCGCGGAAAAAGGCTATCTCTCCGATGTCGAGCTGAACAAGATCGTCGACTTCGAAGCCGCTCTGCTCTCTTACGCCAATACCCAGCATGCCGAGCTGATGGCTGAAATCAATGCCAAGGCCGACTACAACGACGCGATCGTTGGCAAGCTGACTGCGTTGCTGGACAACTTCAAGGCAACCCAGACCTGGTAAGCGTGTGTGGCAGCGCGAGCTGCCACCTGATGGAGAGTAAGAGATGGCCGGCGCAAAAGAGATACGTAACAAGATCGCGAGTGTGAAAAACACTCAGAAGATCACCGGCGCTATGGAAATGGTGGCAGCAAGCAAGATGCGCCGTGCGCAAGATCGCATGTCTGCCAGCCGTCCGTACGCTGAAACCATGCGCAAGGTGATCGGCCATATCGCTCAGGGGAACCTGGAATACAAGCACCCCTACCTCATCGAACGTGAGGTCAAGCGAGTGGGTTACATCGTCGTCTCCACCGACCGTGGCCTGTGTGGTGGTCTGAACATCAACCTGTTCAAGGCTGCCCTCAATGACATGAAGCAATGGAGCGCGAAAGGAGCCAAGGTTGACCTGGCTCTGATCGGCAACAAGGCCTCCAACTTCTTTGAACGGCACGGCGCCAAGGTGAAAGCTCACGTCGCAGGACTGGGCGATAACCCGAGCGTCAATGACCTGATTGGTTCAGTCAAGGTCATGCTGAAGGCTTACGACAACGGTGAGATTGACAGGCTGTATCTGGTGTACAACAAGTTCGTCAACACCATGGTTCAGCAACCACGAGTCGATCAACTGCTGCCTTTGCCCGTAACTGAAGACAGCAAGCTCGCCAAGAAACACCACTGGGATTACCTCTATGAGCCGGATCCCAAGCAACTGCTGGATACCCTGCTGATTCGCTACGTCGAATCCCAGGTCTACCAGGGGGTAGTGGAAAACTTGGCAAGTGAACAGGCAGCCCGAATGGTTGCCATGCAAGCCGCGACTGACAACGCCGGTAACCTGATTAACGATCTGCAACTGGTATACAACAAGGCCCGTCAGGCCAGTATTACCCAGGAACTGACAGAGATCGTGTCCGGTGCTGCTGCGGTGTAAGGCAAGGGTTATCAAAGGTTTAGAGGATTTGACATGAGTAACGGTTTCATCGTCCAAATCATCGGCGCTGTGGTGGACATCGAGTTCCCGCAAGATGCCGTGCCCCAGGTGTACGATGCACTGAAGGTTGTCAGCGAAGGTCAAGGCCAGGGTCTGGTGCTGGAAGTTCAGCAACAGATCGGTGGCGGCGTCGTTCGTTGCATCACCATGGGCTCCTCCGACGGTCTGCGTCGTGGGTTGGAAGTAGTGAATAGCGGTAAATCCATCCAGGTGCCGGTCGGTGTATCGACTCTGGGTCGGATCATGAACGTACTGGGCGATCCGATCGACGAAAAAGGTCCGATCGGTGAAGAAGAGCGTTGGTCCATCCACCGCGCGGCTCCCAGCTACGAAGATCAGTCCAACAGCAACGACCTGCTGGAGACCGGTATCAAGGTTATCGACCTGGTATGCCCGTTCGCCAAGGGTGGTAAGGTTGGTCTGTTCGGTGGTGCCGGTGTAGGCAAGACCGTAAACATGATGGAGCTGATCCGTAACATCGCGATCGAACACAGCGGTTACTCCGTGTTCGCCGGTGTAGGTGAGCGTACCCGTGAGGGTAACGACTTCTACCACGAGATGATGGAGTCCAACGTACTGGACAAAGTATCTCTGGTTTACGGTCAGATGAACGAGCCGCCCGGAAACCGTCTGCGCGTGGCGCTGACCGGCCTGACCATGGCCGAGAAGTTCCGTGACGAAGGTCGTGACGTGCTGTTCTTCGTGGACAACATCTACCGTTACACCCTGGCCGGTACCGAAGTATCCGCACTGCTGGGCCGTATGCCCTCCGCAGTAGGTTACCAGCCGACCCTGGCCGAGGAGATGGGTGTTCTGCAGGAGCGCATCACCTCCACCAAGACCGGTTCCATCACCTCCGTACAGGCCGTTTACGTGCCTGCGGATGACTTGACCGACCCGTCTCCGGCGACCACCTTCGCCCACCTGGATGCGACCGTGGTACTGTCCCGTCAGATCGCGGCACTGGGTATCTACCCGGCCGTTGACCCGCTGGACTCCACCTCCCGTCAGCTGGATCCGCTGGTGGTTGGCAAGGAGCACTACGAGACTGCTCGTGGCGTTCAGACCGTACTGCAGCGCTACAAAGAGCTGAAGGACATCATCGCCATCCTGGGTATGGATGAACTGTCAGAAGAAGACAAACTGACCGTAGCCCGTGCCCGTAAGATCGAGCGTTTCCTGTCCCAGCCGTTCTTCGTGGCCGAAGTGTTTACCGGTTCCCCGGGCAAATACGTGCCGCTGAAAGAGACCATCCGTGGTTTCCAGGGCATCCTGAAAGGCGAGTACGACGATCTGCCGGAGCAGGCGTTTTACATGGTTGGCAGCATCGACGAAGTTGTCGAGAAAGCCAAGAAACTGTAAGCCTCGATAGGAGGGCCCATGGCTGAGATGATCTCCTTTCACCTGGACGTGGTGAGTGCCGAAGGAAAACTGTTTTCCGGTCGCGTGCAGTCCGCTCAGGTATCAGGCTCCGAAGGTGAGCTGGGTCTCCGCCACGGTCATGCTCCGTTGCTGACTGCCATCAAGCCGGGCCTGGTCCGCTTGGTGAAGCAGAACGGAACTGAAGAGGTGCTGTACATCTCCGGCGGCATGCTGGAAGTGCAACCCGAAGCCGTGACCGTGCTGGCGGACACCGCGATTCGTGCCGACGATTTGGATGAGGCGAAAGCCCAGGAAGCCAAACGCGCGGCGGAAGAGCGGATCCACAGCTCCCATGGTGATATCGACTACGCCCAGGCCGCTACCGAGCTGGCCAAGGCGATGGCTCAACTGCGGGTCATCGATATCGTCAAAAAGAATTACCGTTAATAACGGTGAGGTAAAAAGCGACCTGCGGGTCGCTTTTTTTTTACTCGTTGGATAGACTCCGCCGAGTATTTCTTCATGTTCCAAAGGTCGAATTATGTCCCTCAACGTCGTGATCCTTGCTGCGGGTAAAGGTACCCGTATGCGTTCCTCCCTGCCCAAGGTACTGCACCCGGTCGCCAACAAGCCCATGGTCTCCCATGTGATCGATACCGCCCGCCAGGTGGGTGCCGAGCAGCTGCACCTGGTCTATGGCCACGGTGCCGAACTGCTGAAGGAGCGGATCCAGGCATCCGACCTGAACTGGGTGCTGCAGGCCCAGCAACTGGGAACCGGTCATGCGGTGGCCCAGGCCATCCCGTTCTGGAACGATGAAGACGACGTGCTGGTGCTGTACGGCGACACCCCGCTGATCCAGCCCGAGACCCTGCAGCGGCTGCTGGCCGCCAAGGCCGCCGACGGCATGGCGCTGCTGACCGTGGTGCTGGACAACCCGACCGGCTATGGCCGTATCGTGCGCAGCAATGGCCAGGTGGTCGGCATCGTCGAGCAGAAGGATGCCAACGCCGAGCAGCTTGCCATCCGCGAAGTGAACACCGGCGTGCTGGTGGCCAACGGTGGCCAGTTGCGCAGCTGGCTCTCCCGTCTGGACAACAAGAATGCCCAGGGCGAGTTCTATCTGACCGACGTCATTGCCATGGCCCACGCCGACAACTGCCCCATCGCCGCGGTTCACCCGGACAGCGCCATGGAGGTTGAAGGGGCCAACAACCGGGTGCAGCTGGCCCAGCTCGAGCGCAGTTATCAGCAGATGCAGGCCGAGAAGCTGATGATCGCCGGTGCCACCCTGATCGACCCGGCCCGCTTCGATCTGCGCGGCACCCTGGAGATCGGGGAAGAGGTGGTGATCGACGTCAACGTCATCATCGAAGGCAAGGTGGTGCTGGGCAACCACGTCCGCATTGGGGCCGGCAGCGTGCTGAAGGATTGCGTGATCGGCGATCACACCGAGGTGAAACCCTACTCCGTCATCGAAGGCGCGCAAATCGCCGATCAGTGCTCGGTCGGTCCCTTTACCCGCCTGCGCCCGGGTGCTGTACTGGAGCAGGATGCCCACGTCGGCAATTTCGTCGAGATGAAGAAGGCGCGCCTCGGGGTTGGCTCCAAGTGCGGTCATCTGACCTATCTGGGTGATGCGGACGTCGGCGCCAAGGTGAACATCGGTGCCGGCACCATCACCTGCAACTACGACGGGGTGAACAAGTTCCAGACCATCATCGAGGACGACGTCTTCGTCGGCTCCGACACCCAGCTGGTGGCGCCGGTGCGCATCGGCAAGGGGGCGACCCTGGGGGCCGGTTCCACCATCACCAAGGACGTGGCCGAGAACGAGCTGGTGATCACCCGGGTTCCCCAGCGCCATATCCAGAACTGGGCGCGCCCGGTCAAGAAGAAGTGATGCCCGATCAATGAAATGCAAACCGGCGCCTGATGGCGCCGGTTTTGTTTTCAGCTCTCCTGCCCGCTGGCGGGGGGCATCGGGGCGTTCCCCATCACCCGATACCAGTCCAGCTTGCGGGTCAGCACCATGACCAGCGCCAGGATGGCGAACAGCAGCAGGGCGCCGAGCAGCAGGGCTATCTCTTCGGCCTGCAGCAAGCCGAACAGGATGGCGTAGACCAGCCCGAGCAGGGCCGCGAAGCCGAGCCCCTGTTTGGGGCCGCCCAGCACATGGCTGAGGTAGAAGCCGTTGAGGGCCACGCTGGCCAGGGCGGCAATCAGATAGGCCCAGGCAAAGCCGAGGTGTTCGGTCAGGGCCAGCAGCACCAGATAGAAGATGGCCAGCCCCATGCCCACCAGCGCGTACTGGATCGGGTGTACCCGTAGCCCCTTGAGCAGTTCGAACATGAAGAAGCTGAGGAAGGTGAGGCCGATGAACAGCAGCGCATACTTGGCGGCCCGCTCGTTCTGCTGGTAGTGATCCACCGGCTGTACCAGGCTGACGCTGAAGGCAGGCAGATCGCCGCTGGCATCTTTCATCATCCGGTTGAAGCGGCTCTCCATGTCGGTGGCAAACCAGCTGCTCTGCCAACTGGCCTCGAAACCGCTGGCAGTAAGGGTGCGGCTGCCCGGCAGAAAGTCACCGATGAAGTTGGGGTGGGGCCAGTTGCTGGCGAGGTTGAGCCTGCTGTCCTGGCCGAGCGGCACCACTTCCAGCTGGTTCATCCCCTGCAGATCCAGCTCGATATGAAAGGCACCGTCTGCTCCCGGCAGGGTGGCAAGCGGTGCATGAATACCGGCCAGCCCGTCACCCAGCAGGGCGCCGGGGGCGAACGGGATGCGCTGCTCACCCAGTTGCAGCTCGGGTACCCGGTTGATGCCGCGGGCATCGGACAGCACCAGGCTCAGATAGGGTTTGCCTGCCACCAGGGCGGGATCTGTCCCATCGACGGTCAGATCAGGTTCGCCGCTGATCAGGGTTTTACCGTTCAGTTCGGCAGGCAATCGCCCGGAGAGGGAGAGCCGGGTGTGATAGACCTGGGCCTGGTAGATGCCGAGCTTGCGCGGGGTCACCTCCATGCTGGCCTGCACATCCAGCTGTTCCGGCAGCAGGTAGCGATAGAGCTGCAGCTTGCGCTCGAAGCGCTTGCCATCCTGCTCCACCGTGACGGTGCGGGTATAAGGCTGCACCACGACCGGCCCCAGCAGTCGCTGCGGCCCGCTGCTGCTGGCCATGATGCTGTGGATGGCCTGGCTGCGATAGGCCTGGCGCTCCCGGTTCAGCTCCATGATGGATTGCACCGGCACCATCAGCAGCAGGCTGAGCAACAGCAGCAGAAAGATCTTGTGGCTGAATATCTGTTTGACCATGACACGTCTCCTTGTTGATGGAGCGAGTGTGGCTGGGTCGGGTGAAGGGGGGATGGGGCTGTGTGAAGTGGAGGTGAAGGGGGATAAAAAACCGGCGCAGAGCGCCGGTCTGGGTATCACAGGGTTTTCAGTTTGGCCGGCAGGGCGGCCAGCACCTCTTCCCTGGCCCTGAGGGAGGCAAACTGCTTGCCGGGTTTCTGCACCACGGTGTGGACAAAGATGAGCTGCTTGCCCGGTTTGCTGGCCCAGCCGACGAACCAGCCGATCTGCTGATCCCGGTTGAGGCTGCCATCCAGCTTCTTCGGATAGCCCATGCCGGTCTTGCCGTGGATTTGCCAGCCGTCGATCTCGCTCACCTTGAGGATGTTGGCGGTGTACTGCAGGGTCTGCGCCGACACCGGCAGCTTGCCGCTCACCATCTTGCCGAGGAAGCGGGCCTGCTCCTCTGGACTGATGGCCAGGCTGGAGCTGAGCCAGGCCTGGGTCAGACCGTCGTGTTTGCCGGGGTTGCCGGAGAGATCCCGGTTGCCGTAGTCGAAACGGTCGACGTACTGCTGGAAGCGATCCATCCCCAGCCATTCGGTGATCTGCTGGGAGAACCAGACCACCGAGTAGGTTTCCCAGCGGCGCGGGGTGGTGGTCTCCCGCCAGGCGGGCAGCCAGTCGTCGTAACCCGGCTTGAAGGGCAGTGCCGGGTGCTCTTCGTCTACCAGAAAGCCGCTGTCATAACCCATCAGCGCCAGCGGGATTTTGAAGGTGGACGCGGGTGGCAGCTGGCTTGAACAATCCCCTTCGCTGGAGAGGGTCTGGCCGTTGCCGTCGGCATAGAGAAAGCAGCCGGTGGCGGCGCTGGCAGGCAGCGAAAACAGCAGGCCTGCGCCGAGCAGGCCGGATAACAGAAGGCGGGACATGGGGGCTCCTTGAGCACATAAAGTTCGCTGGGAAAACATCAGCATAGCGCCGCTTTATGTGCCCAGTGTGAAGTGTCAGCCCGCTGGCAACCAGAGCTCGGCCAGCACCCCGCCGTCAGCCTGGTTGGTGAGGGTCAGCCGACCGCCGTGCTGGCGCGCCACCTCCATGGCGAAGCTGAGCCCGAGGCCGCTGCTCTTGCCCTTGTCGGGTCTGGGCAGGGAGTAGAAGCGCTCGAAGATGCGCGGCAGGGCATAGTCCGGAATACCGGGTCCCTGATCCCGCACCCGGAAGCAGTAACCCCCCTCCTCCATGGTGCCGCTCAGCCTGAGAGTGCTGCCGACGGGGGAGAAGTCGAGGGCGTTGTCCAGCAGGTTGCCGAGGGCCTGCTCCACCAGCAGCGGGTCCCACTTCTGTTTCTGGGCTTCCCCCAGCTCGGCGTGCAGGGTGATCTGGCGGCGCTGGGCCAGGATCTGACGGGCGTCGAGCGCCCGCCTGCCCAGCCTGGCCGGCTCGACCGCCTGTCTGTCCAGCCCCTGCCCCGATTCCAGTTTGGCCAGCTGCAGCATCCGCTCGATCAGCTGCTGCATGCGGGCCGTCTCCAGATTGATGTTGCCGATAAAACGCTTTGCGACGTCCAGCGGCGGCACCTCGGTCAGTATTTCCCCTGCCCCGCGAATGGCGGCCAGCGGGCTCTTGAGCTCGTGGGTCAGGCTGTGCACATAGGCTTCGATGTAGGCCTTGCCGTCCAGCTGGCGGCGCATGGTCTCAAGGGAGCGGCCGAGCCGATCCAGCTCCGGGCTGTAGAGGCGTGGCAGAGTGGCGGGCTGGCCCTGGCTGACCGCATCGGCATAGTGCACCAGCTTGCCGATGGCGCGGTTGAGCCACCACACCAGCAGGGCGCCGATGAGCAGCGAGATGAACAGCAGTAAGGCTGCCCCCTGCAGCAGCTGGTGCTCGCTGCGTTCTATCATGGGCAGCAGGGTACGGTTGGGTTTGGCGACGGTGAGGGAGCCGAGGATGTCGTCCCCCTCCCGCAGCGGGGCGGCGACGTGCATCACCGAGCTGGTGGGATCGTCGGGATCGCTGCGGGTGCTGCGGGCGCCGTATTCGCCGCGCAGGGTCAGGTAGACGTCGTTCCAGCGCGAGTAGTCCTTGCCCAGATCCACCCCGTCCGAGTCGTAAACCACCTTGCCCCAGCGATCGACCACATAGATGCGGTACTCCGCCTGCTGCTTGAGGTGGCCGTCGATGAGGGCGTTGATGGGGCTCTGGTTGAGGCGAGCGAAGGCGCTGGCCAGCCGGCCGTCGGCCATCTTCCCCTCCTGCAGGTCATCCAGCGCCAGCGGGGCCAGCATCTGGGCCATGTCTACCAGGGTATCTTCGGTGGCGCTGCGCACCCCGGGTTTGATCTCCTCGACGAAGATCTCCAGCACGAACCAGGCGGCCAGCGCAAAGATAAGCACCAGCCCGCACAGCAGTTGCAGTCCGATTCTCATGTCATCCCCCGGCCGTGACCCGGCAACCGTCTGTTCATGCCTGCTCCAGGCTGTAACCCAATCCGCGGTGGGTCAGGATCAGGTTGGCGTCCGGATCCCGCTCTCGCAGCTTGGCGCGGATGGTCTTGATGTGGGTGTCGACGGTGCGATCCAGGCTCTCTTCCGCCCCGCTCCACACCAGATCCATCAGCTGCTGGCGGGAGTAGACCCGGCCCGGCGTCAGCATCAGGGTCTTGAGCAGCAGGTATTCGTAGCGGGTGAGCGCCAGCGGCTGGCCGTGAAAGCTGATGCGGGCCCGCTCCTCGTCCAGGGTGAGGGCCTGGCTCGGCTGGGGGGCGGCTGGCTGGCTGCGGCGCAGGATGACCCGCACCCTGGCGCACACCTCGCGGGGCGAGAAGGGCTTGGCCACGTAGTCGTCGGCGCCTATCTCCAGCCCGATCAGGCGGTCTATCTCTTCGCTGCGGGCGGTGAGGAACATCAGGGGGACGTCGCAGCGGGCTCGTACCTCCTTGCACAGCTCGAAGCCGCTGATGTCCGGCAACCCCACATCCAGGATCAGGAAGTCGGGGCGCGACTGAGCAAGTCGCGCCAGCAACGGCTGGCCGAGGGAAAACCACTCCACCTCGAAACCGTCGGTTTGCAGGGCATAGATCAGGGTGTCGGCGATGCTGGCTTCATCTTCTACCAGCCAGATGGTTCGTTTTTGCATGGCATCCTCGTCGCAAATCAGCCCCCCATTCTGGCATCGAACCATATCGGATCCTATTTGCCGTTTGATTTTTCCAGAAAAGGCATTAATATTTCGACATTCTTTCGAATCGAAACTTTAAGATGACCAAACGTAATACTCAGCAGCGCCGTCACACCATCGTCAGCCTGGTGCAGGAGCAGGGTGAAGTGAGCGTCGATGCCCTGGCCAAGCACTTCTCCACCTCCGAGGTGACCATTCGCAAAGATCTGGCCGTGCTGGAGACCGGTGGCCTGTTGCTGCGTCGTTACGGTGGCGCCGTGCCCCTGCCCAGCGAGATGGTGGTGGACGGCAATCCAGAGCAAGTTTCGAAACGAAAGCTGGCTATCGCCAAGGCGGCGGCCGAACGGATCCGCGATCACAACCGTGTCATCATCGACAGCGGCACCACTACCAGCGCCATGATCCCGCTGCTCGGCAACAAGCGCGGTCTCATCGTGATGACCAACTCCCTCAATGTAGCCGGCGCCCTGCGCGAGCTGGAAAACGAGCCTACCCTGTTAATGACGGGAGGCACATGGGACCCCCACTCCGAATCCTTCCAGGGTCAGGTGGCGGAGCAGGTGCTGCGCTCCTATGACTTCGACCAGCTGTTCATCGGCGCCGACGGCATCGATCCGGAACGGGGTACCACCACCTTCAACGAGCTGGTGGGCCTGTCCCGGGTGATGGCCGAGGTGTCGCGGGAGGTCATCGTCATGGTGGAGTCGGAAAAGATCGGTCGCAAGATCCCCAATCTCGAACTGCCCTGGTCCAGCATCCATACCCTGGTGACCGACGAGGGGCTGGCCATCTCGGCCAGAGAACGAATTCAGGCCAAGGGGATCCAGCTGATCTGCGCCCCCGTGGCAGTCTGACCTGAACAAATGATTATCCAACCGAATCAATAGCGTCTTAAGGAGAAGTGTATGTGTGGCATCGTCGGGGCCGTCGCCCAACGTGATGTGGCTGAAATTCTGGTAGAGGGTCTGCGCCGTCTGGAATACCGCGGCTACGATTCGGCCGGTGTGGCCGTGTTCAGCGCCAGTCAGCCGCTGCAGCGGGTGCGTCGCCTCGGCAAGGTGGCCGAGCTGGCCAAGGCGCTGGACGAGCAGTCCGTGCACGGCGGTACCGGCATCGCCCACACTCGCTGGGCCACTCACGGCGAACCGTCCGAGCGCAATGCCCACCCTCACGTCTCCGAGCATATCGTGGTGGTGCACAACGGCATCATCGAGAACCACGAAGAGCTGCGGGAAGAGTTGAAGGCGCTGGGCTATGTGTTCAGCTCCGACACGGATACCGAGGTGATCGCCCACCTGGTGCACCACGAGCTGAAAGCCGCCCCCAGCCTGCTGGCTGCCATGCAGGTGGCGGTGAAGCAGCTGCGCGGCGCCTACGGCACCGTGGTGATGGACAGCCGTGACGACAGCCGCGTGGTGGTGGCCCGTTCCGGCTCCCCGCTGGTGATCGGCCGCGGCATCGGCGAGAACTTCATCGCTTCCGACCAGATGGCGCTGCTGCCAGTGACCCGTCGCTTCATCTTCCTGGAAGAGGGTGACGTGGCCGAAGTGACCCGTCGCGACGTGCACATCTTCGATACCCACGGCGAGGCCGTGGTGCGTGAAGAGCAGGAGTCCGAACTCTCCCACGACGCCGGTGACAAGGGCGAGTACCGCCACTACATGCTCAAAGAGATCCACGAGCAACCCAAGGCCATCACCAACACCCTGGAAGGGCGTCTGGGCGGTGATCACGTGGTGGTTGAGTCCTTCGGCAACGGTGCGCGCGCCATCTTCGACAAGGTCGATCACGTGCAGATCGTCGCCTGTGGCACCTCCTATCATTCCGGCATGGTGGCTCGCTACTGGTTCGAAGAGATCGCCGGCGTCTCCTGCGACGTGGAGATCGCCTCCGAATTCCGCTACCGCAAGTCGGTGGTGCGCCCCAACAGCCTGCTGGTGACCCTCTCCCAGAGCGGCGAGACCGCCGATACCCTGGCTGC
Organism: Aeromonas sp. QDB20; assembly: GCF_027707805.1. Classification (NCBI taxonomy): domain Bacteria; kingdom Pseudomonadati; phylum Pseudomonadota; class Gammaproteobacteria; order Aeromonadales; family Aeromonadaceae; genus Aeromonas; species Aeromonas sp. QDB20. The sequence continues at coordinate 6,811 of NZ_JAPCJC010000022.1, read as the reverse complement.
CCTGCGCCTGGCCAAGGAGTCCGGCTACATGAGCTCGCTGGCCATCTGCAACGTGCCGGGCTCCTCCCTGGTGCGTGAATCGGATCTGGCCTTTATGACCCGAGCCGGTGCCGAAATCGGGGTGGCCTCTACCAAGGCGTTCACCACCCAGCTGGCCGGTCTGCTGATGCTGGTGGCCTCCATCGGTCGTTGCCGCGGCCACCTGAGCACCGCCGCCGAAGCTGAGCTGGTCAAGGCGCTGCAGGCCCTGCCGCTGCGCATCAAGGAGAGCCTGGCGCTGGCCAAGGATATCGAGGCCCTGGCCGAAGAGTTTGCCGACAAGCACCACAGCCTGTTCCTGGGTCGCGGCAGCCAGTACCCCATCGCCATGGAAGGGGCGCTCAAGCTGAAAGAGATCTCCTACATCCACGCCGAGGCTTATGCCGCCGGTGAGTTGAAGCACGGTCCGCTGGCGCTGATCGATGCCGAGATGCCCATCATAGTGGTGGCGCCGAACAACGATCTGCTGGAGAAGCTCAAGTCCAACGTGGAAGAGGTGCGTGCCCGTGGCGGTATCCTCTACGTCTTCGCCGATGCCGATACCGGCTTCAAGAGCGACGAGACCATGCGGGTGATGAGCCTGAACCACGTGGAAGAGGTGATCGCGCCGATCGTCTATACCGTGCCGCTGCAGCTGCTCTCCTACCATGTTGCCCTCATCAAGGGCACCGACGTGGATCAGCCGCGCAACCTGGCGAAATCCGTGACCGTGGAATAAGCCGTCGCCGGAAATGAAAAAAGAGCCGCATTGCGGCTCTTTTTTATTGGCTGTGCTGCCGGGCTGGCGTCACGACAACCGCAGGTTGGTGATAGTCACGTCGTCCAGCGAAGGTACTATGATGCCGCTGGAGATGCTCTTGGCGATCGCCTGGTTGCGGTTCTTCGAGTCGGTCTTGTTGGTGACCTGATTGAGGTGGAAGTTCACGGTCCGCTCGCTGATGCCGAGGATGGTGGCGATCTCCCAGGAGGTCTTGCCCTCGCTGGCCCAGAACAGGCACTCCTTCTCCCGATCCGACAGCTCGGTCAGGTACTTCATCAGATCCGGCCTGCTCTTTATCAGCTGCAGCGCCGAGTTGAAGATGTAGCTGGCGCAGAACGACAGCAAGGGAACGTTTTCAAACATCAGATCGGAATTGGACTTCTCCTTGCTGATGAAGGAGAGGATACCGTGTTCCCCCTGCGGCGTGTGCAGCGGGAAGGAGACGCCGTTTCTCACCCCGAAGTCGGCGGCCAGGTTCATCACCTCCCGGCTGGCGCTGGGCAGCCAGGGGGAGTCGCAGTCGAGCTTGTTCCAGAAGATGGGCTGGGTCTGTTTCAGCCCCAGGAAGACGACCGGATCCTGGGTCAGGTAGTGCCGCTCCGAATAGGCATCGAACCAGCTGGTGGGGCAGTTGTTGAACAACGCCACATGGGATTTCTGCATGCTGATGGGGAAAATAATCAGCAAACGAAAGTAATCAAAGCCCATCTGGTGACTGAAGCGCTCCAGCTGCTGCTGGATGTCGCTGGTCTTCTTGGCCTTGGTGAACCGATCGATATGTTCCCAGATCGCATCGTTGAACATGAACTTCTCCTTTTTCGATCTCTATCACATTGATCGAAAAGATATTTTTTATTTATTAATTTGGTGTTGTGACGAACAACGCCAGTGACTCCCGTGCTTGCTTAAAAATTATCCTGTTTTTTCAGCCGAAGGCCAACAAAATCATCTGATTGCCACTGACCCTCCACTCTGAGACAATGAGAATAGTTATCATTGTTAAGATTTATATCATGAACAAGTTTTGGGGTTTGGCCTTGTTGCCACTGTCAGTCCACTTCGCTGCCGGCGCCGACGAGCTGGTCGCGCCGGCACTGAAAAACAGCATAGCTGCCGGGAAAGCCTCCCAGCAGCGCGTGGAGAAAGCCGCCGATGCGGCCGTTGCCGCCAGGCTGGAGCTGCAGAATGCGCAGCTGCAACTGCGCGATCTGGAAGCCTACAACCGCTACATGCAGTCTCTGGTGGCCGATCAGCAAAATGAACTGGGTAAGCTGAGTCAGCAGCTGGAAGCGGTACAGGAGACCCGGCAGGGCCTGATCCCGCTGATGTTGCAGATGCAGGCCGATCTGGAGCAGCTGGTACAAAATGACATTCCGCTGCGCAAGGAAGATCGCCTGGCGCGGGTTGAACAGCTGAAAGCCACTCTGGCCAGGGCTGACGTGAGCGAGGCGGAGAAGTTCCGCCAGCTACTGCAGGCCTATCAGATCGAAGCGGAATATGGCAGCCGGCTCGACAGCTATGCCGCCGAACTGGTGCTGGACGGCGCACCGCGCCGGGTCGACGTGCTGGCGGTGGGTCGGGTCTCCCTGTTGGCGATGACCGCCGATCGTTCCCAGGCGTGGCGCTGGTCCGGGCAGAACAAGCAGTGGCAGCCCCTCGACAGCCAGTGGCTCTCCCCCGTCGCCGAGGCACTGGAGATGGCCGCCGACAAGAAGGTTCCCCAGTTGTTGAATGTCCCCCTTTCTGTCAGCCGTGGTCAGGAGGCCCAGTCATGAGCGTCACCATGAAGTGGTTCCCCCTCGCCCTCGCCCTCTCTCTGGGCACCACTGCCGCTGTGGCCGACGAAGCCTGGCAGCAGCAGGAACAGGCCCGTGAACAGCAGGCACAGCAGGATCTGGCGTCCGTCTCCAAGGAGCTGAACAGTACCCGCGCCAAGCTGGCCGAGGCCCAGCGCCTGAGCAAGGAGCTGGCCAGCCAGTTCGCTACCAATGAGAAGCAGCTGGTGGAGCTCAATGCCCAGTGGGAGCAGGCCTCCGGCGACATGAACGAGATCTTTGCGGTCACCCGTCAGGGGGCCAGCGATGCGGTCAAGCTGCTGAGTGAATCCGCGGTCGAGGGTCAATACCCCGAGCGCCTCGCGCCGCTCAAGGCGATGGCACAGGAGAAGCAGGTACCGGATCGTGCCGCCCTCGCCCTGCTGCCTGCCACCCTGCTGCAGGAGATCCGCGAGTCGGGCCGGGTTGCCCAGTTCAACGGCAAGGTGCTGGATGCCCAGGGGGCGGCGAGCGAGCAGCCACTGACCCGGGTCGGCAGCTTCGCGCTGTTTGGCGAGCAGGGGTTCCTGCAGCCAACCGCCGAAGGTCTGAGCCCGGTGCTGGGCCTGCCCGGCAACGTGCTCTCCGCCGCGGCCGCCTATCAGGGCCAGGAAGGAGAAGCGCTGCCGCTGGATCCCTCCCACGGCACCCTGCTGACAATGCTGGCGCAAGCCCCTACCTTCTGGCAGCAAGTCCAGCAGGGCGGCCAGGTCGGCGCCATCATAGTGCTGCTGGCCGCCATCGGCCTGGGGATCGCCGGGGTGCGGCTGTGGAGCCTCTCCCGTGAACTGGGTCGGGTTCGTCGCCAGCTCAAGAGCGGTGAGTATCATGCCGACAACGCCCTCGGCCGGGTGTTGACGGTGGTGGACAAGCATCCAGAGCTGAGCATGGAGACCCTGGAACTGCGTCTCGATGAGGCGATCCTGCAGGAGACCCCTCGCATGGAGCGCGGCATCGGCATGGTCAAGGTGATCGCGGCCATTGCCCCCATGCTGGGTCTGCTCGGCACCGTGACCGGGATGATCGGCACCTTCCAGGCCATCACCCAGTTCGGCACCGGCGATCCCAAGATCATGGCGGGCGGCATCTCCATGGCACTGATCACCACGGTACAGGGTCTGGTCGCGGCCATTCCGCTGATCCTGGCCCACAGCCTGCTGCAGTCCCGCTTCACCGAGCTCTCCAACGTGCTGGAGCAGCAGGTGGCCGGCATTCTGGCCGAGCGGGCCGAAAGCAACCGTGACGGGATGGAGCGGGCGGCATGATGCTCGACATCTGGCAACAGCTGCAGAGCTTCATGGGCCGTGGCGGCCCGGTGCTCTGGGTCATTCTGGCCCTGCTGGTGCTGATGTGGATTCTGATGATCGAGCGGCTGCTCTACCTCAACCTGGGGTTTGCCCCGCTGCAGCGCCAGCTACTCGGCCGCTGGCAGGCCCGCAGCGAGCGCCACAGCTGGCACGCTCGGGCTATTCGCGGGCGCTGGCTGGCCGAGGCCGAGCTTGAGCTAAACCGTCATCTGATCTTCATCCGCACCCTGGTGGTGCTCTGCCCCATGCTGGGGCTGCTGGGTACCGTGACCGGCATGATAGGCGTATTCGATGCGTTGGCCGCGGCCAACCGCTTTAACCCGGAGAGCATGGCGGGCGGGATCTCCCGTGCCACCATCCCCACCATGGCTGGCATGGTGGTCGCGCTCTCCGGCGTGTTGTTACTCAGCCGGCTCGAGAGCCAGGCCAAGCGTGCGCTGGCCAAGACCCGGGACGGCCTGCGAGAAGAGAAGGTAATGCAATGAGACGGCAATCCAAACGCCAGCGCGACGAAGTGCAGATCGACATGACCCCCATGCTGGATATCGTGTTCATCATGCTGATCTTCTTTATTGTCACCACCTCATTCGTGCGCGAAGCCGGGCTCGAGGTGCACAGGCCCCAGGCCAGCCAGGCCAAGGCGCAGAAGTCCTCCAGCATCATGCTGGCGATCGGTCCCCAGGGGCAGATATTCCTCGACCGCAAGCAGATCGACGTGGAGCGAGTACAGGCCAGCGTCGCCCGCCTGCTGGCGGAACAGCCCGATGCCAGCCTGGTGATCCAGGCCGACGAGCGGGTACCCCACGGCAAGGTGGTGCGGGTGATGGATGAGGCCAAGGCGGCAGGCATCGCCAACATCGCCGTGGCGGTGGCACCGAAATGAAATACAAGCTGATGAGCCTGGGGCTGGGAATTGCCCTCAGTCTGGGGATCCTGCTGTTCATGGCTACTCTGGTGGAGCCGCCCAGAGGGGAGAAGGCGAGCGCCGAGCAGAAGTCCATCGTCATCAACATGCAGAACGAGGTGACCGAGGTGCAGGTGCGTGAGCGCCCGGTACCCCAGGAGCCGGAACCCCTGCCGGAGCCGCCTGCCGCGCTGGCCTCGACGCCGCTGCCTATGCCGGCGGCGGCCCCGCTGCCCTCGGTGCAGCCGAGCCTGGATCTGGTCTCCAGCCTCAGCGCGGTGCAGGTCTATGCCCCTGGCGTCGCGACCAGTCCCAACCCGGTCGCGAGCGGCAACTTCCATGGCCAGCAACAGGGTGCCGGGATCGGCGCCGGTGACATGTTGATGCCGCTGCAGCGGATCGAGCCAGTCTATCCCTATCGGGCCCAGCAGGCCGGCATCGAAGGGTCGGTGACCCTGCGTTTCAGCGTCGATGCCGACGGTCGGGTACAGGATGTGGAAGTGGTCGAGGCCAAGCCGAAGCGTCAGTTCGAGCGGGCGGCCATTCAGGCGATCAACAAGTGGCGCTATCAGCCGAGACCCGGCGCCACCGACAAGCTGGTGCAAGTCATCACGCTCAAATTCAAACTGGAGTCATAACTATGTTGCGGATCTGGATCTGTGTGCTGGCCCTGGTCAGCCAAGCCTGTCTGGCGATGGAGGTGAGCCCCCATTTCTCCCGCCAGCTGGAGCCCGTGATGAAGCTCTATCAATCCGGCCAGTGGCAACAGGCCCAGAGCAAGGCATCCGGCCTCAAACCAAATAGCGATGCTGAGCGCGCCTGGCTGGCCCAGTTGCAGGCGTCCCTGGCTGCCAACCTGCAGCAGACCGCGCAGGCGAGCCGCTACGTGGAGCAGGCGCTGGCCTATAAAGAGTGGCCCGAGCAGCAACAGCTGCAACTGCTGCGGCTGCGCGGCGACATCCAGGCCCAGCAATCCAACTGGGCCGGTGCCATCGCCAGCTACAAGGCTGCGTTGGCCATCAAGGCTGATGATGCCTTGCGCCTGCGTCTGGCCGGCCTCTATTACCACAACAAGCAGTACGGTGAGGCGGCCGGCCAGAGTGAACAGCTGTTGAAGAAGAGCTGGCAGAAGCAGGCAGCCATCATCCGCCTCTCCGCTCTCACCGCGCTGCAGCGCTACGGCGTGGCGGCCGATCAGGCCGCAGAGCTGATCCGCCACGAGCCGACAGAGAGCAAGTGGTGGCAGCAGGCGGTGTCGCTCAACCTCTCCGCCAAGCGCGGCGATCAGGCGCTGGCACTGCTGCAAACCGCCATCGACCGTCAGCTGATGGATGATGCCGCCACCCGCAACCAGCTGATCCGTCTTTATGCCTGGCAGGGACTGCCCTATCGCGGCGCCCGCCTGCTGGAAGCTGCCATGGTGAAGGGACAGATGAAGCAAAGCGCTGAGAACCGTCAGCTGTTGGCCCAGTTGTGGGAAGGGGCGCGCGAGTGGCCGAAGGCTGTCGACAGCTGGCAACTGCTCGCCCGTGAGCATACTCATCCCAAGGCGGCCATGCGCGCCGCCGAGCTGCTGTTGCAACAAGGCAAAACAGATGCCGCCATGACCCAGCTCGCGGCCATCAAGTCGGTGAAAGGGGAGCAAGGCAACAGGGCCAAGGCATTGCTGGTGCAAGCACACCTTAATAAGGAGCAGTATGCCGAGGCGCTGGTGCTGGCCCGTGAACTGCAGCAGCAGGGCAACTGGCAGCAGCGGGCGACCAGCTGGGTCAACTATATCCAGGCTCAAAGCGAAGAGTTGAGCAAAAAATCGGCGTGAAACTGGGCGAAAACCTGTGATTAGAGGGCTTTAGTCTGCTTTTTCAGCAAACGAACGCATTTTTGCAAAAAGCCCTTGTCATCGCGACGCGCCTCCCTATAATGCGCCCTCACCAGCACGGCAGAACACGCCAACCTGATGAGCTCGCTTCCTCGTGAAGCCAGCGCC
>NZ_JAPCJC010000021.1:0-67561 GCF_027707805.1 Aeromonas sp. QDB20 | reverse complement strand
TGCACGTCGGCCGCGCTCAGGCTGGCACTGGCCACCCCGTCGCCGCCCACCCCGCCCAGGCTGACCAGGCTCTCGTCGACGGAGACAGTCCCCAGCCCTTCCGTATTGGAAGTCAGGGTGACGCTGGGAACATCATCCAGAATGACGACATCCAGACTGCCATTGGCTGTGTCACCATCCGGATCGACCAGCACAACATTGAAACTCTCCACCAGTGATGCATCGTTAGCTGGTTGAGTGTGTGTCTCGCTGTCGTTCAGCGTATAGCTGTAACTCACGCTCCCCGTTCCAGTTGCAGGGTTGTAATTGATGCCGGTAACAGTCAACTGATTGCCCAACGGGCTGGCGATGGTTTGCGGGAACGAAGTGATGGTTTGTCCATTGGTGATCAGTGCAACACCACCCAGGGTCAAGCTCTGGACACCATCGGCCGCACTGAAGGTAAAAATACCGCTCTGGGTCAAGGCTGCTGCATTGGGATTACTGCCATCTGCCAAAGAGGCTTCATTGAGCGTCAGCTCTCCTCCTTCCACCTGCAAACCAGCCAGTTCGACCGGTTCATCAACCGGCGTGATAGTGATGGTCAAAGTGGATTGGACGGTATCTACACCATCGGTGACGGTGTAGCTGACGGCGGGAACGGGACCATCATAATTGGGAGCCGGCGTGAACTGATAGCTACCATCCGCATTGATCAGCAGAGTACCGATCCCTGCCAGGCTGACAGGTGTACCCAAGGTGGCATTGGCAACCCCACCCCAGCTAAATCCAGACACGGAAGCCGCCTGCGGCCCATCATTGTCGATGGTGTTGGCAAGCAAATTGCCCGATACGGCTACATCTTCCGTCACCACCACACTCTCTCCCTCATCGGTGAGATCATTGATGGGGGTGATCGTCAACTCCAAGGTGGATTGCACCGTGTCGGTGCCATCAGTCACGGTATATATGACTGGTGGAACGGCGCCATCGTAGTTGGGGGCCGGTGTGAATGTGAAGCTGCCATCCGTATTGACGATGAGCGTGCCTACCCCATCGATGGTCACGCTGGTACCGGCAGCTATATTGGCATTGTCCCCCCAGGTGAAGATCAGTACTGATGCAGCCTGCGGCCCATCGGTATTCACCGTGTTATCCAGCAGATTACCACTCAGAGATCCGTCTTCACCAACGGTCAGTTGCTCTCCCTGATCCGTCAGCTCATTGACCAGCAAGGGCTCCGCTATCTGCTGGGTATCCACCACCGGCTCAGCTTGGTAGGTAGTGTCAAACCCGGCGGCGGCGATAGTGGCATCGCCAATCCTGTCGATGGTTACAAAACCACCGTTACCGCTGGCTCCAGCAACCCCACCGATCCCACCGCCACCACCTGCAGCCGGAGCACCACCCGCAGCTGACGCTTCAAAGTTTTGCGTCGGGTCAACCCCTTGCAAAATCGACTTTTGCAAGGCGGCTATATCAGGAGAGGCCGCATTTCCGGCATCCGGAGCCGGTGGCTGGCCGGTAGCAGGCGCATCATGGGCAGGAGCATCCGGTGTGGCAGCCGCCGGTGAATCATCGTAGGGCGCCAATAACAATTTGGCATCATCTGCAATGTTGAGCTTTGCCCCGGGTTGCAGGATCTCTCCTTTTTGCAGAGGGCGGCTGCTTCCATCAGCCAGCACGATTTGCACATTGCCTTCAACTGCAGAAACCACAACGGTTTTGTCGATGATTTGGGTACGCATGTCCATTGCTCCAACGTGACGGATCTCGATGTCTACACCATAGATGTCCGTGCTTCTTGCATCCGTTGCAAAAATGTATGGGATTCGTGTCAAAACTGGGGAGGGAAAATGTACGAAATCGAATGTTCTTTTTTATATCGTCAAATCAATCAGTTGCGCGACACCAAATGAAGCCATCCAGTCTAATTAAACTGAGAATAAGCATGCTTATTAATTTTTCGAATAAAAAAGGGGCCCTTGTGGGCCCCTGAAATACTTGGTCATGCTCACGGCAACGGAAATGCCGGGTGTACAAAGCCCTGGTAACCATCGATATGAAGCTTTGAAAGCAACTCAACCTGGTGTTGATCTTCCACTCTGGTCGCAATGGTTGTAACGCCGGCATTGTGGGCAGCACGACATACCGCAGCCAGGAAGGAAGTATCAGCCCCAGGCTCCATAACCTGGCTGGTATAGCCGTGGTCAACCTTGACATAGGAAGGCGCAAGCTCCTCCAGATACCCCAGTGACTGGAAGTGGCGTCCATAGTGATCCACCCCCCACTGAAAGTCATGCTCTTGCAGAACATTAACCAGAGCGGTCACATGCTCCTTGTGCTTCATGATGGCGGCTTCAGGGATCTCGAACAGCAAGCGCTCTTTCAATCCGGCATTGTCGCTCAGATAACCGGTCAGCCAAGTACGGAATTCATCTGAGCACAGCGAGCCGGCCGTAATATTGACCGCCAGGACCAAGTCTGGTTGCTGTTGCAACAATGAAACTGACGCATCCAGTATCGCCTGGTCAAACTCACCGCCCAGCTTGAACTGCTCGATGGCAGGCAGGAACTGGCCTGCGAAATAATCGGTACCATCGCGAGAGATGGAGGCAAACAGCTCTGCATGCATGCGCAGACCATTATCAAATCGGCAGGCTGGCTGCGCCTTGAAACGCCACAAATGCCGTGCAATCGCATCCTGAACCAGATCACGCCAGGCCAGGCGTCCCATCAACCCCTGATCTGTGCCCCCTTCCATCACCACGGCACCACGACGTTCATTGCGGGCCCTGCCCAGCGCATTGTCAGCCTTGGTCAGCAGAGCCGACAAATCATCGTTGCCATCACGGCCAGCAATACCAATGACGGACAAGGCGCCCCCCTCACCCATGGGATTTACCACCAGATCGGCGATGCGACTGTTGATCACTTCAGCCAAATCCTTCAATTGGGAAAGGTCATCTGTCGGGCACAACAGGGCATATTCCGTTGCCGAGATCCGCGCCACAGCAGAGCCATCCCACCCTTTCAATTGTTCTTTCAAAGCCTGGGCTATCGATTTGACCATGTTGTCACGCGCAGCAAATCCCTCTTCGCGGTACAGCTCGTCCAGCATGTCGACGGCAACCAGCATGACCCCCCCTTGACCAGCCTCTGCAATCCAGGCGTTGACCTGACCCACGAAATAAGCCCGGTTGCCCAAGCCGGAGACGGCGTCGACGTAGACCCGCTCCCGCAGTTTTTCAGCCTCGTCGGCCTGCTCTTTGAATTGCACGGCCAACTTGCTGGAGAGGGTGTTGATGGCCTGAACCACCTGTTTCAATTCATGGGTCTTGGGTTCGGGAATGGCATGACCAAAGTGATGCAGCTCTATCTCGACGGCCTGCTCACAAATCTGCTTGAGCGGCTTGAGCAGGTAGTTGAGTGCCCGCATGAGCAAGATGGTGGTGATCAGAAAACCTATCAGGAACCAGCTGGCAAGCTCACTCATTCCGCGCCACAACTCGTAATAGGCCTGGCCGGGATGACCAACGACCTTCAATTTACCCAGTTGCAGCCAGCCCGACGTCAGGATCGACTCATTGGATACCTCGGGAAACAACCCAAGATTGATGAACCATTGGGGAACACCTTGAATGTTATTGGTATTTTCCTGCTCGATGACATCTTTGGAAGCCAGCAAGTCCAGACGGACCAGACGATAATATCCCCCGTCAAATATCGCCTGAATGACGGACTCCGCCCCCACCTTGTCACCATTTTCCAAATAAGGGGTCAGTGCCAGCCCCAGAGACGTGGCTGTATTGATGACGGTGGTTTCCTGCTGTTGGGCCAGATAGGTACGAGTCGAGTTGAATTGCACCCAATAGGTAGCTGCAAACAACAACCCGAACAGGATCAACATGGTTGCCAATAATTGTCTGTAGAGCGTCATAGGTTAATCATCCAAATTCAACACAGGCTGAGCCAATCGCCCCGACGTCATGCGATTGCGTAAATCATTCCATAATCCCAGGCGTGAGGACTGTCCAGCCAGTTCCCCTTGACCACGCGCCTTCATCAACCACAAGTGACTACCGTTAAAGCTGTATATCGGCACCAGATCCCTACGTTGACTGGCAGGCCGGATCGACCCTATCAAATTATCCAAAATGACGGGCACCGCAGACGGTGTTTCATAGTAAGCGACGACCATATGAAACTGGTTGTAATCCAATGCCTTGACATAGACCATCCGCATCTTCTCATCCGGAACACCCAGCTCCAGCAGGGTAAAGTATTTTGAAATGCTGAAGTCTTCACAATCGCCACCAGCCGCTCCCAAAAACTCCAGCGGGGTTGCCCAGTAGTCTTTTTTTCGCCACAACTTGATGTCGTCGATAAACCGCATCTGGTTGAAAAACTGGTTAACCTTCTCCAGTTTCTGACGGTCGGTCAGGCCGGCAGCCCGATTTTGCATTACCAGCGTGCGCCAGGTGGTGACCCGTTTGCCGGCTCTGACGCCGTAGGTCTCCTGAGCCCGTTGTACCAGTTTGAGATCTTCAGGGGTAAGAGGCTGGCTGGCGGAGAGCAGTAGCGGCAGAGATATCAGCAGCAGCCAAAGTGACCAGCGTAACCAGCGAGCGCGCAGCAACTGGGTCAAACCGGAGGTTGACGCCATGCCGATACTGCTTGCTCTATCCCATCCGGTCACATGCATCTTCGACAGATCCAATGGTACTCACTGCATTGGCCAGAGATGGCCGTCAGAGACAAGGGATGGCGGCAGCCCGGCTGCAACCATCCCTTTCACTCGCATCAAACCTGATGCGCACTCCATTACTGTTTGGCTTGCCAATCGGCCGGCTGCTTCACATTGAATGCGTTGAGCAGGCTGCCAGTGGCATTGAGGATCCGATAATCCGCCAGCAGGGAGTCATACTCGGCTGTAATGTAGCTGCGGCGCGCTTCAAACAGTTCGTTTTCGGTGTTCAATACGTCCAACAAGGTACGTTGGCCGAGACCAAACTGCTTCTTGTACGCCTGCACAGTGTCATAGCTTGCATCCACGTGTTCTTTCAGGAAGGTCTTCTGTTTAGCCAAAGACTCTTTTGCGTTCCAGGCCAGGCGGGTTCCTTCCTCTACCTGACGGAAGGCATTCATGTGAATATCCTTGGCCTGGGAATAGAGTGCGGAAGTGGCCTTGCTCTTGGCCAGATCGGAACCACCGCGGAACAAGTTGTAGCGCATCCGAACCATGGCGGTCAGGTCATCGTTGCGCCCCTTGACGGCATCGATATCCTCATTCCAGTTTTGATCCACTTCAAAGGTGACGTTGGGATAAAAACCGGATTTGGAACCCTCATGCTGGTACTTGGCGGCTTCGATATCCTGCAGGGAGGAGAGCAGCGTCGGGTGAACTTCGGTTGCCGTCTTCAGTGCAGCATCCAGGCTGCTAGGAATGAGCTGAGCATCCGGAACCGGCTGTACCAAATCTTTTGGCATCTCGTTGACCACCCGGATGAACTCACTTTCGGCATCGCGATAGTTGTTCTCGGCGGCAGCCTGGTTGGCATAGGCTCTGGCTACCCGGCCATCGATCTGGGTCTGGTCAGCGGTCGAACCCAACCCCGAATCGGTCCGCTTGCTGATGTCGCTGCGGATCTGTTCGTGGGTTTCCAGGTTCTGCTTGGACAGCTCCAGGATCTCCTGCTGGCGCAACATGTTGAGGTAGACCTCGGCCACCCGCAGTGCCGTGTTCTCCGCCTCGGAGATCATGGCCAGGCGCTGGGCATTGGCTTCGGCATCGGTACGTGCCACGTTGCTGCTGACGTTGAAGCCGTCGAACAACATCTGGCGCAGGCTGATGCCGGCCTCTTTACGGGTCATGGAGTCATCGATGGTGGTCGAGTTTGCGCCGGCCGCACGGGTGGTCGGGCTGTCAGTCTTCTCGTAGCCGACACCGCCACGCAGATCGATGGTGGGGTAGTAACCACCTTTGGCCCCGTCATGCTGATACAGTCGCGCCTGATAGAGATCAAAAGCTTCCTTGATTTTGGGATGGGTAGCCAGTGACTGTGCCACTGACTGCTCCAGTGTTTGTGCCTGGCTTAGGCCCGGGAACAGCACGGCGCCACTTACTAACATGGCAACAATCGTCTTCTTCATGGTATCTCCAGTCATGTTGTTTTTAGATTGTTGGCTTATCGTTCTCTCAGTGCCGACTGCTTTGCCCGTAATATCGGCTTAAGCAAATAGTCTAGGACACTTTTTTTACCAGTAATAATATCTGTACTGGCTAACATACCGGGGATGATGGGAAGTGCGTTAAGCTCATCGCCCAAGTAACTCTTCTCTGTGCGTACCCGAACCAGGTAGAAGGAATTGCCATCTTCATCCTGAATTGAGTCGGCACTTATCTGCTCAACCTTGCCATGCAATCCACCATAAATGGTGAAGTCATAGGCAGTGATCTTGACCACGGCTTCCAGCCCCGGTCGCAGGAATGCGATATCTTTCGGCGACACTTTGGCTTCGACCAGCAGGGTGTCTTCCAGCGGTACTATCTCCATCAGATCCATGCCGGGCTGGACGACGCCACCCAGGGTATTGATCTTGAGCTTCTTGATAGTGCCTTTGAGCGGGGCGATGACGCTGGTGCGATCCACCCGGTCACGCAATCCCACCTGCCCCTCGGACAACTGGCTCAGTTTGCCCTGCCGCTCGTTGAGTTCGGTTTGCGAATCGGCCCGAAACTTCAGCGCAATATCGTTGCGCTTGGAGATGGTTTCCCGCAATACGGAGTCAAGCTTGGGGATCAGCAGCCTATTGCTCTCAAGCTCCCCCTGCATCTCGTTGACCTGGCGTTCCAGCTTGATCAACTCAACCTGGGGCACGATCCCCTCTTTGGCCAAGGGACGGCTGATATTGAGCTCCTGGCGCGCCAGATCCACACTGCGTGCCACCGTCCTTATCTTGGCATTGAGCTCTATGGTCTCCTGCTCTTTCTGCTCGATCTGCTGACCCAGAATATAGAGCTGGTTGCTCAGGTTGTTGAGGCGCTCATTCTGCACCGACTTTTCCCGTGTCGCATATTCGGCAAACACGTTCTCATAACCGTCCGGAAAAACGATAGGCTGCTTTTCAACCACCACCTGTTCACGCCAACCCAGATTGGGGCCAGTCTTGACCACCACGCTCTGGATCTCCGCCCGCAATCTGGCGATGTCCCCCTTGAGGGTCACCAGCTCCTGCTCCCGCTCCCGAAAGTCGGAACGGAAACGGGTATCATCGATGCGCAGCAGTGGCTGCCCTTTCTCGACGATGTCCCCTTCCTTCACGAAGATCTCCTTGACGATCCCCCCCTCCAGGTTCTGGATCACCTGCAGCTGACGTGACGGGATCACCTTGCCCTGGCCGACGGTCACCTCATCAAGCTCGGCCCAGGCCGCCCAGATGATGGCACTCATGAAAAACAGGAAGCAGGCCCACAGCAGGGCACGTGCCCGCGTCGGGGTACTCAGCAGGACGGCAGCCGCCCCGTCATCCACAAACTCAAGGTGTTCCGGGGCCGGCAGCACAGTATCGGAAGGCGCCTTCTTGAACAGGCCAAACTTAGCCATTGGAGGCCTCCTGTACGCGCACCTTGCCCTCTTTCAGCTGTTGCAACACCATTTCCTTGGGACCATCGGCCACCACCTGACCCTGCTCGATCACGATGACCCGTGAGGCTACGTCAAGCATGGTGGTTTTGTGGGTGATGACGATCAGGGTCGTTTCCGGCCCAAGTCTGGCCAGCTCATGCTTGACCTGCATCTCCGACTGGTTATCCATGTTGGAGGTCGGTTCGTCCATCACCAGTATGGGGGGATCATTGAGCAAGGCCCGGGCCAACAAGATGGCCTGACGCTGGCCACCGGAGAGCTGACGCCCCCCTTCCCCTATCTGTCTATCCAGCCCATTGGGATCCCGGTTGGTGAAGTTGGTCACACCGGCCCGCTTGGCAGCCCGCATGACTCACACATCATCCACCAGCGGATTGCCCAGCATGATGTTGTCGCGTACCGAGCCAAAAAACAGGGTCACATCCTGTGGCACACAGCCTATATTGCGGCGGATCACCGAGGCCGGCAGCTGATCGAGTTCAAAACCATCGAGCCGTACCGAGCCGTCGGTGGGCCGATAGAGGCCCATCAAAATCTTCTCGAGAGTCGTCTTGCCCGCCCCGATCCGGCCAATGATGGCCACCTTCTCACCCGGCTCGATGCGCAGGTTGATATTGTGCAGGGTGCTGGTTTCCATCCCGGGATACTTGAACGACACCTTGTCAAACTCGATCCGACCGGAGATCACTGGATGGTGGATGTACTGCTTGCCCTCCTCCTGCTCGCCCGGCGTGATCATGATCTTCTCCAAGATTTCCAATGCGGACTTGGCCTGGTTGTAGCGGGTCGAGAGAACCGACAGCTGTACCATGGGCGCGATGGCGCGGCTCGACAGCATGACGGCGGCAATCATGCCCCCCATGGTGACCAGTCCTTCCGAGATCTGGTAAACCCCGACAATCACCAGTGCCACCGTCACCACCTGCTGGATGTAGCTGGCCAGCGACGACATGGAGTTGGTGATGCGGCGGGTCTGTACGCCCCAGGTCGAAATGTGGGATACGGCCTGTTCCCAGCGGTGCTGGAACATGCTCTCGGCACCAAAGATCTTCACGGTTTCGAGGCCCGAGATGCTCTCGATAAGGTTGGCGTTCTTCTGGGAAGCCAGCCGTGAGCCCTCTTCGATGGACTGCTTGAGCGGCGCCTGGATATAGAAGCTGTAAATGATGAGGATCACCATGGCCACGATGGGCACTACCACCATGACGCCGGCAAAGATCCAGATGATGAACAGGAAGAAGATGGCAAAGGGCAGATCGATGAGGGTAGATACCGTCGCGGAAGTGAAAAACTCCCGCACCGATTCAAACTCCTGCAGATGCTTGGCAAAGGCGCCGGTCGACGCAGGACGCGACTCCATCCGCATCCCCATCACCTTGGCAAAGATCTTGGCAGACAGCAGCACATCGGACTTTTTGCCGGCGATGTCGATGAAGTAACTGCGCAGTTGGCGCATCACGAAGTCGAAGGTGAACACCACCATGGCGCCGACCGCCAGCACCCAGAGCGAATCAAACGCCAGGTTGGGCACTATCTTGTCGTAGACGTTCATGGTGAACAGAGGGCTTGCGACGGCAAACAGGTTGATGAGGATGGAGGCGACCAGCACATCCCGATAGATGCCGCGGGATTCGAGCAGGGTGCTCCAGAACCAGTGACCATCGCGGGTCTCCAGCACCTTGGGTGAACGCTCATCGAACTTGAACTGCTTTTTGACAAAAAACAGTCGCCCCAGATACTCATCACCCAGTTGAGATGCACTCAGCCACTGGGCCGCATCCCCCGCCTGAGGAAAGATCACCTTGCCCTGGGTTCTGTCTTCGTTCCACTCCAATAGAATGCAGGCGCCGCCGTTGCGCATCTGCAGCACGCAGGGCAGCAACAGGGGGGAGATCTCGTCGAGAGACTGGATGACTTCCCGGGCGGACAAGCCACCCCGCTCGGCGGCACGGCCGAACAGATTGGGCGTCAGCAGACCGGACACCAGTGGCAGGCCGGTGGTGAGAGCATCCTTGCTGTTGGGTACCCCATAAAAGCGGGTCAGAAAGACCAGGCACTCCAACAACTCGTCAATACGGTTAGTTTCTGCTTGCATAGCATCCTGTCACTGCATGATTGGGCCGGCTGTCTCGCCATACCGATATTCAAACCTCACGGGCGTTGTTGGCGCAGACATGCCCGTGACATAAAGAACAGCGCTCCCTCGAAAAAGGAGCTACAGCCTGATACACACTAAAAGCACAGGTACCTGACACTGGATGTCATCGACAGACCTGAACGGCATTATGCCCAAAGCGGGGACGGCAGGTCAGGCTGTTGATCGCGACACAGGGTGGCGCCATGCCCGATATATCCCGTCCAAATTGGAAATAATACAAGCTTATTGATAATGATATCTTTTTCAAGCCAAGTACTATATCAAGACAATTTTACCGAAACTATACCGCAAAGACTGAATTTCATCTAATAACCCACTGTTTTTTTAATGAAATCTGACGACCTAATCAATATTGCCCACAAGGGAAAACGGGCGTTCCAACGCCTGCCCCTGAGGACCGGTGCGGGCCAGCGCACTAGCAATATCAGCCATCGCTGTCCAGCGGTTCTCGCACCAGGCAGGGGCCAACAGGGTTGGCCGGCGCGCTGAAGCCGAGATGCGGTGATAGACCACTTCGGGTGGGGTGTGCTGGATCATGGCGACTGCCGCCTCGACATACTGCTCCAGACTCAAGACATCGAGCCTCCCCGCCTGCCAGGCCTTACCGAGGGTGCTGCCCTCCACCACATGCAGAGGGTGAAGCTTGATCCCCTCCACGCCGGTATCCACGATACGGTGCAGGGTATCCAGGCTGTCCATCGGCACCTCGCCGGGCAAACCCACGATGAGGTGGGCACACACCTTGATACCCCGCTGATGGGCCCGGGTCACCGCATCCACATAGGCGGCATAGCCGTGGCCCCGGTTGATGCGCTGCAGCGTCTTGTCGTTGGCGCTCTGCAGCCCCAGTTCCAGCCACACCTCGTAACCCCGGGCCTGGTAACCGGCCAGCAGGTCCAGCACCGCATCCGGCACGCAATCTGGGCGCGTCCCCACACACAAGCCCACCATGTCGCTCACCGACAACGCCTCTTCATACATGCGCTGCAGGTACTCCACTTCGGCATAGGTGCTGGTATAGGCCTGAAAATAGGCGAGATAGCGCTTGGCGCGGGTCACTTCGTCCCGACGGGCCAGCAGTTGCTGCACCACGGAGAGCTGCTGGGCCGATTCGTCGGCAAAGGAGGAAACATTGCAGAAGGTGCAGCCACCACGCCCCAGAGTGCCATCACGATTGGGGCAGGTGAAGGCGCCGTGAATGGAGAGCTTGTGGATCTTCTGGCCATGGCGCTGCTTGAGATCCTGACCGAATGTATTGACGAGTTCGTGTAACTGCATGACACCTCCAGTAAAGGAGCGTCATTGTACGAGCTTGCCCGTACGGGGCGCTGCGCTGGATCAAGGGATACGAGAGTCAGAAAACATATAAATATTCACCAATAACAGGATAAATATCAGTTAACCGGACATTCTCGACGCTTTCGAAACCCATCCCCCTTCTGACCAACCTTCAGCATGGCTGCATAATTGTTAGCTAACATTCTGTTGAATAATGAAAATTTTTCTTTAGACGGGGATTTGGCAAATGCAAGTCATTCACATCAGTAATGTGATCTCAACCAGCCACTCCGACAGTGAATTGGTAAATTTACTACAAACATCCATACCCACCGAGTCAACCAACAAAACCCGACACATCAGGATTTAATCTCGCAAAAATAAAAAATGCCAGAGTAATAGCCAATTACAACCCCATTTATCCTCGCGCATCGAGATTTTGTTATGACATTGTAATAATGAAAACAGCCGGGATGTCCAATTGACCTTGCCGAAAAATCCCATTAGTTTGGAGATTCGCCACCTCAGGCGGACGGAACCACAAGAGCCAATCGCAATTTATGCAGTCTGTTGACGACAGCGCGATGCAAGGCCGAGCAAGGGAGAAATGCAATGTCACTATATGATCCAAAGCTGGAGAGGGATAACTGTGGCTTCGGCCTGTTGGCCCACATGGAAGGTGAAGCCAGCCACAAGCTTGTCCGTCTCGCGATGTCAGCATTGGCTCGCATGCAGCACCGCGGCGGTATCTCCGCCGATGGCAAGACCGGCGACGGCTGCGGTCTGTTGCTGCAAAAACCCGACAGCTTCTTTAGAGCGGTCGCCGAAGAGAAGGGATGGCACCTGGGCCGCAACTACGCGGTCGGCATGCTGTTCCTCAACCCCGATCCCATCCTGGCCCAGGCCACGCGCGACATCATCGACGAGGAGCTGGAAAAGGAGACCCTGAGTCTGGTCGGCTGGCGCAAGGTGCCCATCGATACCAATGTACTCGGCTCCATCGCCAAGGCGTCCCTGCCCAGCATTGAACAGGTCTTTGTCAACGCCCCGCCTGGCTGGGTCGACAAGGATCTCGAGCGCCGCCTCTACATCGTGCGCCGCCGCATCGAGAAACGCATCAGCGACGACTACTTCTATGTGGTCAGCCTCTCCAACCTGGTCACCGTCTACAAAGGGCTGTGCATGCCGGTGGACCTGCCGCGCTTCTATCTGGATCTCGCCGACATCCGCATGCAGGCGGCCATCTGCGTGTTCCACCAGCGCTTCTCCACCAACACCAGCCCGCGCTGGCCGCTGGCACAGCCGTTCCGCTATCTGGCCCACAACGGCGAGATCAACACCATCGCCGGCAACCGCCAGTGGGCCAAAGCGCGCAGCTACAAGTTCGCCACCCCGCTCATTCCGGATCTGCAAGAGGCAGCCCCCTTCGTCAACACCACGGGGTCGGACTCCTCCAGCCTCGACAACATGCTGGATCTGTTCCTGGCCGGCGGCATGGACCTGTTCCGCGCCATGCGCCTGCTGATCCCGCCGGCGTGGCAGAAGCACCCGAACATGGATGACGACCTGCGCGCCTTCTACGACTTCAACTCCATGCACATGGAGCCCTGGGACGGCCCGGCCGGCATCGTCATGACCGACGGTCGCTACGCCACCTGCGCGCTCGACAGAAACGGCCTGCGCCCGGCCCGCTACGTCATCACCAAGGACAAGTTCATCACGCTGGCCTCCGAAGTTGGCACCTGGGACTACACCCCGGACGAAGTGCTGGAGAAGGGTCGAGTCGGCCCGGGCGAGCTGTTCGTGGTCGACACCAACAACGGCAAAATCTGGACCAGCTTCGAGATCGATGACGATCTCAAGAGCCGTCACACCTACAAGCAGTGGATGGACAAGCACTGCAAGCGGCTGGTGCCGTTCGAGCAGATGGATGACGCCAGCACCGGCGCCCGCGAGTTCTCCGACGAGCAGCTGAAAACCTATCAGAAGCTGTTCGGCTACTCCTATGAGGAGCTGGATCAGATCATCCGGGTACTGGGTGAAAACGGCCAGGAAGCAGTGGGCTCCATGGGGGATGACACACCCATGGCGGTACTATCCTCCAGCCAGCGCACCCTGTACGACTACTTCCGCCAGATGTTCGCCCAGGTCACCAACCCGCCCATCGATCCGCTGCGGGAGAACCACGTCATGTCGCTGGCCACCTGTATCGGCCGCGAGCAGAACGTGTTCAACGAGACCTTCGGCCACGCCCACCGGGTGCTGTTCCAGTCGCCGATCCTGCTCTACTCCGACTTCCACCAGTTGCTGGCCCTGGAAGGGGAGCACTATCGTCATCAGGTGATCAGCCTCAACTTCAGACCCGAAGAGGGGCTGGAAGCGGCCATCCTACGCGTCTGTGAAGAGGCAAAGGCTGCCGCCAAGGCCGGCACCGTGCTGCTGGTGCTCTCGGATCGGGACGTCAGTGCCGACACCCTGCCCATCCCGGCCGCCATGGCGGTAGGGGCGGTGCAGCGCACCCTGGTGGACAACAACCTGCGCTGCGACGCCAACATCCTGGTGGAGACCGCCAGCGTGCGCGACCCGCACCACTTCTCGGTGCTGCTGGGCTTTGGCGCCACCGCCATCTACCCCTACCTCGCCTACGAGACCCTCGCCAAGCAGGTAGAAGAGGGCGTGCTCAAGATGAGCCTGCGCCAAGCCATGCTCAACTACCGCAACGGCATCAACAAGGGGCTCTACAAGGTGATGTCCAAGATGGGCATCAGCACGGTGGCCAGCTACCGTTGCTCCCAGCTGTTTGAAGCGGTGGGCCTCTCCAAAGCCGTGGTCGAGATGTGTTTTCGCGGCGTATCGAGCCGCATCCAGGGTGCCGATTTTGTCGACATCCAGCAGGATCAGTTCAATCTGGCCCGCCAGGCCTGGCTGGCCCGCAAGGCCCTCACCCAGGGTGGCCTGCTCAAATTCGTCCACGGCGGTGAATATCACACCTACAACCCGGACGTGGTGCAGACCCTGCAAGTGGCGGTGCGCTCCGGCAACTATGCCGATTACAAGGAGTACGCGCGTCTGGTAAACGAGCGGCCGGTCGCCACCCTGCGCGATCTGCTCACTCTGAAGAAGGTCGACAATCCGGTAGCGCTGGATCAAGTGGAGCCTGCGGCCAAGCTGTTCCCCCGCTTCGACTCCGCCGCCATGTCCATCGGCGCCCTGGGCCCGGAAGCCCACGAGGCCCTGGCCATCGCCATGAACCGCCTCGGCGGCCAGAGCAACTCCGGCGAAGGCGGTGAAGATCCCAAGCGCTTTGGCACCGAGAAGAATTCGCGCATCAAGCAGGTGGCCTCGGGGCGCTTTGGCGTCACTCCCCACTACCTGATGAACGCCGACGTGGTGCAGATCAAGGTGGCTCAGGGCGCCAAGCCCGGCGAAGGGGGTCAGCTGCCCGGTGACAAGGTGACGGCCCAGATCGCCAAGCTGCGTTACTCCGTGCCCGGCGTGACCCTGATCTCGCCGCCGCCCCACCACGACATCTACTCCATCGAGGATCTGGCCCAGCTCATCTTCGACATCAAGCAGATCAACCCGAACTGCCTGGTGTCGGTCAAGCTGGTCTCCGAGCCCGGCGTCGGCACCATCGCCTGCGGCGTGGCCAAGGCCTATGCGGACTTCATCACCGTCTCCGGCTACGACGGCGGCACCGGTGCAAGCCCCCTCACCTCGGTCAAGTACGCCGGCTCCCCCTGGGAGTTGGGGCTGGCCGAAACCCAGCAGGCCCTGGTCGCCAACGGCCTGCGCCACAAGGTGCGCCTGCAGGTAGACGGCGGTCTCAAGACGGGTCTGGACATCATCAAGGCGGCCATCCTCGGCGCCGAGAGCTTTGGCTTCGGCACCGGCCCCATGGTGGCGCTCGGCTGCAAATACCTGCGCATCTGCCACCTGAACAACTGCGCCACCGGCGTCGCCACCCAGGATGAGAAGCTGCGCCGCGAGCACTTCACCGGTCTGCCGGAGATGGTGATGAACTACTTCAAGTTCATCGCCGAGGAGACTCGCGAGCTGATGGCCCAGCTTGGTGTCACCCAGCTCACCGACCTGATTGGCCGTACCGATCTGCTGGAAGCCCTGCACGGCCTCACCGCCCGTCAGGCCAAGCTGGACTTGTCCGGCATCCTGGCCCGTCCGGTAGCACCAGAAGGCTCCAGCCTGTTCAGCCAGCAGCACAACCCCACCTTCGACAAGGGGCCGCTCAACCTCAAGATGGTGGAAGACCTGCTGGAGGCCGTCGAGAACATGAGCGGCGGCGAGTTCCGCTACGACATCCGCAACACTGACCGCTCGGTGGGGGCGCGCCTCTCCGGCGAGATCGTCAAGCGCCACGGCAACCAGGGGATGGCGGCCGATCCGGTCAAGGTACACTTCAACGGTACCGCCGGCCAAAGCTTCGGCGTCTGGAACGCGGGTGGCCTTGAGATGATCCTCACCGGGGATGCCAACGACTACGTGGGCAAGGGGATGACCGGCGGCAAGCTGGTGATCAAACCCCACGTCGGCGTGGCGTTCAAATCCCACGAGGCGGCCATCATCGGCAACACCTGCCTCTACGGCGCCACCGGCGGCAAGCTCTATGCCGCAGGCACCGCCGGCGAGCGCTTCGCGGTGCGCAACTCCGGTGCGCTGGCGGTCGTCGAGGGCATTGGCGACAACGGCTGTGAATACATGACAGGCGGCATCGTCACCGTGCTCGGCGAGACCGGCGTCAACTTCGCGGCGGGCATGACCGGCGGCTTTGCCTATGTGCTCGACGAGTGCGGCAGCTTCGCCAAGCGCACCAACCCCGAGCTGGTTGAACTGCTGGATGTGGCGGATCTTGCCATCCACCAGGAGCACCTACGCGGCATCATCACGGCGCACCTCAACGAAACCGGCAGCTCGCGCGCCGAGGAGATCCTGGCCAATTTCGACTCCTATGTGCCCAAGTTCAGGCTGATCAAACCCAAGTCCAGCGACGTCAAGTCCCTGTTGGGTCACACCAGTCGTTCCAGTGCAGAACTCAGAATCCAGGCGCAATAAGGAGGGAACCCTATGAGCCAGAACGTATTCCAGTTTATCGACGTCCAGCGGGTCGACCCGCCGAAGAAGCCGCTCAAGATCCGCAAGATCCAGTTTGTGGAGATCTACGAGTCCTTCAACCAGGCCCAGGTCGGCATGCAGGCGGATCGCTGCCTCGACTGCGGCAACCCCTATTGCGAGTGGAAGTGCCCGGTGCACAACTACATCCCCAACTGGCTGAAACTGGCCAACGAGGGACGCATCCTGGAGGCGGTGGAGCTCTCCCACCAGACCAACAGCCTGCCGGAAGTGTGCGGCCGCGTCTGCCCGCAAGACAGATTGTGCGAGGGTGCCTGCACCCTCAACGATCGCTTCGGCGCCGTGACCATCGGCAACATCGAAAAATACATCACCGACAAGGCGTTCGAGATGGGCTGGCGCCCGGATCTCTCCAAGGTGGTGAAGACCGGCAAACGGGTCGCCGTCATCGGCGCCGGTCCCGCGGGCCTCGCCTGTGCCGACGTGCTGGCACGCAATGGCGTGACCCCGGTGGTGTTCGACAAGTATCCGGAGATAGGCGGCCTGCTCACCTTCGGCATCCCCTCTTTCAAGCTGGAAAAGGAAGTGATGCAGCGCCGGCGCGAGATCTTCGAGGGGATGGGCGTGGAGTTCCGCCTCGAGACCGAAGTGGGCCGTGACGTCACCTTCGCCGACCTGCTTGGCGAGTTCGATGCGGTCTTCCTCGGGGTCGGCACCTACAAATATATGAAGGGCGGCTTTGCCAACGAAGAGGCGCCGGGGGTTTACGACGCCCTGCCCTACCTCATCTCCAACGCGAACCGCTTGCTGGGCTTCGAGAAGGCGCAAGCCGATTACATCGACTTCGCCGGCAAGCAGGTGGTGGTGCTGGGCGGTGGTGACACCGCCATGGACTGCGTGCGCACCGCCATCCGTCAAGGGGCCGATCGGGTGATCTGCGCCTACCGCCGCGACGCCGAGAACATGCCAGGCTCCAAGCGGGAGGTGAAGAACGCCCAGGAGGAGGGGGTGGAATTTATGTTCAACCTCCAGCCCATCGGCGTGGAGCTGGACGCCCATGGCCATACCTGCGGCATCAAGGTGGTGAGCACAGAGCTTGGCGCCCCCGATGCCAACGGCCGCCGCAATCCTGTCGTGATCGAAGGTTCCGAGCAGGTGTTGGCTGCCGATGCGGTGGTGATGGCGTTCGGCTTCCAGCCCAACCCCCAGCCCTGGATGGCGGAGTACGGCATCGAGCTCGACGGCCGGGATCGCATCAAGGCGTCGGAGCAGGCCGAGTACGCCTTCCAGACCAGCAACCCCAAGGTGTTCGCCGGTGGTGACGCGGTGCGCGGCTCGGATCTGGTGGTGACCGCCATCTACGAGGGTCGCAAGGCCGCCGAAGGGATCATGGACTATCTGGCCGTATAACCCGCCATCCCTGACCTGTACCAACTAACAAACAGCCCCGCTTATGCGGGGCTGTTGTTTTATGTTTGTCGCAAACCGCGATGCAATACCGGGAACACCCTAGCCAGGTCATGTCGGGGAGGCGCCTGGAGATCATGAAAAAGGGGACATGAGGCAGGCGGCGGGATGGTCACGGCACATCATGAACGACTCCGCTGGCGGTAGCGCGCCAGCGGAGGGGATCAGGCGGGTTGCGGCTCCCGCGGTATGGTGGTGACCCAGTGACGACGCCAGTGCGGCGCCTCGTAGAGATCGGGCCAGAACTCGGTCTGGTGCCAGATGGCATTGCCGCGCACCGTGTGAAAGGTGATGGCACGGGCCTCCACCTCGCCATCGGTGATCAGCACCTCGGTCACCACTTCCCGCCCCTGCTCCAGCAGGCGGACGACGTCGAAGTTCCAGGGACCGGCCGCCGGATAGCGCCGGTTGATCTCGACGAAGTTGCAGCGCCCTTCTATTCGCTCCCCCGACTGGGGCCAGTCGCAGATGAAATCTTCGCACAGCCAGCGGGCTGCCTTGGCAAAATCATTGCTCTGCATGGCCTGCCAGTAGGCCTCCACCACCGCTCTTGGTTCCATGGTCTTGTTTTCCATGCCAGCCCTCCTACAGACGCACCACCAGCCACTCCCCCTTGCCCACCGGCACCAGCGAGGTCGCGAAGGCCGGATCCTGCTCCACCTCTGCCATCAACTCGGCCAGCTCCTCCCGATGGGAGACGGCATTGTCCACAACCAGCAGGCCACGGGGGGCCAGCAGGCGCTGGATCTCGGGCCACCAGGCCTGGTAGTGGCGGCGATCGGAGTCGAGGAAGATGAGCTGATAAGCGGCCTTCGGCAGGGTGGGCAGCAGGGAGCCTACATCCCCTGCCAGCTGCTCAATCCAGGCGTCGAGCCCGGCGCGCTCAAAATTGGCGGCCGCCATGGCCCGTTTGCCCTCGTCCAGCTCTATGGTGGTGACCCGGCCCCCCAGCCGTTTCGCCGCTTCAGCCAGCCAGAGGGTGGAGTAGCCGTTGGAGGTGCCTATCTCCAGCACAGCCTGCGCCCCTCTCGTCTGGACCAGCACCGCCAGCAGTTCGCCGGTGTCGCGGGTAATGTTGAGCATCTTGCTGCCACGGGAGTGTTGTGCGCCGTCGTGCCGCTCGCCAAACAGCTCCAGCTCCCGTTTCAGTTGTTCCAGTGCCATGTCTCCTCCTTGACGGTGTAAACGAGTCGGCCCGGTGCATGGCATGGCTGGGCCGACCCCGATGTTCATCATGTGGCTACCTGTTCGTCATCCGGGGGCGTATCCCCCAGCAGGTAGCGAGGGCCGCTGCCAAGGGCGGCGGCCTGATCATCCGGATTGTAAAGTGCACAGTGCTCGAGGGAGAGGCAACCACAGCCGACACAGGCGCCGAGCTTCTCCTTGAGCTGCTGCAGGGCCGCAATGCGCCGATCGAGCAGCCCCTGCCACTGACCGGCAATCCCGACCCAGTCGCTGCGATCCGGGGTGCGCCCCTCGGGCAGGCCGGCCAGGGCCTCGCCTATCTCGCCAAGGCTCAGCCCCATGCCCTGCGCCACCCGGATGAAGGCGATGCGACGCAGCACATCCTGCGGATAGACCCGCTGTCCCCCGTCGCTGCGCACGCTGCGGATCAGCCCCTTCTGCTCGTAAAAGCGCAGGGCGCTGGCCTTGACGCCAGAGCGTTTGGCTATCTGGCCGATGGCCAGCCATTTGCGTTCCATCGCCACGCTTGACCTCAAGTTAGCTTTAACTTGCACAATCCTGTCTCCCCTCACGAAAGGAGTCAAATGATTATGCATCATCTTCATCAACTGCTCGATGCCAACCAGGCATTTGCCCTCAATGGTCGCGGCACCACCAATCACTGCCCGATGGCGCTGCACGCCCTGCATGAGATGGGAGCCAGCCCAGCACGGCTGCAGCGTTTCTTTGCCCACTGGCAGGCCAATCATGCCCTGCCGGGGGGTGAACAACAGCAGGGGGATGAAAAGGAGATGCAGTTTGTCCGGCTGCGTCAGCAGTTGGCAGCACGGCTGGCCGACGAGGGATGGCAGCTCGCCTTTGGCGACCTGCTGGAGCAGGGGCTCTCCCCGGCGGGCGGCGCCTTTCATCCGCTGATCCGCCTGGCCTGCGCGCTGGAAAATGGCCACCTGGGAGAGCAGGCCGCCGCCCTGGCTGCCTGGCAATGCGACCCTTTGCGGGTGCCGGCCGGGCAGGGAGCACCGGTGCAGGATATCGACGGCCTGCTGAGCGTACTTGCGCAACAGTGGGAAGGGTCGCGCTGGCAGGGCGACTGGATCACCGAGCGACTGCGGCAGGTGACGGATGCGCCGACCTGGACGGCGAGATTGTCGGGCGGGCTCCCGTCATCCTCGGATCTGCTGGTGCAGCTGGCCGACGCAGCCCTCGCCCTCTACTGGCAGACCGGCAACTTTACCGTGCTGCACATGGTGACCGGCAGTCGCGCCGCCGCCATCGTCGCCCGCCATTTGCCCGCGCCATGGCAAGGGCGCTGGCAGACCCTGATGTGGCAAGCGGTGGCGGCCGCCTATGTCACGGTCGGCGCACCGTCACTGCAAAGGCCGGTCTGGCCCGATACCGGCAAGCTGGCGTGGCAACACGTGCTGGCCAGCGCGGTGGAGAGCCTCGACGATCATGTGATCAAGCTGGTGCACTGCTGCTGGCGGGAGGGGCTCGCCAGGCCTTTGCTGGCGGAGCGTTATCTGGCGGTGGCTGCCCGCGCAGCGGGTCTGCTGGCGCCCCTTAGCAGGCCGGATGCCATCTAAGGGCTGGGCTCCACAGGATGGGGCCGCCCCTAGGAGGCGGGCAGCCGGGTGAAATGAATGACGGGGCAGCGGGGGGCCACGCCCCGGGTCAGGGTCAGCGGCTGGGCACGGTAGCTGAGCCGGTAGCTGCCGGGCCGGGAGAGATCGTAGACCAGGGTCAGGTCCGCGTCGGCCTGACTCTGCTGACCAGCCCCCAGCAGAAAGAAATCCTCGGCGCCCGGGTTGCCCCGCTTGGCGAGCGGGCCCTTGTAGGGCAGCAGCTGTTCATCGAGGGTGAGATCGATGGCATCGGCAAACCAGCCTTCGAACGGCGTGAACCAGCTCAGCACCTCGAGCGGTCCCTCCCCCCGGTTGGTCAGGGTCATCACCAGCGGCAGCGGCTCGTTGACCCGGCTTTGTGCCTTGACCGACAGCTCGCACTGCAGGGGGGCCAGCGCCAGGGTGGTGAGCAAGAGTGTCATCATGGTCGCTCCTTCCTGTGACAAACGACATGGACAAAAAGGGGCCTTGCGGCCCCCGGTCGGCAAATCAGTTTTCGCTCGGCGTGTTTTCGGCGAAGTACTCGTGGTTGTCGGCGTTGTTGAGCGCCTTGACCGGATCCGTCTTCGCCAGGTTGCGGGCATTGGCCTGACCGTAACCCAGATCGTCGGTGCCCGCCACCACATTGAAGTGGCTCAGCTCGTGGACAATGGTGCCGGCACGGGAGTCAGTCCCGCTGACCGGTGCGGTCCAGAAGCTCTTGCACAGGTAGACCTTGTAAGGCTGATCCGGATAGACATAGGCAAAGTAGCTCTGCTTGCAACCACAGTCGAAGGTGAGCGGCTTGTTATCGATGGCATCCTTGATCTTGCTGAAGTGGGTCTCGGCCTGATCCCAGCGCGACGCATCATAGGCGCCAAACCAGCTGCGGTAACGCTGGCCATCCGGCTTGTCCACCGCCAGGTAGCTGCTGGAGTTGTTGGTGATGCCGCTGGCGGCATCGAGCGCCGCCAGGATGTCGCTCTTCTGGGTGTTGGTGCAGCGGCCGCTGAAGCTGACCGAGGCGGTCACCGCCTGCGGCTCGACCAGGGGAGCCGCCTTGGCCAGCACCCGTTCGTCGCTCACCCCTTCCACCCACAGGGTCACGGCATTGGACTCGCTCGCCTGGGCCTGCTTGGCCTTGGCGGCTTTCGTCTCTTGTGGCAGCGTCGGCAGCAGGTAGCGGATGCTGTACTGGCCCTGGGCGCTCATGTCGTAGAGACCGGAGACTTCAGCC
This sequence comes from Aeromonas sp. QDB20, assembly GCF_027707805.1. NCBI lineage: Bacteria > Pseudomonadati > Pseudomonadota > Gammaproteobacteria > Aeromonadales > Aeromonadaceae > Aeromonas > Aeromonas sp. QDB20. Next base: position 45,919 of record NZ_JAPCJC010000021.1, on the reverse strand, counting down.
TGCACCGTCAGGCTCTGGCCGGCCTTGAGCAGCTGGAAGTCCTTGTCGGTCGGGGCAGCCCGCTTGATCAGGGCCCCCTCATAGCTGACCTGCTGGCCGTCCCGCTCCACCAGGAACAGGGGGGCATCCTCGCTGCCCGGCAGTTGCCATTTGAGCAGGCGAACCGGCTTGTCCCCGGTGTTGGTCAGGGTCAGGTTGACGCGCACGTCGTCGCTGCTGCCATCCACCAGGGTGAGCTTGGCATCGAGCCCGGCGGCGCAGAGCGGAGAGGCCAGCACGCCGGCCAGCAACAGGGCAATGGGAGTCGCTTTCATCATGTTTCCTCATTCATTGAGTGTCGCCTTGTCAGGCGGTTTGCTTCCTTCAAGGCCCTCTTTGGGGCTCAACCACCCTAGAGCAGTTTTTTTCTGCGACCATCCCACCATATGGGTGACGCCCCCCAGGATAGGGGGAGCGTCGGGCATCCCTCGCTGCTGCGACAACAATCGCGGCCCCTCCCCCTTGCCCCTGTCTGCATTGCCCGTCCGGCGGATTGCATCCATAAAAAACCCCGGCACCGGGCCGGGGTCTTAGACAAATGGCAATCACTCTTTGCAGGGGCCCGCCAGCAGGGCCAGCGCCGGCAGCGCATTGCCCGGCATCAGCCGGTAGGCCTTGTGGTGCTTGACCAGGGTGGTCTTCTTGTTGCCCTGGCTCAGCAGCAGGCCGTGGGTGAAGGCGCCTTGCGCCAATCGGGCCTCGTCGCCGCGCACATAGAGGGTGAGCGGCTTGACCAGCTCGCCCGCCTCGATGTGGCCCTGATATTCGCTGGCACTGATGATGAGGCTCGGCTGACCGCCCGATTGCAGGCGCAGCTTGGCGCTCACCTCGCTGTCGGTAATCACTAACCAACCCTCGGCCGCGAGCTCGGCCAGCAGGGCCGCCAGCTTGCTCCCCAGCTGCAGTGGTTCGCATGTGGCCCGCTCATACTGGCGAATGATCCGCTCAAGCAGCCCCTTGAGATCGGCGCCGGCCCCCAGGGTGCGGCCCAGCTGCACCCACTCTTTCAAATCCTCCATCACCAGGCGGGAGAAGCGCTTCTCCTTGAGGGATTCCGCCATCCAGCTGCAGAGAAAGTGGCTCTCTTGCGCCGGGGTGCGCTTGCCAGCCTTCTGCTCGGCGGTACGGGCCAGTTCGGCCAGGCTCTGGCCGGCCATCTCGAGCAGGGCCTGATTGTAGGTGGGAGAGGTCATAAGCAATCCTTGAGTTGACCACCACGGGTCAACACCGATGACAGAGAAGGCAAAGGCGCCAGTGGCGCCTTTGCGGTTCAATAGAGCGTGCGCCCTTATTTAGGCTGACGCGGCTTCTTGGCGGCCGCCAGGCGCTTGAGGCGCTGGCCCTGCAACTTGGACTCCGCCATGGCCTGGGCGGCGGCGTTGTCTTCACGCTGGGGGCGCTTGCCGAAGCGGCGGCGCTCCTGCAGCTGCTTGATCAGCTCGTCGCGGCTGCTCACCTCGTAGCCCGGCACCATGATGCGGCGGATCTTCTGGCCGATCAGCGCCTCGATCTCCAGCAGGGTGCGCTCTTCTTCACGGCTGACGAAGGAGATGGCCATGCCGCTCTTGCCGGCGCGACCGGTACGGCCGATGCGGTGCACATAGTCTTCGGCGAGGAACGGCAGATCATAGTTGACCACGTATTCGAGGTTCGGGATGTCCAGCCCGCGCGCGGCCACTTCGGTGGCCACCAGTACCCGCAGCTTGCCTTCGCTGAATTCGCGCAGGGCGCGGCGGCGGCTGCCCTGGGCCTTGTCGCCGTGCACCACGGCGGATTTGATGCCATCGAGGTTCAGCTCCTCCACCAGCTCGTCGCAGCTCTCGCGGGTGCTGGCGAACACCAGCACCTGCTGCCAGTTCTGCTTGCCGATGAGCTCGGAGAGCAGCTCGCGCTTGCGCTTCTGCTCCACCGGGTAGACGGTGTGGCTGACGGTGTCGGCAGTGGAGTTCTGCTTGTTGACGGCCACCACCTGCGGCTTGTCCAACATCAGGTTGGCCAGCTTTTTCACCGCCTCGGAGAAGGTGGCGGAGAACAGCAGGTTCTGGCGGGTCTTGTTGACCGCCTGCAGGATCTTCTGCACATCGGCACTAAAGCCCATGTCGAGGATGCGGTCCGCTTCGTCCAGCACCAGGGTCTCGACCCCGGAGAGGCTCAGGTTGCAGGCGGTGAGATGTTCGAGCAGACGGCCCGGGGTCGCCACGATAATGTGAGCGCCCGCTTTCAACCGCTTGGCCTGCACGTCCTGCTTGCCGCCACCAACGATGGTGAGGGTGGTGATATCCAGATACTTGGCGAAGTCATTGATGTTGCTCGCCACCTGGGCCGCCAGCTCGCGGGTCGGGGTCAGGATCAGCACCCGGGCGTTGGAAGGCTGCACCGGCGCCGGATTGTCCACCAGTCGCTGCAGGATCGGCAGGGCGAAGGCGGCGGTCTTGCCGGTGCCGGTCTGGGCGCTGGCCAGCAGGTCACGGCCACGGCGCACGGCCGGGATGGCCTGGCTCTGCACAGGGGTCATCTCCTGATAACCGCACTCTGAGATGGCGCGCAAAATCTCGGGGGCAAAATCGAACGATTCAAATCTCATAATGGGTTCCTGTGTTCCAGCGGGACTGTGGCTGGCCTGGTTGGCTCGGCATGAGCAAGAAGTCGGCTATGACCACCGACGGCTGTGCCTGACATCAAGTCAGAGAGTGGCCGGAAAATGGCGGGCGCGAAGTGTAACAGATAGGCGGCGCAAATTCTGCCTCAAAAACGTTCCTTTTCACGGCGTCCCGGATCGCCCCCCATGGGCCGGTCCGGGCTGGCTCCAGCTTAGCCTCCCCGCCCGTTTCTGACCTGGAAATCGCGCTGGAACAGGCACATGCGGATGGCGGTGCGGTAGTGGCCATCGATGAAAAACTCCTCTTTGAGCTCCCCTTCCGGCTCGAATCCCAGCGCCTGATAGATGTGGATGGCCCGGGCGTTGTCCCGATCGACGATGAGATAGAGCTTGTGCAGGTTGAGCACATTGAAGGCGTACGTCATCGCCTTGAGGGTTGCGCTCCTGGCATACCCCTTCCCCTGATGGGCGGGGGCGATGATGATCTGGAATTCGGCGCGGCGATGGATGCTGCGAATGTCCACCAGCTCCACCAGCCCCACCTGACTGCCCGCCACCTCGAGGATGAAGCGGCGCTCATGCTGGTCGTGGATGTGCTTGTCATAGAGCTGGGCCAGCTCCATGTAAGCCTCGTAAGGCTCCTCGAACCAGTAGCGCATGATGCTGGCGTTGTTGTTGAGCTGATGAACGAACTTGAGATCCTCGCGCTCGAGGGGACGAAGGGTAAGGGTGTCGGGGGATGACATAAGGTACCTGCTTGCAGATTGGAAGGGCGCCGGCCCGCCAAAGGGGGCGGCGCCATGACATGAAGAGGGGAAGAAACGGGGGCAAGGCCCCTGCCCCCTTAGCGGATGCGGTTGGTCGGTCGCTTGAGCAGACGGATGGCGATAGCCGCCATGGCGATAACGAAGAGACCGAGGGAGGTCACCAGCAGACACTTGGTCAGCAGCTCGTGGTGCTGGGCGAACACCGGGGTCGCCATCACGAACTTGCCCACCAGGCTCAATACCAGGGCCCAGAGGAAGGCGCTGGCGAAGCTGGCGATCATCACCCGTGGCAGATGCAGACGCGAGACCCCCATCAGCATGGGCGTCAACACCCGCACGAACGGCACGAAGCGGGAGGAGAACATGGCCCAGAAGCCGTAGTTGTGCAGCAGGCGAGAGGCCCGCGGCAGGCTGCCATCCGGGATCATCCGCTCCACGTGGCCCATGAAGGAGGTGCCGTGCAGCGCCTGGCCCTGCACGTAGGCGATGAGGCTGCCAAGCCCGGCGGCAAGCGGCATGTAGAGCAGCGTCACCTCGGGGCCGAGCACCCCCATGCCCACCAGGCCGCCGGCCAGCAGCACCAGGCTGTCGCCGGGCAGGGGCAGGAACACGAAACTCGATTCGAGAAACAGGATCACCACCAGGCAGGTGACGAGCAGGCCCACGGCCTGCATCTGGATCAATTGGTCAAAGTCCTGTTGCCATATGGCAAGCAGCATCTCCTGCATCTGGTGACTCCCATCAACTTCATGAGGTGGCCCGACGGCCTCCGGTGCGGCAGACCCTCCCCTGTCGCCAACCCCTCTCTTCCCTGAGGGAGGCCCGTTATACACCCGGCCAAGTGAACAAGAAATTAATACAGGTCACGGATAGACGAGATAATCGGCTGCGGGCTCTAAAAAAATGAGGCCCGCATCTGTCGTGCGGGCCCCGGCCATCCAGGTACTCAGCTGTATTTGAGCCGCTGCAGCTTGGTGAGGGTGAGCAGGGTCTGGGCCGAGAGATCGCACACCGACAGCACGAAGGCGAGCTCGTCCGGGTGCCAGACCTCCTCCAGCCTGGCCCGCTCGGCGATGATGAAACCGAGCAGCTCATCCCCGTGCTTGAGGGGCGCCATCAGGATGGTGCCGGAGAGCCCCTCCAGCCCGAGCTGGGCCAGCATGGCGCCAAAGCGGGTCAGATCGTAGGGCTCGCGCAGGATGAGGCAGGGCTCGTGCTCGGGCTTGGAGGATTCGTAGCGCCCCTGGATCAGCGCATAGGGCAGGTGAAACCCCTGCTGATGGTGGAGCTTGGGCAGGAAGAAGAGATCCTGGCAGTACATGGATTGCCTGTCTTCGGCGCTGAACCAGACGCTGGCCCGCACCGCCCCGGTGCCGGCGCAGATCGCCTCGTTGATGTGACGGGCGGCCTGGCCCGGATCCTCACCGGTCAGCAGATCGCTCTTGGCCAGGTGAATGAGGGCGCCGTGCTGCAGCTTCTGGCGGGCTTCGCTGTCGGCCTGCTGCTGGCGCAGGCTGTCGAGGTGATCGAGCATCCGATTGCAGTCGACGGCCACCTGGGAGATCTCGTCACTGCCCTCCACCAGCAGGCGGCGTACCGCCCCGTCCTCGCCGATGAGCCGCAGGTTGGCACTCAACCGCTGCAGGCGGGCGGCGATATAGCCGTTGAGGATCAGCAGCACCAGGCCGCCAAACAGCAGTACCCCCAGGCTCAGCAGCCAGAAGATGCGCCGCTCGACGGCCTTGCCCTCCAGCATCAGATCCCGTGGCAGGGTGAAGCGAAAGATCAGGGGATCTTCCTCTCGCAAGGTATCGATCTGGGCCAGGGTGAGCAGCCGCTCCTCCTGCGGCAGGATCAGGCTGTCATTGGCCCTGAGCCTGGCCAGGGTGGTGACCCCCAGACTGGTGGCCAGCTGCTGCGGACTGAGAAACGAGAGCGACAGATTGGTGCGCTTTTGCAGCTGATGAACCAGCCGGGTGTTGAAAGCCTTGAGCAGCAGCAGGGTGCCGCGGCTCGGCCCCTCCCCCTCGCTGGTCAGGATCTGGGTGGCGGCCAGCAGGTAGTAGCGCTCCCCGTCGAACCAGATGCCACCATTGGGCTTGAGGCTGCCGTAGCGCACCAGATAGTCGGTGAGCGGCGCGAGCTCGTCCGGCGTCGGCGCCAGCAGCTTGCCACCGTGATAGGCAAAGGCCACCTGCGGCTGCTTGTCGGCGTCATAAAGAGCCACCAGATCCACCGCCAGGGTCTCGAAGGTGCGGGCGTTGAGGTTGGCCGCCAGATAGGCGGGATCCCGGCTCGCCATGTAGGCGTAAGTGTCATCCCACTCGGACCAGTCCTGCCCCAGGATGGTGAGCTGATCCAGTTCGGCCTGCACCACGGCCCTGACCCGCTCGCGGTTGCGCTCCACGCTCAGGCGCTCCAGCTCGCCGAACTTGTTGCCCACCACATAATGGAGGCCGACATAGCCGACCCCCAGCAACAGCAGCAGCGTCAGCACTATGGTCAGCGTAATCTTGCGGCTGATCTTCATCTTTACCCACACTCCCGAACAGGTGACCCATTGAGTTTAATGGATTTTGCCTCGCCATCCGCCTTGTGTGCGAAAAACCTCGCCAGAGTGCTCAACCCTTCGCCGCGGGGATAAAACGTCGCCTGGAAAGGTTCATTCGACTCGGCATATGAGCTGCCAAGCCAGCCAAAAATCGCTACAGTGTAACCGTGCCTCAGCGCAAGAGGCGTCACGGAGCCCGCCATGCTCATACCACTCGTTCACCCGCTGCGCAGCGCCCTGCTGCTCACCCCGCTGCTTGGCCTCGGCCAGCCGGCCATGGCCGAGGAGGAGTCGCGGGTGCAACAACGCGCCAATGCGGTGGTCTCCCTGATGACCTTTACCGTGGTGCCCGACATCACCGCCAGCAACATCAACATCGGCAGCGGCACCAATCAATCCTCGGCCCTCAACATGACCCAGGTCGGCGGCGGCGCCACCATGAGCGAGAGCGTGCCGGTTTATCTGGAAGGAACCCTGGGATTCAGCCGCTACGATCCCCAGTTCGTGATCAGCAACGGCAGCGAGAGCCGCACCCTCCCCACCAAGTGGAACAGCCTGACGGCCACCGGCGGGATCGGCTGGGACATAGGGCTGCACCGGGACAGACACGGCGGCAACCTGGTGCTGCGCCCCATCGGCAACGTCACCCTCGGCACGGTGGCGAGCGATCTGCGCATCGGCAACTGGCTGCTGGGCCAGTACACCGGCAAGAACCTCGACTTTCTCGATGGTGGCCGGCTCGACGTCTATGGCCTCGGCGGCGCCATGATGCTGGACTACGAGCTCTTCTCCCCCGCTCAGGACATCGACGCCGAGCTGCGTTACTCCTATCAGCACCTGCAGAGTTTTGGCGGCACCGCCGCCAGCGTGACCGGCCAGGCCAACGCCGAAAACCTCGGCCTCTATCTGCGCCGCCGCGCCCCCATCGGCAGTCTGACGCTGCTGGGCAAACCCGTGCGCTACGTGCTGGAGGGGGCTCGCACCGAATACCTGGGCGAGCAGCGCGGCCTGCTCGGCTTCAACTCACTCAACTCCCTCGGCCTCGGGCTGGAGCTCGACAGCAGCAAGTACGATATCTTCGTCACCCGCACCCGGCTGGTGGCCCGCTATATGTTCAGCCACAACACTAGCGGCTACGGCGTCGGGCTGGCGATGAGTTTCTAGGCCAACCCCTGCATTTATTTGCCTGCGCCGCTGGCTCCGCAATGGGTCCAGCCACCACGGCGACAACATCGGGCTGGCGATGCACCGCCAGGCCAGCCCCTGCACTTATTTGCCTGCGCCGCTGGCTCAGGGCGTTGTGCCGCCTTCCTCGTCAAAGGTGGCGGCCAGGGACACCAAATAGACCGTCATGCCCCGCTGGCTATCAGACACACCGCCTATCACTTTTGCCGGCCCCGGAGAGAGGAAGACCTGGTTGCTGAGCTCGCGCCGCTCGCCACTCTTGCCCAGCTGCAAGATGGTGATGTGGTAGACACCCGCGTCCTGACTATCGCGTGCCACCTTCACCCGCTCCCCCTCTCTTTCGAACTGCCACACGGGGCCACCCTGGGCAGGGATCTCGATGTAACGGCTTTGCGCTGACAGTGGCTGCACGGTCAATTCCGTCGCACTCGCGGCAGAGCCAGCGAGCAGCAGGCTAAAGAGTATGGCGTTTGTCATGATGGCTTCCTTCCCGGTTCATATGGTATTGCCGTGGTACAAGGTAAACGGGTTGCCAGCAGGCAACCCTCACTTGCTTTACAAAAAGGTGGCAATCCTAACCAGTTTTCATCGCATAGCACAGGGGGCCTCCCTCAACGCGGCTCCCTACGCCAGGCTGTCGCTACCAACCGCTTGATCCCGCTCGCACTTTTTCATCATTGAGTGATTTAACATTGCCAGATGACCCTGTATAAAAAGAGAACGCCCTTGTCTGCTGCACCAACCATGGATATCAGGGGCTTCCCAGACGGAAGAGATCGACAAGGACATCACCATGGCCAAGTTCCTCAATACCAGTGCAACCAATTACTTTCTTGAAGAACTGATCAAAGACGCCAAGGAGCGACTGATCCTGATCAGCCCCTTCCTCAAGCTCAATGACAGGATCAAGGAGCTGCTGACCGACAAGAACCGCCTCAAGATCGATGTACGGATCGTCTATGGCAAAAGTGAGCTTCAGCCGGAAGAGATCAGCTGGCTCAAGGAGCTCACCTATATCCGCACCAGCTTTTGCAAGAACCTCCATGCCAAGTGCTACCTCAATGAAGAGATGTGCATCATCACCAGCCTGAATCTCTATGAGTTCAGCCAGGTGAATAACAACGAGATGGGGGTATTGATCCAGCGTTCGCAAGACAGCGACCTGTACCGCGATGCCTACGATGAAGCCCAGCGCATTATCCGGGTGAGCGAAGAGGTGCGCATCACGTTGGAGCGCGTCACAAGCGACAGTGACCAGCAGGACACCGTGGCCGCCCATGCAGGTCCGGCACCGGTTTGTCCCAAATGCGGTACAACCATGGTACTGAGGACCAGCAAACGGGGAGATACCAAGGGCAACAGCTTCTGGGGCTGCCCCAGCTATCCCAAATGCCGCAGCATCATCCCCATCGAGACACATCCTTGACCCAGGTCTGTGAAGGCTAAATCACATGGATATTACTGCTGCCATAGCGCCGCTGCTGACTCAGCTCTGGTTTCTCCTGCCACTGCTGTTGATTGCCACCCTGATCAAAACACCCTGGTTCAAGGGGATGATCGGGGAGTGGTTTATCAATCTCAGCCTCCGTCTCTTTCTCGACAAGCAGGAATATCACCTGCTCAAGGACGTAACCCTGCCCACCCCGCAGGGCACGACCCAAATCGACCATGTGCTGGTGTCACGCTTCGGGGTTTTCGTGATAGAGACCAAAAACATAAAGGGGTGGATATTCGGCAATCCTGCCCATAAAAGCTGGACCCAGCAGATCTATCGCCGCAGGCACTGTTTTCAAAATCCCCTGCGCCAGAACTATCTGCATGTGATGACCCTCAGATCCCTGCTTGGGCTGGCGGATCACCAGCTTCACTCCGTCATCTTCTTTATCGGCGACTGCACTTTCAAAACCCCTGTGCCAGACAACGTGATGAACCGCGGGCTCATTCGTTATATCAAAGGCAACACCACACCGGTTTTGACACCTACCGAAGTAACCCGGGTTATCGACACCATCCAGCGAGGACGACTGGCCGCCAACTGGCAGACCCACAGACAGCATGTGGCACAGCTCAAGGCTCGGCACGGAGTTGCCACCCAGCCTGTGCTCACCCGCGAGACTCGTCCTGCACCTTCCTCACCAACTGCCATCGCGCTGGCAAACAAGGTCGAGGTGCCGACTTGCCCCAGATGCGGTAATACCATGGTGCTGCGCACCGCCAGTCGAGGTAACAACAAGGGTAATCAGTTTTGGGGATGCAGTAATTATCCAAGATGCAAAAGTATTCGTTGCTGCTTAAACGCATTGCATTTTCCTATTAAAAACTAACATTTAATATAATTGGTGATGATATGAACTACAGTTCCGAATTTATTAAAAACTTATATCAAGATAGAGACAAAATAATTATTGGCTTAACCGGTAGAACTGGAAGTGGGTGTACTTCTGCAGCTCGCATCCTCCGCCAAGAAAACTTTCAATCCATTTCCATGACTGACATAAATCAATTGACTGGAAATCAAAAAAGAAAAGCATTGGTAATACATAAGCATGCACGTGCAACATGGAAAAAATTTTATATAATTACAGTAAGCAGCGTTATAATTTTTATCACATTGAAATCACTCAAGCAAAACACCCCATACAAATTAACATCAAAAACTGAATCCCTATTAAATAAGCTAAATGAAATAGTTATAAAAACAAAAGCCAGTGATATTACCTATGAGCTTGCAAAGGAAATTTCAGAAAAAATACTGGAGAGTTCTCCAAACAAATCAGACTATAAGATTGCCCTCCAAGAGCTAGGTGATAATCTACGAAGCTCAGGAGACCCTCTAATTAAGAAAGAAAACCCTAACAAATGCTTCTTATTGCAAGAAGAGATCGCTCTGATAATTAAAGAGAATGAGGATAACTACTCCTATTTCGCAATTGATGCAATCAGAAATCCTTATGAAGCTCAGTACTTCAAACAGCGTTTTTCCTATTTTCATCTCGTTGCTATAACCGTAGATGATGAAACAAGGAGAAGAAGATTATCAAAATTAGGTTATACAAATTTTGATATAAACAGAATTGACTATAAAGAAGGGATGGATCTCAAAGACATTGACTTGAATGAAGAGGAAAAAGGTCAGCTTAAGGACATCATTCCGACTGTTGGTGAACTATATAGCCAAAATATAAGCCTATGTCTTGAATCATCCGACATTTTCATTAGTAATGCGACCGAGGATATCAAAACCACAAAAAACCCACGTTCTCTAGCTGATCAGCTAATAAAGTTTGTGTCATTGATGAAGAGACCTGGGTTAGTAACACCGACAGCGATAGAGCGGTGTATGCAGGTAGCGTTCATGTCAAAATATAACTCAGGCTGCCTTTCCCGTCAGGTTGGTGCGGTCGTTACAACAAGTCAATATTCAATAATATCAGTAGGTTGGAACGATGTAGCTCACGGCCAAGTTCCTTGCAATTTAAGAAATGCAGAATTATATATTAACAACCATGATAATGCAGCATTTAGTGAATTTGAGCTGGGTAATGAAAAATTCAGCCAACATATAGGTTCCATTTATAAAGAAAAGGTTACCACCTTCAAGAAAAATGACTATGCAAAGGCAATTACAATATCTTATTGTTTTAAGGATGAATATAACTCCACCACAAAGAAGAGCAATCAAGTGTTTACACGTGCACTTCATGCGGAGGAAAATGCATTTTTACAAATATCTAAACGTGGTGGAACACCTGTCGAAGGCGGATATCTTTTTACTACAGCGAGCCCTTGTGAATTATGTGCCAAGAAGGCTTATCAGCTGGGCGTTGAAAAAATATTTTATGTAGATCCATATCCAGGTATTGCCCAAGATCTTTTCTTGAAGTCAGGAGATGCAAGACCTGAGTTGATTCTATTTTCCGGAGCCATTGGTCGTTCATATGACCAATTATATCGACCATTAATGCCGATGAAAGATGAAATAAAAAAACTAGTGTGAGCTACCATCAAAGATCTTTATTTTCTTTGACGGCAGCTATTCAATAGGTATGGCTAGCGGATCGTCGCCATCTTCTGCACGCAGCGCTGCTCGCGCTCATCCACCCGCTTGGCAAACCAGGCGGTGGTGAGGTTGCGGGTGATCTTGGGGCTTTTCAGCTGGATGCCGGGCAGGATGGCGCGCGGCAGCCGTTTGCCCGCTTTCTGGTCTGCCAGCGTGAACACGCGATGATAGAGGTCGCTCTGGCTAAATTCGGTAGTATCGCCGAGCTTGAGGCTCTGGTGGATGGCCTGCTTGCTCATGCTGAGCTGGCCGGCGATGGCATGAACCGCGAGCTCGGTCTTGCCCGGCAGATCGGAGTCGTAGCGAATGAGATCCCCGTCCAGCGCCAGGGTCTTGCCGCTCAGCCGGCTCACAGCGGCCTGGAAGGCGGCATTGCGGCTCGCATACCAGCCCGCATTGAAGTCAGCGAAGCGGTAGAGGGTGTCGGGGTAGTCGGCCGGGTAGCCGAAGATGTGCTTGGTACCAAACCAGATGCCACCGCGGCGGGTGAACACCTCGTGGCGAATGGAATCCTTGACCGGATAGGGGTAGCCGCGGGAGTTGGCCTCGGCAAAGGCGACGCTCACCTGCATGGGGCCGCCGGTACGCACCGGGTTCATGTTGCCAAAGAGCTGCTTGCCCATCGGCACCTCCCCGATCATGTCTTCAAAGATCTCGCTCATCTCCCGCTCGGTACGCAACTTGTCGATGCGCTCGGCGTAGGTTTTGCCGGTGGGGGATTTGATGGAGAGCGCGGTGCGCACCACAAACTCAGGGATCAGCAGCTTGCCTGCGCGGGCGTTGATCTCCTTCCAGGCTATCTTGCCAAGGCCCGGCACCACGGGGTCGGCCTGGTAGGTGGCCTCCTGCTCGGCCACCGCCAGCACGGTACAGACGTTGTGATCGCTCACCGTCAGCCCCTGACTGGTGAGTGCCGTCACCACGTCGTTGGCCCAGCCCGGCTTGTCCACCACATTGCGCGGCAAGAAGGTGACGATGCGGCTCTTCATGTCGGCCGGCTTTTGCGGCTGCATCGCCTTGGGAATGGGACGCCCCGCCGGGGTCCCCGAGGTCGACGGCGTGGCCGGTGCAGGCGGCTCGCTGGCACAACCGGCGAGCAGCAAGGTGACGAGCAGCGGCAACCCGCGCACGACCACAGTAGGAGAGAATAGAGACATGATCATCAAGGCATCCGGTACAGAGACTGTGCCCGACCTGTATCAGGCGAGCAAATGGTCGCTCATTGTAGAGGATTGATCCACAAGGCTAAAGCCTGATGGCCGCGGTGTTCTATTGTGCCTGACAGCCCCTGCCGTCATCCCCTCGCAAACCTGGATACAAAGGCCCATTGATAAGCTTTTATCGAGAGTGATTTACATTTAGAATGCCGCCGCCCGGACGCTCACGGTATGGACCCCATGGACAGACTGACCCTTCTCTTTGACCTCGTGCAGCGGTGGCTGATCATGCCGCTCTGGGACTGCCTCACCGGATTGCTCGATTTCAATGGGCGCCTGGGTGTCCCCTTCCTGCTGGTCTCGGGCACGATCGCCTACCTGCTCTATCGCTATCGACGCCGCCAGGGAGATCCCGGCGCCCGCAGCTTTAGCAGTTTCCTCGGGGGCCGGGCCGTCTGGCTGCACCCCTCGGCTCTGCTCGACTACCAATACTATCTGGTGCGGGCGCTGCTCCATGTGGCGCTGATCCTGCCGATCCTGGCCCTGCTCCACCCCTGGCTGCTGCAGGCTGAGGATGTCCAGTCTGCCCTGACCCGGCTGTGGGGGGAGCGTCCCCGGCTGGCCGAGGCGAGCTGGCTGATGATGCTCTACGGTCTGGGCGTCTTTCTCATCAGCGATCTGGTGCATTACTGGCTGCACCGCGCCTTCCACAGTCGCTGGCTCTGGGAGTTTCACAAGGTACACCACAGCGCGACCGTCATGGTGCCGCCGACAGCGAGCCGCATCCATCTGGTGGAGAAGCTGTGCGAGATGCTGGCCAAGGGGAGCTGTCTTGCCCTCTACGCCGGCGCCTTCCACTGGCTGTGTGGCGGCACAGTGCGCCCCTACACCCTGTTCGGGGTGAGCTACCTGGTGCTGCTGTTTAACTCCCTGGCGGCCAACCTGCGCCACACCCATGTCTGGCTCTCGTTTGGCCCGCGGCTCGAACATGTCTTCAACAGCCCGGCCCAGCACCAGATCCACCACAGCAGTGATCCCCGCCACTTCAACCACAACTTCGGCACCAACCTCTCGCTCTGGGACTGGTGGTTCGGCACCCTCTATGTGACCAACAGCCAACCCGAGCCACTCTCTTTCGGGGTCGGTCCCAGGGACAACGAGCGCTACAGCCACCTGAGCGCGCTCATCCTGCGCCCCTTCCTGGTCACCGCACTCAAGCTGTGGCGCACCCTGCCGCGCCCGCGCGGGCGTAATGCGATGGCCGATTGAGCCTGGCAGCCATAAAAAACGCCACCTTGCAGTGGCGTTTTTTATTGGCGAAGAAGCGTGCAGGCTCAGGCGCTCTGGCGCAGCGCCTCTATCTGAGCGGCGCCATTGATCACCGCCTGCAGGGAGGCGCTGACCACGTCGCGGCCGATGGCTACCCCGCAGGTGCGGGTCCCATCGACGCTCAGCAGCACATAGGCCGCCGCGCGGGACTCGGTACCGGCGCTTAAGGCATGCTCGGAGTAATCCAGCACGTCGATGTGCATGCCGGTCTGGCGCTGCCAGCCGTTGACCAGTGCCGTGATGGCCCCCTCCCCTTCACCACTGAGCTGCAGCGAGCCGGTCGGGGTCTGCAGCTCGAGGCGCAAACTCTCCTGGCTGTCGCGACCAAGCTGGAAGCGACCGATGCGATAGCCGTGGGCAGGCTCGAGGTAGTGGCGCTCGAACAGGGTGCGGATCTGCTCCGGGCTGATTTCGCTGCTGCTGGCTTCGGCCTCGGCCTGAACCCGGCGGCTGAAGTCAATTTGCAGCCAGCGTGGCAGTTGCAGACCAAGGTCGCGCTCCAGCAGGTAGGTGACGCCCCCCTTGCCGGACTGGCTGTTGATGCGGATCACCGCCTCGTAACTGCGACCGAGATCGGCAGGATCGATGGGCAGGTAAGCCACGTCCCAGTAGTGATCCGGTTTTTCTGCCGCCAGGGATTTGCGGATGGCGTCCTGGTGGCTGCCGGAAAACGCGGTGTAGACCAGCTCGCCGGCATAGGGGTGGCGCGGGTGCAGGGCAATCTGGGTGCAGGCCCCGACGGTGGCGACGATGGCATCCATGTCCGCCAGGTTGAGCTCGGGATCGATCCCCTGGCTATAGAGGTTCATGGCCATGGTGACGATGTCCATGTTGCCGGTGCGCTCACCGTTGCCGAGCAGGGTACCCTCGATACGATCCGCCCCCGCCAGCACCGCCAGCTCGGCGGCAGCCACCCCGCAACCCCGATCGTTGTGGGTGTGGATGGAGATGCTCACCTCGGGCCGCGCCTTCAAATTGCGGCAGAACCACTCCACCTGATCCGCAAACACGTTGGGGGTGCTCACCTCCACCGTGGCGGGCAGGTTCAGGATCATGGGGCGGGCTGCGCTGCGCCACTCATCGATAACGGCGTCGCACACCTCGACGGCAAACTCCACCTCGGTACTGCTGAAACTCTCCGGCGAGTACTGAAAGCTCCACTCGGTGCCCGGATTGCGGGCCGCATACTCGCGCACCCAGCGCGCCCCCTGCACCGCGATGGCCTTGACCCCTTCTCGCCCTGAGTTGAACACATAGTTGCGCTGGGTCGGGTTGACCGAGTTGTAGACGTGGACGATGGCCCGCTTCGCCCCCTTGAGCGCCTCAAAGGTGCGGGCAATCAGATCTTCGCGCGCCTGTACCAGCACCTGGATGGTGACGTCATCGGGGATGAGGTTGCGGTCAATAAGTTCGCGTACGAAGTCGAAATCGGGCTGGGAGGCGGCCGGGAAGCCCACCTCGATATGCTTGAAGCCGATGTGCACCATCAGCGCCCACAGCTGCAGCTTCTGGGCCACCGTCATGGGCTCGACCAGCGCCTGGTTGCCGTCGCGCAGATCCACGGCGCACCAGAGCGGCGCCCGCTCCAGCACCCGGTTGGGCCACTGGCGATCCGCCAGATTGATGACGGGGGCACGGCGGTATTTGCGATGATCGAAGCTCATATTCTGATTCCCTTGGCTGATAGACGAACGGCTGACTGGCGGCTGACAGAGGGACGAAGATAGGGAAGCGGGGCGGCGCGGTAACGTCGGCCCTGACGAGTCGCGAGGCGGTAACCCCACGCCCGGTATCCTGTGGCCCTTCCCGGTAAGAAGGGCCGGCCGTACAACCCGATAAGGCTGCGGGCCCGATCTGTTCGCCCCTGCATCGGCAGGCGCAGACGACCTGATCCGTTGGCTCCTGTGACGAGAACCCAGTATAGAGAGGCGATGCGGGTGAGAGATTGCAAAGAGCGCGGTGAAATACATCTATTGCACAATCATTGTGATGTTTTATCTGATGATTGAGTGACTATCTCCCTCAAGTTCCCTGACCAGGCATTTTCCCCTCTGTCCCGCAGCCTTCGGCCAATAAAAAACCCCGCCATCGCTGGCGGGGTTTTATCGGGTCACGAAGGAGGCGTCCCTCCTTCATCACGCGCTCTTAGCGGCTCTTCAGCTGGCTCTCGACCTTCTGGTGCAGCTCCTGCACCGAGCTCACGTTGGCGGTAGCATCGACTGTGATGGCCATGCAGGTGGCGAACGCCGCGTGCAGCGTGGTGGTGTAAGCCACCTTGTGCTGCAGGGCGCCACGGCGCAGCTGCTTGGAGTCCTCGATGGCGCGGCGGCCCTCGGCGGTGTTGACGATGTAGGTGTACTCGCCATTCTTGATGCGATCCAGAATGTGCGGACGGCCCTCGTGCACCTTGTTGACCAGGCGCGGGTTGATGCTCGCCTCACCCAGGGTCACCGCAGTGCCGTGAGTAGCGTCGAGGTCATAGCCCAACTCCAGCAGCTTGGCGGCCAGGTTGACCACCCGCTCCTTGTCGCCGTGGCGCACGGAGAGCAGGGCGCGACCTTCGCGCGGCACCTGGTGACCGGCACCCAGCTGCGCCTTGGCATAGGCCTCGGCAAAGCTGCTGCCCACCCCCATCACTTCACCGGTAGAGCGCATCTCCGGGCCCAGCAGCGGATCCACACCCGGGAACTTGGCGAACGGCAGCACTACCTCTTTCACCGAGTAGTAGGGCGGGATGATCTCGCTGGTGAAGCCCTGTTCTTTCAGGCTCTGACCGGCCATGACGCGGGCGGCAATCTTGGCCAGCGGCGCGCCGGTGGCCTTGGAGACGAACGGTACGGTACGGGCGGCACGGGGGTTCACCTCGATGAGGTAGATCTCGTTGTCTTTCACCGCGAACTGCACGTTCATCAGGCCCACTACGCCAAGCTCCAGCGCCAGTTTGCGCACCTGCTCGCGCATCTCGTCCTGAATGGCCTTGGACAAGGTGTAGGGCGGCAGGGAGCAGGCGGAGTCACCGGAGTGGATGCCGGCCTGTTCGATGTGCTCCATGATGCCGCCGATGACCACGTCCACGCCGTCGCAGATGGCGTCCACGTCCACCTCGGTGGCGTCGTCCAGGAAGCGGTCCAGCAGTACTGGCGATTCGTTGGAGACGCTCACCGCCTCGGCGAAGTAGCGACGCAGGTCCTGCTCGTCATAGACGATCTCCATGGCGCGGCCACCCAGCACGTAGGAGGGACGAACCACCAGCGGGTAGGTGATGCGCTCGGCGGTCAGCACCGCCTGCTCCAGCGCGGTGACGGTGCCGTTTTCCGGCTGCTTGAGCCCCAGACGCTCCACGGCAGACTGGAAGCGCTCGCGGTCTTCGGCGCGGTCGATGGCATCGGGGCTGGTGCCAATCACCGGCACGCCGTTGGCTTCCAATGCTCGCGCAAGCTTGAGCGGAGTCTGGCCACCGTACTGGACGATGACGCCCTTGGGCTGCTCGACCCGCACGATCTCCAGCACGTCTTCCAGGGTGACCGGCTCGAAGTAGAGGCGGTCCGAGGTGTCGTAGTCGGTGGAGACGGTTTCCGGGTTGCAGTTGACCATGATGGTCTCGTAACCGTCTTCGCGCAGGGCCAGCGCCGCGTGTACGCAGCAGTAGTCAAACTCGATACCCTGGCCGATACGGTTCGGGCCGCCACCGATGACCATGATCTTGTCGCGGTTGGTGGGGTTGGCCTCGCACTCCTCGTCATAGCTGGAGTACATGTAGGCGGTGTTGGTGGCGAACTCGGCCGCGCAGGTATCGACCCGCTTGTAGACCGGGAAGATGTTGTGGCGGGCGCGCAATTTACGCACTTCACCTTCGGCCACGCCGAGGATCTTGGCCAGACGGGCATCGGCGAAGCCCTTGCGCTTAAGGCTGCGCAGGAAGTCGGCATCAAGGCCCGCCATGCCGCGCTCCTTCACCTGCTCTTCCAGCTTCACCAGCTCTTCAATCTGCACCAGGAACCAAGGGTCAATCTTGGTCAGGCGGAACACGCCGTCCATGGAGAGACCGGCGCGGAAGGCGTCGGCGATGTAGAAGATGCGATCGCTGCCGGCATCCTGCAGCTCGTGGCGGATGCGGGTCAGGGCGTCAGGGGCGTTGAGATCCAGCATGGGATCGAAGCCGGTCTTGCCGGTCTCGAGGCCACGCAGGGCCTTGTGCAGGGATTCCTGGAAGTTGCGGCCGATGGCCATCACTTCACCGACGGACTTCATCTGGGTGGTCAGACGGTCGTTGGCGCCGGCGAACTTCTCGAAGTTGAAGCGCGGCACCTTGGTGACCACGTAGTCGATGGCCGGCTCGAAAGAGGCCGGAGTGCGACCGCCGGTGATGTCGTTCATCAGCTCGTCCAGGGTGTAACCGATGGCGAGCTTGGCGGCGATCTTGGCGATGGGGAAGCCGGTCGCCTTGGAGGCCAGTGCAGAGGAGCGAGACACCCGCGGGTTCATCTCGATGATGACCATGCGGCCGTCTTTGGGGTTGATGCCAAACTGGACGTTGGAGCCACCGGTCTCGACACCGATCTCGCGCAGCACCGCCATGGAGGCGTTGCGCATGATCTGGTACTCCTTGTCAGTCAGCGTCTGGGCTGGCGCGACCGTGATGGAGTCACCGGTGTGGATGCCCATGGGGTCGAAGTTCTCGATGGCGCAGACGATGATGCAGTTGTCGTTGCGATCCCGCACCACCTCCATCTCGTACTCTTTCCAGCCGATCAGCGACTCGTCGATGAGCAGCTCCTTGGTCGGCGACAGATCCAGACCGCGCTCGCAGATCTCGACGAACTCTTCGGTGTTGTAGGCGATACCGCCACCGGAGCCACCCATGGTGAAGGAGGGGCGGATGATGCAGGGGAAGCCCACTTCGGCCTGCACTTTCCAGGCTTCTTCCATGTTGTGGGCGATGCCGGCGCGCGGGCACTCCAGGCCGATGCTGCGCATGGCCTTGTCAAAGCGGGAGCGGTCTTCGGCCTTGTCGATGGCGTCGGCGGTGGCACCGATCATCTCGACGCCGAATTCGGCCAACACGCCGTGCTTCTCCAGATCCAGCGCGCAATTCAGTGCGGTCTGACCGCCCATGGTGGGCAGGATGGCGTCCGGACGCTCTTTCTTGATGATCTCGCGCACCACTTCCCAGGTGATGGGCTCGATGTAGGTGGCGTCGGCCATCTCCGGGTCGGTCATGATGGTGGCCGGGTTGGAGTTCACCAGGATGACGCGGTAGCCCTCCTCGCGCAGGGCCTTGCAGGCCTGGGCGCCGGAGTAGTCGAATTCGCAGGCCTGGCCGATGACGATGGGGCCGGCGCCGAGGATCAGGATGCTCTGAAGGTCGTTACGTTTTGGCATGGCTCTCTTTATCCTCTTAGGCGCGATACTGCTTAATCAATTCAATAAAGTGGTCGAACAGACCGGCACAGTCGTGCGGGCCCGGGCTCGCTTCGGGGTGACCCTGGAAGCTGAAGGCCGGACGGTCGGTGCGATGGATGCCCTGCAGGGACCCGTCGAACAGGGAGACGTGGGTAGCGCGCAGGCACTCCGGCAGGCTGTTCTCGTCCACCGCGAAGCCGTGGTTCTGGGCGGTGATCATCACTGTGTTGTCGTCCAGGCTCTTCACCGGATGGTTGGCACCGTGGTGGCCGAACTTCATCTTGACGGTCTTGGCACCGGAGGCGAGACCCAGCAGCTGGTGACCCAGGCAGATGCCAAACACCGGGGTGTTGGTATCAAGGAAGGTCTTGATGGCCTCGATGGCGTAGTCGCACGGCTCGGGGTCACCTGGGCCGTTGGAGAGGAAGATGCCATCCGGGTTCAGCGCCAGTACCTCGGCAGCCGGGGTCTTGGCCGGCACCACGGTCAGGCGGCAGCCGCGGTCCACCAGCATGCGCAGGATGTTGCGCTTGACGCCAAAGTCGTAGGCCACCACGTGGTATTTGAGCTGGTCGGCATCCGGGGTGACGTGCCCCTTGCCAAGCTGCCAGCTGCCTTCGGTCCAGTTGTACGCCTCGCCAACCGTGACCTCTTTGGCCAGGTCCATCCCCTTCAGACCGGGGAAGGCGCGCGCCTGTTCGAGGGCATAGGCTTCATCAACCTGTTTCCCGGCCAGAATGCAGCCGGCCTGGGCGCCTTTCTCGCGCAGGATGCGGGTCAGTTTGCGGGTGTCGATGTCGGCGATGCCAACGATGTTGTGGGACTTGAGGTAATCGGAGAGGGATTGCTGATTGCGGAAATTGGAGGCAAGTATCGGAAGGTCCCGGATGATCAATCCCTGAGCGTGGATTTGACTGGACTCTTCATCTTCGCTGTTGATGCCGGTGTTGCCTATATGGGGGTAAGTGAGGGTGACTATCTGACGGGAATAAGAGGGATCGGTGAGGATTTCCTGATAGCCCGTCATCGACGTATTGAAAACCACTTCACCAACGGAACATCCCTCGGCGCCTATCGACACGCCTTTGAACACAGTTCCATCTTCCAGCACTAGCAATGCAGTGTGATTCAAGACAACCTCCAGTTATTTAGCTTTAAATTCAGCAATTTACCTGGGTGTTGCGGGCTCGGTTCCGGCCTTGGACAGGACTCGAACCCGGCAGATTTCTGGCAAATTGGGCGCATTCTACTTAAAAACGATCGCATTTCAACGTCTTTTCTCATTCGAAATGCATCTAAATTCAATAAACAAGCAACATTACCCATTATCTATGCACTTCATTGCTTTGCAACCCCCTCCCTGAAAAGAAAAGGCAAAAGTTGCTGTCAATCCAGACCAAGAGACCATCATTGATACAAAAACCAATTTTTAATCCTTAAAAAACAATACAATGAAGTTTCATATAAAAAATCTCAACGTCTGCAATCAGCTTTTTTATGGAGGATGAGTGGCCTTGAAAAATGGAAAACGTTTTTCTGTTTTTGAATTTTTAGTCTGTTTTGATGGATGTAAAAAAATGCCCTGGCAGGGGCTATTGAGGCCCATTTTCGTTACCAGCCGATGACATTCATGCAATGCAGGATCCGGTAAAACAGCAGAGAGGGGCGATTTATCTCGTTTCGTGCAAAAATCACCGTGTAAGCGGTATTTATACAAAATCACCAATAAAAAACCCCGCATGAGCGGGGTTTTGAGCAGACGACGGGCCGGGCAGCCCCTTCGTGCACACCACGGGGGCCGTGATGTCAGTGGATGTGGTTACTTGAGGCCGAGCACGTCCTGCATGTCATAGAGGCCGGCGCCCTGCCCCTTGAGCCACTTGCCGGCGCGCACCGCACCGTTGGCGAAGGTGAGGCGGCTGGAAGCCTTGTGGCTGATCTCCACCCGCTCGCCGATGTCGGCAAACATGACGGTGTGCTCCCCCACCAGATCGCCGGCGCGAATGGTGGCAAAGCCGATGGTATTGCGATCTCGCTCGCCGGTGATCCCCTCGCGGCCGTAAACGGCACACTCTTTCAAATCGCGTCCCAGCGTCTTGGCCACCACCTCGCCCATGGAGAGCGCGGTGCCGGACGGTGCATCCACCTTGTGTCTGTGGTGCCCCTCGATGATCTCGATGTCGGTGTAATCCCCCATCACCCTGGCGGCCTGCTCCAGCAGCTTGAACACCAGGTTGACGCCCACCGAGTAGTTGGAGGCGAAGACGATGCCGATCTCGCCGGCGGCAGCCTGAAGCGCTGCCTTGCCCGCGTCGTCAAAACCGGTGGTGCCGATCACCATCTGCTTGTGGTGGGCCCGGGCGAAAGCCAGGTTGGCCAAGGTCACCTCGGGACGGGTGAAGTCGATGATGAGATCAAACTCGTCCCGTACCTTGTCCAGGCTGTCGCTGATGATGACACCGAGCCGACCCAGCCCGTTGAGTTCGCCGGCATCCAGCCCGATCACGGCGGAGCCCGGTCGCTCCAGCGCCGCCCCGACCACCACGCCCTCGGCATGGCTGATCGCCTCCAGCAGCACCTTGCCCATACGACCATTACAGCCCATCACGGCCACACGGATCGGATTGTCCATCTCCACCCTCTCATCTCTATTAAGGAAAGAGACCGTTTTACCAGCCTGCGCCCGCTTTGAAAAGCCCGCCGTGGCCGTCGTTGGCCACCCGAAAAATCAACAATATATTCAACGAAATCCGAATATTTCACGGATTTAATCAATTCAACAAAATCACCAGACAAAAAGCAGCATCCATCTGGACGTCTATCTTGACCGGGCGGGCGCGACTCACTACTGTAGGCACCCCATAGCGGCAGGATGCCCGCCACGCTCACCCCACTGCGGGCTGGCTGAGACAGGGAGGTCATGTACAACCATCGAGGAACACATGATCCAGACTCAACCCAGCGCCAGAGCCCTGCTGCCTCTGCTGGTCTTTCTTGCTCTCTTTATCGGTACCGGCACCTGGCTGACCCTGCAGGGGGTCGAGTTCGCCTTCTATCAGCTGCCCGCCCCCGTCGCCGCCCTCCCCGCCGTCATGCTGGCGCTGGTGCTGGGCAAGGAGGGGTTCAACAAGAACCTCGAGACCTTCTTCAAGGGGGTTGGTGACAGCAACATCATGGCGATGTGCCTCATCTATCTGCTGGCAGGCGCCTTCGCCACCGTGGCCAAGGCCACCGGCGGGGTGGATGCCACGGTCGCACTCGGCCTCTCCCTCATCCCCGGCTGGTTCCTGCTGCCTGGGCTGTTCCTCATCTCCGCCTTCATCGCCACCGCCATGGGCACCTCCATGGGCACCATAGGCGCCGTGGCACCGGTGGCGCTCGGCGTGGCCCAGGCCGCCGGCATCGATCCTGTGCTGATGGCGGGCACCATCCTCTCCGGCGCCATGTTTGGCGACAACCTCTCCATCATCTCCGACACCACCATTGCGGCCACCCGCAGCCAGGGCTGCGAGATGAATGACAAGTTTCGCGAGAACTTCAAGATTGCCGCCCCGGCCGCCATCGGGGTGATCCTGCTTTATCTGACCCTGGGGTCGGTCGGGGATGCTCCCGCCACCGAGGCCCATATCGAGCTGCTCAAGGTGATGCCCTACCTGCTGATCCTGGTACTGGCCCTCTCTGGCATGAACGTCTTTATGGTGCTGGGGCTCGGCATTGTGGCCGCTGGCGGGGTCGGTCTGCTGGGGGATTACCCCCTCGGCCAGTTCAGCAAGGACATCTATCAGGGCTTCACCGGCATGCAGGAGATCTTCCTGCTCTCCATGCTGATCGGCGGCCTCGGCGCCCTGATGGAACGCCAGGGGGGACTGGCCTGGATCAGCACCCGCATCAGCGCCCTCATCGCCCGCTTCACCCGTCAGCACGACGGCGAGCAGAACGAGAAGGCGGCCGAGCTCGGCATCGCCGGGGTGGTGGGCCTCACCAACCTCTGCACCGCCAACAACACGGTGGCCATTATCGTCGCCAGCAAGGTGGCCAAGGATCTGGCGGATCACCACGGGGTCACCCCGCGCCGCGCCGCCTCCATGCTCGACATCTTCTCCTGCGTGGTGCAGGGGCTCATCCCCTGGGGCGCCCAGGCGCTGCTGCTGGGCTCCATCTTCGCCCTCTCGCCGCTGGCGGTGGTGAGCATGAGCTTCTACCCCATGGCGCTGGCGCTGGCCGCCCTGGTGGCGGTGTTCGTCAAGCACCAGATGCGCAAAACCGCCCACGCCTGATAGTGCGGCCGCCGGGTCCCACCCGGCGGCCGAGCCGCGCTGTTCAACCCGGCGCGGCCTTGTTAAGGTGATCGCCTGCCAGCGCGATCCACGTATCGCCCCGTCGCCCGTTCATCAGAGGAGCCCCCATGCCGGATACCCAGCCTGAAAGACAATCCCTGCGCCAGCTCATCCGTCAGCGCAGAAAGAGCCTGACCCAGGCCGAGCAGCAGCAGGCGGCCCAGCAGCTGGTTGCCCAGTTCAAGCAGCATCCCGAGATCCTGGCGGCCAAACGTATCGCCCTCTATCTGGCCAACGACGGCGAGCTCAACCCCCTGCCCGCCATCCACTGGCTGTGGGCCCAGCAAAAAGAGGTCTATCTGCCGGTGTTGCACCCCTTCACCCCGGGCCACCTGCTCTTCTTGCGCTACACCGCTACCAGTCCCATGACCCGCAACCGTTACGGCATCGCCGAACCTGAGCTCGACATGCAGCAGGTGGTGCCCCACAGCACCCTCGATCTGATTTGCACGCCGCTGGTGGCGTTCGACGCGGCAGGCAACCGGCTCGGCATGGGCGGTGGCTACTACGATCGCACCCTCGCCTGCTGGCACGAACACAGGCTCGGTCCCAAGCCGCTGGGGATTGCCCACGACTGCCAGCAGGTAGACGCGGTGCCGCAGGAGGAGTGGGACGTACCGCTGCCCCAGATCATCACCCCCAGCCGCTGCTGGCACTTTCCCGACTGAGGCCAGAAGCTGCCTTGCCGCACTGATCGGCTCTTGCTGACACAGCCATGGTGCAATGACATGGCGCAATAAACAGGCAAACGATTTACATCTTGCGGGTTTTTGGCCCGGAACGTGAGCTGGGTGGTCGCTCTGGGGTGGCGCCTTGGATATAATGCGGCCGCTTTTTTCCAAAGGATCGATCATGACTCAAGATGAAATGAAGAAGGCGGCCGGTTGGGCTGCGCTCAAGTATGTGGTTCCCGGCACCATCGTCGGGGTAGGCACCGGCTCTACCGTCAACCACTTCATCGATGCACTGGCGACCATGAAGGACGAGATCAAGGGAGCGGTATCCAGCTCCGTGGCCTCCACCGAACGCCTCAAGGGCTTCGGCATCCCTGTGTATGACCTCAACGAGATCGACGCCCTCTCCGTCTACGTGGACGGTGCCGACGAGATCAACGGCACCCGCGACATGATCAAGGGCGGCGGCGCGGCCCTGACCCGCGAGAAGATCGTCGCCGCCGTGGCCGACAAGTTCATCTGCATCATCGACAACACCAAGACGGTCGACGTGCTCGGCACCTTCCCGCTGCCGGTGGAAGTGATCCCCATGGCCCGCGAATACGTGGCCCGCGAGATCAAGAAGCTCGGCGGCAACCCGGTCTGGCGTGAAGGGGTGGTCACCGACAACGGCAACCACATCCTGGACGTGAAAGGCATGGCCATCACCGATGCCAAGGGGCTGGAAGTGCAGCTCAATGCCATCGTCGGCACCGTCACCAACGGCCTGTTCGCCCACCGCGGGGCAGACGTGGTGGTGATAGGTACTCCCGACGGGGTCATCACCCAATAAGGTTGTCTGCCAAAACGCAGCTCAACGGCATCATGGTAGGCACCGTCACCAACGGTCTGTTTGCCCACCGCGGGGCTGACGTGGTGGTGATCGGCACCCCGGACGGCGTGATCATCAGCTGACCTCCGATGGACAGGATCAGGTCACCCATGATCCCTTCGCAATGCAAGACGGCGCCCCATGGCGCCGTTTTTATTTGTTGCTCAATGAGTTGCAAACCCTCGTTTACAACTATCGTTGAAAACTTCAAAGAATTTGACTTTCGTCACAAATATTCCCTCTCCCCAACGTTTTTGCTACTTTACGGTTTTCTTCACACACCATATCTGCACTCACTTTTGCAAACATAGAGGGATCGTCATGACCGCCAAGTTTTCACTGGACAAGGATAAAATCAAGGTGCTGCTGCTGGAGGGGGTTCACCCCAACACAGTGGAAACCTTTCGTGCCGCAGGTTACACCAGTGTGGAGTATCTGAAGACCTCTCTCTCCGAAGAAGAGCTGATCGAGCGTATTCGTGACGTGCATTTCGTGGGGCTGCGCTCGCGCACCCAGATCACCGAGAAGGTGCTGGATGCCGCCAACAAGCTGGTGGCCATCGGCTGTTTCTGCATCGGCACCAACCAGGTCTCCCTGGATGCCGCCCACCTGCGTGGCATCCCGGTGTTCAACGCCCCCTTCTCCAACACCCGCTCGGTGGCCGAACTGGTGCTGGGGGAGATCCTGCTGCTGCTGCGCGGCATCCCGGAGAAGAACGCCAAGTGCCATCGCGGTGTGTGGGAAAAGCTGGCCAACCGTTCAGTGGAAGCCCGTGGCAAGAAGCTCGGCATCATCGGCTACGGCCACATCGGCACCCAGCTTGGCATCATCGCCGAGAGCATCGGCATGAAGGTCTACTACTACGACATCGAGAACAAGCTCTCCTTGGGCAACGCCATCCAGGTGCCAAGCATGGTCGAGCTGCTCAACATGTCCGACGTCATCAGCCTGCACGTGCCTGAGACCGCCTCCACCAAGGATCTCATCGGTGCCGAGCAACTGCGCATGATGAAACCGGGCGCCATCTTCATCAACGCCTCCCGCGGCACAGTGGTGGACATCGATGCCCTGGCCGACGTCATCAAGAGCGGCCACCTCGCCGGCGCCGCCATCGACGTCTTCCCGGTCGAGCCAAAGTCCAACGACGAGGAGTTCCTCACCCCGCTGCGCGGGCTGGACAACGTGATCCTGACCCCGCACATCGGCGGCTCCACCCAGGAGGCCCAGGAGAACATCGGGCTGGAAGTGGCCAACAAGCTGGTCAAATACTCCGACAACGGCTCTACCCTCTCCGCTGTCAACTTCCCGGAAGTCTCCCTGCCGGGTCACAAGGGCTCCAGCCGCCTGCTGCACATTCACCGCAACCAGCCCGGCGTGATGAACCAGATCAACCAGATCTTCGCCGACGAGGGGATCAACATCGCCGGCCAATACCTGCAGACCAGCAGCCATATCGGCTACGTGGTGATCGACGTGGAGACCGAACACAGCGAGAAGGCGCTGGCCAAGCTCAAGGAGATCGGTGGCACCATCCGTGCCCGTATCCTGCACTGATCAGCCTCACAGCCGTCCAGCAAAAAGCCCGTCGCAACGACGGGCTTTTTTATGATGCAATACTCAACACAGATCTGCGTCGTTGCGCCTTGCCCTCTTCTCCCCTCGCGGGAGAAGGGTTGGGGATGAGGGGGAGATGAAACCACCCTGATCCGGCCCTCTTGCAAAGAGAGCAGGAAAAAACGCGACAGAAAATGAGGCCCGGCTTACCACCAACCCAGCAGGTTGCGGCCTACCAGGGCGCCCCACACCAGGGCGTTCAGGGCCAGCGCGATGAAGACGGCGGCGGAGCCCAGATCCTTGGCGCGACCGGAGAGCTCGTGATGTTCGGAGCCGATGCGATCCACCACCGCCTCGACCGCGGAGTTGAGCACCTCGACGATCACCACCAGCCAGCTGATGCAGATGAGCAGCAGGATCTGATCGAGGGAGTCACCGATCCAGAACGCCAGCGGCATCAGCAGCAGGATCAGCATCAGCTCCTGCCGGAAGGCGGCCTCGTTGATCCAGGCTGACTTGAGCCCCTTCATGCTGTAACCGGTTGCATTGATGATGCGGGTGACCCCGGTTGCCCCTGGCTTTGCCACGCTATCTACCTCATTTGGAATCGTTTTGGGGCTCACATCCTATCAGAGCCCCTCGAGGTTTCCATCAGGGGTTTTTTGCTTTATTTTATCCCTTTGCCTTTTCTGGCACTCAGTCATTGCTACTGCCCACGCCACCCATTTCGAGAATCGAGTCGTATGTCCATTCACACCGATGAATTGCGCACCCGTCGCCTGGAGTCCCTGATCACTCCCAGCGAGCTGGCGCACGCCTTCCCGTTAAGCGACACCGTAGCCCAGAACCTGCTGGATGCCCGCCGCGAAGTGGAAGCGATCCTGGCCGGTGAGGATCAGCGCCTGCTGGTCATCGTCGGTCCCTGTTCCATTCACGATCCGGCCGCCGCCCACGAGTACGCCCTGCGCCTCAATGCCCTGCGCCAGCAGTATAAAGAGAGCCTGTGCATCGTGATGCGCACCTATTTCGAGAAGCCGCGCACCATCGTCGGCTGGAAAGGCCTCATCAATGATCCGCGCCTCGATGGCAGTTTCGACGTCAACGAAGGGCTGAAACTGGCCCGCAAGCTGCTGGTGGACATCAACGCCCTCGGCATGCCCACCGCCACCGAGTTCCTCGACATGGTGACCGGCCAGTACATCAGCGACCTCATCACCTGGGGTGCCATCGGCGCACGCACCACAGAATCCCAGGTGCACCGCGAGATGGCCTCCGCCCTCTCCTGCCCGGTCGGCTTCAAGAACGGCACCGACGGCAACACCCGCATCGCCATCGATGCGGTGCGCGCCGCCCGTCACAGCCACATCTTCTACTCCCCGGACAAGGACGGCAAGATGACCATCTACCGCACCGCCGGCAACCCCTATGGCCACGTGATCCTGCGCGGCGGCCACAGACCCAACTACGACACCGCCAGCATCGATGAAGCGTGTGAAGCGCTGGCCGACGTCGGCCTGCCCGAGCGGCTGGTGGTGGATTTCAGCCACGGCAACAGCATGAAGGATCACCGTCGCCAGCTGCTGGTGGCGCAGGACATCTGCGATCAGTTGCGCCGCGGTCGCACCGGCATCGCCGGCATCATGGCCGAGAGTTTCCTGGTGGAAGGACGGCAGGATGTGGAGAACGGCTGCGCCGCCACCTTCGGCCAGAGCATCACCGATGCCTGCCTCTCCTGGAGCGACACCGAAACCCTGCTGGCCATGCTGGCCGAGGCCGCCCAGGTGCGCCTGCACAAGCTGGGCTGAACAGCCAACAAGCAAAGGGGCCAGTATGTTCGATACTGGCCCCTTTTTCTTGGGCAGCCGACTAGGCCGCGCCCCGCTCCTACAAACTGGGCATAAACCAGACCCGGCCGCCCGCCTCGATGCGCTCGGTCTTGATCTGGAATACCTGCGCCAGCAGCGCCTCGTCCACCAGCTCGACGCCCCCCTCCCGTACCACCCGGCCCTGTTGCAGACAGAGCAGGCGATCGGCCCAGTCGATGGCCAGGTTGATGTCGTGGATGGCGAGCACCACCAGCAGCCCCTGCCCGGCCAGCTGCTTGAGCAGCCGCAGCAGCGCCAGTTGATGGTGCAGATCGAGCCCGGCCAGCGGCTCGTCCAGCAGCAGTATCCGGCCATCCGGGTTGAGGCTCGGCCACACCTGCAGCAGGGTGCGGGCGATCAGCACCCGCTGCTGCTCTCCGCCAGACAGCCGGCTGAAGTCCCGCGCCAGCAAGGCTTCCAGCTCCAGCGCCTGACACAGCGCCTGAATAGCCTCGTTCTGCCTGGCCGCAGGTTGAGCCTCATCGAGCCCCAGGCTCAGCACCTGAAACACCGGGATATGGAACAGCTGGGGCTGGCGCTGAGGCAGCATGGCGCGCCGCTGCGCCAGTTCCGGCCAGCTCAAGTCCGCCAGCGACTCGCCGCCGATGCGCACCTCCCCTTGCCCCGACAAGAGGCCGGCCAGGGCCCCGAGCAGGGTCGACTTGCCGCTGCCGTTGGGGCCGAGCAGGGCCACCAGCTGGCCACCCTGCCAGGCAAGGTCGAGTGGGGCGAGCCGGTTGGCGACGGCGAGGGCGCGGGCCGCCAGCAAGGGAGGCTGGCTCCCGGGGTGATCAGGTGCTGGCATGGGCATCTTGCCTCAACAACAGATAGATGAAGAGCGGGGCGCCGACCGAGGCGGTGATGACCCCGATGGGCAGCTCCCCCGCTCGCAGGGCGGAGCGGGCGATGAGATCGGCCGCCAGCAGCAGGGCGCCGCCCCCCAGCGCCGAGGCGGGCAGCAGGAAGCGCTGATCGCTGCCGCCACACAGGCGCAGCAGATGGGGCACCACCAGCCCGACGAAGCCGATGACGCCGCACAGTGCCACCGCCATCCCGGTGAGCAGGCAGACCGCCAGCACCAGCCGCACCCGCATCTTGTCCACATCGAGCCCCATCAGACGGGCCTGGGTCTCTCCCAGCAGCAGTTGCTGCAGCGCCTTGCCCTGCCAGCCGAGCCAGCCGAGAGCAAGCGGGAACAGCAGCCACCACCAGGCGAATTGCTGGCTGCCATAGGCGAGGCTCCCCATCATCCAGAACATGAATTCACGCAAGGAGCCGTCATCGGCAAAGTACATCAGCCAGGTCATGGCGGCGTTGCTGAGGATGCCGATGGCGACCCCGAACAGCAGCAGCCTGGCATGGCCGAGCCGGGCCCGGCGCGCCAGCCGTATCAGCAGCATGGTCACCAGCAGGGCACCGCCGAAGGCCGCCAGCGACAACCCCCAACCCGGCAGATAGACGCCGAGGGCCTTGGCCACCGCCATCGCCACCATGGCGGCCAGTCCTGCCCCGCTCGAGACGCCGAGCAGGCCGGGTTCGGCCACCGGGTTGTGCAGCATCACCTGCAGCACGGCGCCGCCGCAGGCGAGCGCCGCCCCCGCCAGCAGGGCCAGCAGGGCGCGCGGCAGACGCAGCTCCAGCAGAATACGCTGCTCGAGCTCCCCCAAGGGGTGCCAGGGCAACAGCAGGAATTCGCCCCAGATCAGGGAGAAGAGAAACAGCGCCAGGGTCAGCAGCAGCAGGCCGAGCAACCAGCGCCGCTGCCAGCGCTGCTGGCGGGCGAGCAAAGAGAGATACACAGAGGCTCCCCGAAGGTGAGAGTGACCCGTGCCCGGGCGGCGTCAGCCACCGGGCATCAGCATGAAAAGGTCATGATAACAGCGTGTTACCACCCAAGGTCAAGGCTGGTAAGGCTTGGCGAGGGTGGCGATGTCACCGCTTGCCACCAGCTCCTGCAGGGCCAGCGCCAGCGGTTGCTGCAGCGCCTGGTGGGGGGAGCGCTTGCTCATGCCCAGATAGAGCACCACGGGCTGGGATGGCTGGTAGGCTGCCTTGCGCAGCCCCGCCTCCTTGCCCCGACTCAAGGCATAGTCCACCTGGCAGTCGGTGCCGATCATCAAGGGCAGATGGCCGCGCTGCACCATGCGCAGCAGTTGCTCCTCGGTGGGCACCCCGTGCTTGTCGAGCCGGCTGTCGGAATCGAACGGTTCGAAATAGGCCGAATTGAGCACGTAACCCACCCTGTGCCCCTGCAGATCGGCATAGCTGCGCAGGGTCGAGACCTCAGTCCCCTTGCCATAGAAGGCGGGCCGGCACTGGTAATAGGCCGGCTGCAGATAGTCGATGAAGGTCGCCCGCTCCGCCGTCATGGCCAGCCCGATCATCAGGTCCACCTGACCGGTCTGCATCTGTTTGAGCGCCCGCCCCCAGGGGACCTGCTTCACTTCGAAGCGGATGCCGCTGCGCCGCTGCAACTGCTGCAAGATATCCATGTCCAGTCCGCCCAGCCGACCGTCCGGCATTTCAATTCGAAACGGTGGCCAGACATCGGTGGCTACCGTCAGGGTCGGCGCACCGTGCACCTGGCAGGCAAACAGCAGACCAAGCACACCCCAGCTTGTCTTGCCCATCTCGTACAACCCTCTGTCTCTTCATCCTTGATGGATTAAAAATACCCTGCCGCCCCACTTATGAGAACCCATGGTTCGGCGATAAAATGCGATTGATTTTAAAGGAGAACCTAATGAACCCTATCTTTACCAGCATCGGCCTGCTGCTGTGCAGCAACGTCTTCATGACCTTCGCCTGGTACGCCCACCTCAAGAGTATGAATCACAAACCCTGGATCATCGCCGCCCTGGTGAGCTGGGGAATAGCGCTGTTCGAATACCTGCTGCAGGTACCCGCCAACCGCATCGGCCACACCGTGCTCTCCGTCGGCCAGCTCAAGATCCTGCAGGAGGTGATCACCCTCACCGTGTTCGTCCCCTTCTCCATCTTCTATCTGAAAGAGGATCTGAAATGGGATTACCTGTGGGCTGGCCTCTGCATCCTGGGCGCGGTCTTTTTTGTCTTTCGCGAGAAACTCACCGGCGCCTGACGCTGTACACTCAATAACATCCCCAGCAAGGCATCTCCTTGATAGACGAGGCAAAAACCATGGAATTGCGAGACATGCTACAGATCCTGGCCAAGCAGGACGGCTCAGACCTCTATCTGTCGACCGGCGCGCCCCCCTGTGCCAAGTTCAACGGCGGCCTGCGCCCCTTGAGCGAGACGCCGCTCGAGCCCGGCGAGGTGGCCAGCATAGCCGACGCCATCATGGACGGCGAGCAGAAGCAGCAGTTTGAAAAGGAGCTGGAGATGAACCTCGCCATCTCCCTGCCCCAGATAGGGCGCTTTCGGATCAACATCTTCAAGCAGCGCAACGAAGTCTCCCTGGTGGCGCGCAACATCAAGACCGAGATCCCCCGCTTCGAGGATTTGAAACTGCCCACCGTGCTGCTCGACACCATCATGGAGAAACGGGGGCTGGTGCTGTTCGTCGGCGGCACCGGCTCGGGCAAATCCACCTCGCTCGCGGCCCTTATCGACCATCGCAACCGCAACAGCGGCGGCCACATCATCACCATCGAGGATCCGGTGGAGTTCGTGCACCGCCACCGCAAGAGCATCATCAACCAGCGGGAGGTGGGGGTGGATACCCGCAGCTTCCACGCCGCCCTGAAAAACACCCTGCGCCAGGCGCCGGACGTGATCCTTATCGGCGAAATTCGCGATCGCGAGACCATGGAGCACGCGCTGGCCTTCTCGGAAACCGGCCACCTGGCCATCTCCACCCTGCACGCCAACAACGCCAACCAGGCGCTGGACCGCATCATCAACTTCTTCCCGGAAGAGCGCCGGCCCCAGCTGCTCAACGATCTTGGCAACAACCTCAAGGCGTTTGTCTCCCAGCGGCTGGTGAAAACTACTGATGGCGGCCGCCGGGCGGCGGTAGAGATCATGCTGGGCACCCACACCATCCGCGACATGGTCAAGCGCGGCGAGTTTGGCGGCCTCAAGGAGGTGATGGAGAAGTCCAAGGCCCTCGGCATGGTCACCTTCGACAGCGCCCTGTTCGATCTGGTGGTGGAAGGGGTGATCGACGAGGAGGAGGCAGTGAAGAACGCCGACTCGGCCAACAACCTGCGCCTCAAGATCAAGCTGTGGAAGGAGAAGGGCCAGATCGCCAGCAGCAGCGATGC
Source organism: Aeromonas sp. QDB20 (assembly GCF_027707805.1). Taxonomy (NCBI): domain Bacteria; kingdom Pseudomonadati; phylum Pseudomonadota; class Gammaproteobacteria; order Aeromonadales; family Aeromonadaceae; genus Aeromonas; species Aeromonas sp. QDB20. The sequence goes on along the minus strand of NZ_JAPCJC010000021.1, from coordinate 13,281 downwards.
CACCGGCTGGAGCCTGGAGCCCACCAAGGACGAGAAGGACGATCTGTTCTGACCCGTCTCCCCCTTGTGCCTGCAAACACCCGCCCCGGCGGGTGTTTTCATATCCCGGCTGCCTCCCCCCTCCTCGCTCGCCCGTAGCAGACAGCGACATCTGGTGAACGAACGGCCCATCTGCGACAAAATCTGTCACCAAAAATGACAAAACCATCATTTGACCGAAAAACCGTGCGAGAAGTGTGAGTGAAAGCTCTTTCATACCGGCTTCAAAGGAGGCACTATCAAAGGGTTCTATCAATAAAGGGGTATTAAATGTCGTTACAACCTGCCAATACAGCACAGTCAAGACAGTTGCTGAACGAGACCATGGCCTTGGTTCTCGCAGGAGGGCGGGGCAGTCGCCTCAAACAGTTGACGGACAACAGGGCGAAACCGGCAGTACACTTCGGCGGCAAGTTCCGCATCATCGACTTCGTACTCTCCAACTGCATCAACTCCGGCATTCGCCGGGTCGGAGTGGTGACCCAATACAAATCCCACAGCCTGCTGCGCCACCTGCAGTCCGGCTGGTCCTTTTTGCGCTACCAGATGAACGAGTTCATCGACCTGCTGCCCGCCCAGCAACGGGTGGACGAGGTCACCTGGTATCGCGGCACCGCCGATGCGGTCTACCAGAATCTGGACATCATTCGCGATCACGGCCCCAGGTATGTGGTGGTGCTGGCGGGGGATCACATCTACAAGATGGATTACGCCGCCATACTGCTCGATCACGTCAACATGGGGGCCAGGGTCACGGTGGCCTGCATCGAGGTGCCGCGGGATGAGGCGAGCGCCTTCGGGGTGATGGCGGTGGATGGGGATCGCAAGATCAACGCCTTCGTCGAAAAACCCGCCAACCCGCCCGCCATGCCGGGCAAGCCCGATACCGCGCTCGCCTCCATGGGGATCTACATCTTCGAAGCGGACTACCTCTACCAGTTGCTGGAAGAGGATCTCGCCAACCCGGCCTCCCACCACGATTTCGGCATGGACGTGATCCCGCGGGTGGTGCAAGAGGGCACCGCCTACGCCCACCCGTTCAGCATGTCCTGCGTCGGCTGCTGCCCGCAAAAGCGCCCCTACTGGCGTGACGTGGGCACGGTGGATTCGTTCTGGGAGGCCAACATGGATCTCGCCTCCGTCACCCCCGAGCTCGACATCTATGATCAGGACTGGCCCATCTGGACCAGCCAGAACATGACCCCGCCCGCCAAGTTCGTGCAGGACAGAAACGGCCAGCACGGTATGACCATCAACTCCATGTTTGCCGGCGGCACCATCGTCAGCGGCTCCTTCATCGTGAGCTCGGTGCTGTTTACCAACGTGCGGGTCGACTCCTTCTGCACCCTGGATCAGGCGGTGATCTTCCCCGGAGTCGAGATAGGCCCGGGCTGCCGGCTGCGCCGGGTGGTGATCGACAAGGGCTGCAAGCTACCGGAAGGACTGGTGGTGGGGGAAAACGCCAGCGAGGATGCCCGCCGCTTCTACCGCTCCGAGCAGGGGATAGTGCTGGTCACCCAGGAGATGCTGGCCAGGCTGTGATGCCGCCGCGCCGGCAAACGGGAGCCCTGTCGGCTCCCTTTTTACATTTGCTTACCGCTCGCGCCTTGTCCGGCCGCCCCCGGTGCGTGCTACTCTGCCCTCGGCCCTTGCCTTCGTCTCACCATGGAATCACATATGAAAAAACTGGATGTTGCCCGCCTTGCCAGCCTCGCCGACGAGGCCGCCCACTCCCCGCGCCTGCGCATGAACCACAACCTGCATCAGGAGCTGGCCGACCCCATCCAGCGCCTGGCCATCGCCATGGAGCCGGGTACCTACATCCGCCCCCATCGCCACCTGCAGACCTGGGAGCTGCTCACCTCGCTGCAGGGCCGCTTCGTGGTGCTCAACTTCGATGACGAGGGCACCGTCATTGCCCGCGCCGTGCTGGGGGAAGAGACCTCGGTGCTGGAGACCCCGGTCGCCAGCTGGCATGCGGTGCTCTCTCTGGATCCCGGCGCCGTCATCTTCGAGGTGAAACACGGTCCCTATGCTCCTTTCCGGGAAGAGGACTTCGCCCCCTGGTCACCGGCGGTGGACGACATCCAGGGCCAGCAGGCGCTGATGGCCTGGTATCGCCACGCCGAGGTGGGCCAGCGCTGGCCGGGGCGCTGATCTGCCCCCCTTCTACGCCAATCCAGCGAACAGGGCGAACACGCGCCCATAAAAAGACCCGCCAGCGGCGGGTCTTTTTTTATATTCGAATGCGGGCTATCGGGCGTGAGCTCAGCCCTTTTGCACCAGACCAATCTGGCCCGGCTCGCACCACTCGAACATCACCTCCTGGCTCTTGCCACAGCAGGAGCCGCCGCACACCTGAGTCTCCCGCTTGGCGACCCGCCCCTTGCGCATCCAGACGCCGAGCATGGCCTCCACCGCATCTTCCGAGGTGTGGAAGTGGCGGGCCAGCTCGCGCCGGCTCGCCTTCTGCTGCGCGGCGAGGTACTCCCCCAGCTCGCGCAGGATCATAGGGCCACCACCTTGCGCGCCACTATGTCGCCGTGGCGACGGCCCAGCCACCAGAGCAGCAGCAGGGAGAGGCCGTAGCTCGCCACCCAGAACAGGCTCTGTTCGGGGTGGGCGGCAAAGGTGGCCAGCTGATAGAAGACGGTGGCACACATGAAGGCCATGTAGTTGCACCAGGCGGCGGTCAGCAGGGCCCATTGGCGGCCGGTCTCCCGCACCAGGGCGCCCATGGCGGCGGCGCAGGGCATGTAGAGCAGCACGAACAACAGGTAGGCGAAGGCACCGGCCGCCCCGTCGAAGTGGCTCTGCATGTTGCCGTAGGTGGAGACGTCCACTTCCTGCGCCTCGGCGGCAGCCTGCTGGTCATCCAGATTGCCCACCGCCAGCCCCATGGGGTCGGTCGGGTCGATGTCGGCCAGATTGGTGGCCACTGCGGCGATCGCTTCCTGGAAGCTGTGCACCAGGGAGAACTCGCTCGCCTCCTCCTCCCCGTCGCCGCTGCCGGCGTAGAGGCTGTTGAGGGTACCGACCACCGCCTCTTTGGCGAAGATGCCGGTGACGATGCCGACCGTGGCCTGCCAGTTGTCATCGCGCACGCCGATGGGGTGCAGCACCGGGGTCACCGCCTGGCTGATTTTGCTCAGCACCGAGCTCTCCTGATCCTGGTGGCCGAAGCTGCCATCGGTGCCGAGCGAGTTGAGCACGCTCAGCACGGCGACGACCAGCACGATGGTTTTACCGGCGCCGAACACGAAGGACTTGAGCTTCTGCCAGGTCTTGATGCCGACGTTGACCGGGCGCGGCCACTCGTAGTCCGGCATCTCCATCAGCATGGAGTCGCTCTTGCCCGGCAGCAGGGTGCTGCGCAGCAACAGGCCGGTGAGTACCGCCACCAGGATGCCGATGAGGTAGAGACCGAACACCAGGTTCTGGCCCGACTCGGGGAAGAAGGCCACCGCGAACAGGGCGTAAACCGGCAGGCGAGCACCGCACGACATGAAGGGGGCCATGGCCGAGGTCATCAGCCGCTCGCGCTCGGAGTTGAGGGTGCGGGTCGCCATCACCGAGGGCACGGTGCAGCCAAAGCCCATCAGCATGGGCACGAACGCCTTGCCCGGCAGGCCGAGGCGGCGCATCAGGGCATCCACCACAAAGGCCGCGCGGGCCAGGTAGCCGGAGCTCTCCAGCACCGCCAGGAACAGATAGAGGCAGCCGATCACCGGGATGAAGGTGGCGACGGTCTGCAAGCCCACCCCGAAGCCGTCCGCCAGGATGGCCCCCAGCCAGTCCGGCGCATGGACCAGTCCCAGCAGGTGGTGCACCCCGTCGACAAACAGGGCACCGCCCATGATGTCGAAGAAGTCGATGAAGGCGCTGCCCACCTTGATGGCGAACATGAACATCAGGTACATCACCAGCAGGAAGAAGGGGATGCCGAACCAGCGGTTGAGCAGCACCCGATCGAGCCGCTCGCTCTGGGCCGCGCTGAGCTTGCCCTTCTGCTGGCACGCCTGGGCGGCCCACTGGTGGATGTGGCCGTAGCGGATATCCGCCAGTTGCAGGTCCACATCCTGCCCGTGGTGAGCGCGGGCCACCACGTTGGCGGCGGCGGCCTGCTGGCCGGGCAGCAGGGTCTCCTGCATCACCGCATCCTCTTCCAGCAGGCGCAGGGCGCGGCCGCGGGCAGTGAGGTGGTGCGGGGCGAGCAGGGTCTCGAGCTCCGCCAGATCTTTTTCAAGATCTGTGCCGTAGTCCAGCAACAGCGCCGGCTGCGGCTGGCCGATGAACTGCTGGATCTGGTTCTTGAAGGCGGCGACCTGCTGGCGATTGTGGGCCGAGAGGGCCACCACCGGGCAGCCGAGGGCCTTGGCGAGCTTGCTCTCGTCGATGGTGATGCGCCGCTTTTGCAGGATGTCCATCTTGTTGAGCACCACCACCATGGGCAACCCCAGCTCGCGCAGTTGCAGCGTGAGGTAGAGGGAGCGCTCCAGGTTGGCGGCGTCGATGACGTTGAGCAGCAGATCCGGCTGCTGGCCCTCCACGAAGCGGCTGGCGATCTGCTCGTCCAGGCTCCCCTCCTGGTTGGCCAGGCTGTAGATGCCGGGCAGGTCCATCAGTTTGTAGTCGTGGCCCTGGACACTGAATTCGCCCATTTTCTTGTCGACGGTGACGCCGCTCCAGTTGCCCACCTGCTGGCGGGCCCCGGTCAGGGCGTTGAACAGGGAGGTCTTGCCGCTATTGGGGTTGCCGACGGTTACCAGGGAGTAGTTCATACCGGTTCGACCTCGATTTGCTGGGCAAGGCTTTTTTGCATGGAGAGGCAGATCCCCTGACACTGGATCTGCAGCGGATCCCCGAGCGGGGCCGCGCGCAAAAAGATGACTTCAGTCTGGGGCAGCAAGCCCATCACCATCAGCTTGCGCCGCAGGGGACGGGTCAATTGATTCATGTTCTTGATGCGAGCACTCTGTCCCGGTGACAACTGCGCGAGTACCATGACTGACTCCTGAAGTTAAACAATAATAATTCTCTTTTACTTGGGGCATTATAATCCGTGTTTTCAACGCTTATTTGAGTAAAATCAAACTCCGCTTAGCTAACCCACAAATAACTGCCATGAGTCACGACAACAACAGCCGTCTGGTTTACAGCACGGACGGCGGCATCATCAAAGAACAGAGCCAGCCGCAATCCGCCTCCCCCTTCCCCACCGATGGGGTGGTGCGCATCCGCCGCGAAACCAAGGGGCGCAAGGGCGCCGGGGTCATCACCATCCACGGCGTACCGGCCGACCAGCAAAAGAGCATCGCCACCCTGCTCAAGAAAAAGTGCGGCACCGGCGGCGGCCTCAAAGAGGGGGTGATCGAGATCCAGGGGGATAAACGGGATCTGATCAAGGCCGAGCTCGAGAAGGCCGGTTTCAGCGTCAAGCTGGTGGGTGGCTGATCCCCGCTCGCCCGGCTTGCGTCACTTTCGCTTTTTCCCTAGAATGCCCGCTCCCATCGAGGGGGAGTAGTCTCGCCAGCCGGCCCCAAACCGGTTCGCGACCCTGATCAACATACTTGGTGCCAACTCACCATGGTCAGGGTGATCCACGCCAGCCGCGGATTTGACAAGACCTTTGACGGGCCAGTGCCAATACCGGGGACGGATGGCGCAGGCTTGTCTCAGGTATAACAATTCCGTCCCCCGGTCATTTTTATGGAAGCCTTGTTAACCTCAACCCTCAGCGTGGCCATCGCCGAAATCGGCGACAAGACCCAGCTGCTGGCGCTGTTGCTCATCTGTCGTTTTCGCAAGCCCTGGCCCATCATCGCCGGCATGCTGGCGGCCACCCTGCTCAACCACGCCGGCGCCGCCTGGCTTGGCGAGTTCATCAGCCGCTGGCTCGATCCCAAGGTGATGACCTACCTGGTGGCCGGTGCCTTCATCGCCATGGCCGCCTGGATCCTGGTGCCGGACAAGATGGACGACGAGGAGAGCCCGCTCGACAAGTACGGCCCCTTCATGGCCACCTTCGTGCTCTTCTTTATCGCTGAAATCGGCGACAAGACCCAGATCGCCACCGTGCTGCTGGCGGCCAAGTACGACTCCCTGACCCAGGTCATCACCGGCACCACCCTCGGCATGATGCTGGCCAACGTGCCTGTGGTGCTGCTTGGCAAGCTGGGGGCCGATCGCCTGCCCCTCAAGGGGATCCGCATCGCCTGCGCCATCCTGTTCGTGGGCCTCGGAGTGAGCACCCTGCTATTCGCCTGACCCGGCCGGATCAGAAGGTGGCGAGGCAAGGGTGAGCACTTGCCGACGCCACTCCCGCGCCCATGTCGTCTCTTTGCACGCAAGCCCCGTCCTCTGGCGGGGCTTTTTGCTGCCCGCATGGCGGGCCTGCGGCGCCCGCAGACGGGGGCTGCCAACCGGCGCCATGGCCGTGGCATAATGCGGCAAACCTGATGGAGCATCCCATGCACTTCACCTCAAGACAGGCGCTGCTCGACTGGGTCAGGCGCGGGCGTCTCGACCGGGCCCAGTTGCCCGCCGCCCTCGCCCTGTGCGAGCTGCCCCCCGGCCCTGCCCGCTGGCAGTGGCTGTTCGATCGGCTGCTGCTCTGGCTTGGCAGCCTGTGTCTCGGCGCCGGCCTGGTGTTCTTCGTCGCCTTCAACTGGCAGGAGCTGGGCCGCCTCTCGCGCCTCGCCCTGCTGGAGCTGCCACTGCTCGCCATGCTGCTGTTGCTGTGGCGCAAGCCCCTCGCCGACAGCCAGCGCCAGGCGCTGCTGCTCGCCATCGCCCTCAACATCGGTGCTCTGCTGGCGCTGGTGGGGCAGACCTACCAGACCGGCGCCGATCCCTGGCAGCTGTTCGCCATCTGGGCGCTGATGCTGCTGCCGCTGGCGGCGCTCGGCCAGAGCCCGCTGCTGTGGACCTTGAGCTGGCTGCTCGGTCAGCTGGCGCTGGTGCTCTACTGGCGGCTCGGCCTGTTCAACTTCTTCTTCGCCTTCGATGAGGAGGCCCTCGGCTGGAGCCTGACCCTGTTCAACACCGCCCTCTGGGGCATACTGCTGCTGGTGCCCGCCCGCTACCGGCTGATGCCCTCCTGGCTGGCGGGGCTGGCCGCCGGGCTCGGCGTCACCCTGCTGACCCTGCTGGCGCTGTTCGATGCCGCCTCCCCCTGGGTCTGGCCGGCCTGGCTCGGCTGGCTGGCGGCCGCCTACCTGCGCTGGCACCACAGGTTCATCGCCGGGCTCGCCATGGGCTGCCTGAGCCTCATCGTGGTGCTGCTGACCGCGCTCGGCAAATGGATGGAGCCGGACGTGGACGGCTTCCTGCTGCTCTGCCTCATCGCCATCGGCCTGTCGGTGGCCGCCAGCCGCTGGCTGCAACAACAACGGAGGTCCCATGAGTGATCTGACCCCCTGGCAGCGACTGCAACGGGCCCGGCTGGTGGAAGGGGATGCCCCCCGCGACGACCAGCCCCACTGGTCGAGCCGCTTTCTGCTCGGCATGGTGGGCTGGATTGCCGCCCTGTTCCTGCTGTTCTTCCTGTTCATGTCGTTCTCCCAGCTCACCCGGGATGCCGACAGCGCCCTGCTGATGGGCGCCGTGCTGATGGCCATCGCCTTTTGCCTCAACCGCTTCGCCACCCTCAGCGATCTGTGGGATCAGTTCGTGCTGGCGCTGGCGCTGGCCGGCGACGCCTGGCTGCTCTACGGCCTGCTCGATCGGCTGGATCTGCACTCGGCCCCGCTCTGGTTCGGTCTCGCCCTGCTGTCGCTGGCCATCGCCGCCCTGTTCGAGCACTGGCTGATCCGGCTGTTCCACAGCTTCGCCACCGCCATCCTGCTCACCCTGGGCCTCGCCTGCCTCGGCCTGCAACTGCTGGCCCTGCCGCTGGTGATGACGGCGGTTGCCCTCAGCTGGCTGCAGGCAGAGCGCGATCCGGCGCGCCATCAGCTCTATGAATCCCTCACCCTGGGGCTGGCGCTCTCCCTGCTGGTGCTGGGGCGCCTGCACCACCCGCTGTGGGAGGGCGGCGCCAGCATGCTCGACGAGCTCGGCCACTCCCGCCTGCCGCTCTGGCTCAACCCGCTGCTCTGCGCCGCTCTGTTGCTGGGGCTGATGGTCAGGCTGAAACTGCCGCTGCTGTACGGGCTGCCACTGGTGCTGCTCAGCGCCCTCATCCCCGGCATGGGGGCCGGCGCCCTGGTGCTGGTGCTCGGCTTCTATGCCGGCAGCGTCGGCCTGATGACCCTGGCCGGCCTGCTGCTGGTCGGCTTTGGCTCCCTCTATTACTACGATCTGGGGCTGACCCTGATGACCAAATCCTGGCTGCTGCTGGGCTCGGGCGCCCTGCTGCTCGGCGCCCGCCAGCTGCTCAAACGGCTGAGCCCACGGAGCCCCTCATGAGACGACTCGCCTTGCTGCTGACCGGTATCACCATCCTGGCGGCCATCAATGTCACCGTCTGGCGCTACGAGCACGCCATGAGCAGTGGCGAGGTGGTGCTGCTGCGCCTCGCCCCGGTCGACCCGCGCTCCCTGATGCAGGGGGATTACATGCGCCTCAACTACGAACTCGCCCGCCAGCTCGGCAACCGGCGCCACGACGAGGCCCCCGCCGATACCCTGGTGATCCGCCTCGACGAGCAGCAGGTCGCCAGCTGGGTGGAAGGGGGCAAGCCGGAGCAGCTGGCCCGCGATGAGCGGCGGCTGCAGGTGCGCCAAAGCGATGGCCAGTGGCGCATCGGCCCCGACGCCTACTTCTTCGAAGAGGGCACCGGCGAACAGTACGAGGCGGCGCACTACGGCGAATTTCGCCTGCAGGAGAGCGGCAAGGCCCTGCTGGTTGGGCTGCGCGATGAGCAGCTAAAACCGCTGGGCAACCCCAGAGCGCGCTGGTAACTGCTGGCAATATCAGGCTTTTTTGCCCACACTTGGGCAAGATGATCGCCCGCGCTACGCCAAGGATTACCCATGAGGAGAGGTTTTTTCGGTTGTCTGCTGCTGTTGTCATGCCTTGGCACGGCGCAGGCCGAGCTCGGCAAGCTGGAGTACCTGACCGAGGAGTATCCCCCCTACAACTTCACCGATGCCGCCGGCCAGCCCGCTGGCCTCGCGGTGGAGCTGCTGCAGCGCATCTGGCAAAACACCCAGACGCCCCCCCAGCCCATCCGCATCCTGCCCTGGGCGCGGGGTTACTACCTGCTCACCCAGAAACCCAACGTGGTGCTCTTCTCCACCGCCCGCACCGACACCCGCGATCCCCTGTTCAAATGGGCCTGCCCCATCGGCCACGCCGAGTACGTGTTGCTGGCCTACAAGCGTCGCCCCATTACCCTGAGCGCCGTCGAGCAGATCAACGACTACCGCATCAGTGCCGTGCGCTCCGATGCCTCCGAGCAGTTGCTGCTCAACCGCGGCATGGACGAGAACCGCATCATCCCCGCCAACCGGCTGAGCCAGGGGCTGAAGATGCTGGTGTCGGGCCGCGCCGATCTGCTGGCGACCGGCAAGCTGGCGGGCTACGACGCCATCAAGGAGCTGCAGCTCGATACCAAAGCGTTCACTGTGGCCTTCGTACTGGATGCCGAAGAGCTCTGCTACGCCTTCAGCCGCCAGGTGGATGACGGGGTGATCAAGCAGTTTCAGCGCGCCCTCAACCAGGCGCTCGCCTCGCCGGACTATCAGGCCCTGCGGCGCCAATACATGCCGTGAGCCGTGCCACGGCTGGCGATTTGGCCGGCTTTGATAACACTTGAGAGTGACGCAACACCCCACCAGGATGGCCAAAATGAAAAAATGGACCGGATTCGCCGCACTCGTGTTTGCCACCCTGGCCCAGGCCAGTCCCGAGCTTGGCAAGCTGCACTACCTCAGCGAAGAGTACAAACCCTACAACTTCTCCAATGAGGCGGGCGCCCCCACCGGGCTCGCCGTCGAGCTGCTGCAACAGGTGTGGAAGAAGACCAACACCCCGCCGCAGACCGTCACCATCATGCCCTGGGCGCGGGGTTACTACCTGCTGACCCAAAAACCCAACGTGGTGCTCTTCTCCACCGCCCGTACCGAGGCGCGGGATCCCCTGTTCAAGTGGGCCTGCCCCATCGGCTACGCCGAGATCGTGCTGATGGGGCTGGCCAAGAACCCGGTCAAGATAGCCAGGCTGGAAGATGCCCAGCAGTACAACATAGGGGCGGTGCGGGCCGACGTGGGGGAGCAGCTGCTGCTCAACAACGGCTTCGACGAGCAGAAGATCCTGCCGGCCAACCGCCTGCCCCAGGCGCTCAAGATGCTCACCTCGGGCCGGGTCGATCTCATCTCCACCAACAAGACCACCATGCTGGATCTGATCGCCTCCCAGCAGCTGGATCCCGCCCAGTTCAAGGTGTTCTGGATGTTGAGCTCGGAACAGTTCTGCTTCGCCTTCAGCCACCCGGTGAGCGACGAGCTGGTCAAGGAGTTCCAGAGCGGCCTGACCCAGGTGCTGGCCAGCAGCGAGTTCCAGCAGATCCAGAGCAAGTACTTCCCCGCCCGCTGAGGGGCGGCATGAAGAAGGGGCCCAGCGGGGCCCCTTTTGTTTGCCTGTCTCACCTGCGCGTCAGCTCGGCCGGCGACGCTGGCGCTTGACCTCGTACATGCAGGCATCGGCCAGCCTCAGCGCCTCGTCCACCGTGCTGAGGGCCGGATCGATGGCCACCACCCCCACGCTGGCGCCGGCATAATGGAGCGCTCCGGTGGGCAGCTCGAGCGACACCAGGCTCGCCTCGAACAGCCGGCGCTGAAAGCCATGTACCGCCATCACCTGCGGCTCGTCGCCGCACGGCGGCCCCATCCCCACCGCCACGAACTCGTCGCCCCCCACCCGCGCCAGCAGATCGCCGCCACGCAGCACGCAGGAGAGCGCCGCCGCCACCCGTTGCAGCAACAGGTCGCCCGCATCGTGGCCGTGGGTGTCGTTGATGGCCTTGAAGCCGTCGAGATCGATAAAGCCTATCAACAGTGGATGCTCGACCCGCTCAGCCAGCGAAAAGAGGCGGTTGAGCTCGAGCATCAAGGCCCGCCGGTTGGGTAGCCCGGTCAGCGGGTCGCTCAGCGCCTGGCGCGACAGCTCGTTGTTGGCCTGCTGCAGCTGCTGCAGCAGCTGTTCGCGCTCCACCTGCTCGGCGATGAGCCGGGCGAAGAAGGCAATCAGGTGATCCGAGCCCGCCAGCAGCGGCTTGTGTTCGGCGCTGGCGGCGCACAGGGTGCCATAGAGGGAGCCGGAGGGGGTGCGCACCGGGCAACTCAGATAGGTGCGAATGCCAAGGGCCTGCGCCGCCTGGGAATCCCCCCAGCAGAGCGCTACATCGTCGGTGTAGAAGCGCCCCTCGTCGAGGGCCCGCCGGCAGAGGGTATCGCCCCAGGCCACCGAGGCCCCCTCGGGGATCTGCAGGTCGGCGCTGTTGCGGGCATAGCGGATATGTTGGGTGTCGTGACCAAGGTCGATTTCGGTCAGATAGGTGGATTCGAGCCCGGTGACCGTTTCGAGCATCTCCAGCAGCGGGCGGGTCAGGCTCTCCAGATCCCGCGCCCCGGTCACTTGCAGCGACAACGCCTGCAATATTCTGTCCATGCACACCTCCCTGCTTGCATGTCTATTCCTGAAACCATAGCCCCTTCACCCACCGCCCGCCCCCATCGCGGCGCTATCTCTGCGCTTTTGCCGCCCTTTGTCGCCGAATGACCCTCGATTGTCCAGCAACGTGCTCCGTTTGCAGCCAACGAGATATAACCCCATCTGAGGGGCAATCAGCGCCCACTGCCGAAGCAAGCGGTGCCTGTCGTGCGAAGCTTTTGGCTGCGGCGGCTTGCCGGTGGCGCTCAAGCGGGCGAGCTCGGTATCGTGATGGCCCCTGTCGCTGACCACCTTTATTCATGGCGCTCCGCTGCCATTCCCCTCACTCGGCTCGCCACTCGGTTCAGCTCTCGGCTTGCAACACATCCCCGTATCTACGCTCGGCTATCAGCTGGGCTCGGGGCTCGGGGCTCGGGGCTCGGGGCTCGGGGCTCGGGGCTCGGGGCTCGGGGCTCGGGGCTCGGGGCTCGGGGCTCATCTTCCATCACACCCCGGCCACGGGTCAACCGCCGGTTGCCACTTTGCAGCAAAGGAGAAAAACCATTCAATTCTGATGGTTGCATCACTAATTTCATGGATTTGGATGGCCCCGCCGAAGCGGGTTCCGTAAGATGACCATCGGCCCCTGTTGGGCCCGAGTATTCATGGATGGTCAAGGGCGCAAGGTGGCGGCGACAGTCAGGGGCGGCAGCGTCTTTGGCGCAGACCAGCCGGTCTCCCGCGCCTGCGGCAAGGTGCGAGGGTTGCACCCTCGACGGCTGCTCTCGTCAGCCCCGGGGCTCCATCCCCTCTCCCCTGTGGGAGAGACGTTTGGATCAATGGGTGGGGTTGTGTAGGGTCGATTAGCGAAGCGTAATCGTCCGCGGTAACCGTCCCCTCCCCCCTGCGGGAGAACGGTAGGGTGCAATAAGCGAAGCGCATTGCACCGGGGTAAATGATCCCCTCGCCCCTTGGGGGATAGGGCTTGGGATCAATGGATGGGGTCGAGTAGGGTCGATTAGCGGAGCGTAATCGTCCGCGGTAACCGTCCCCTCTCCCCTTGCGGGAGAGGGCTAGGGTGAGGGGTCACTAGCCTGATTGGCATGGCTGCGCCATGCAGGACACGAGGACTCCGTCCTCGACGGGGTTTCGCCGCCGCTGCGCGGCTTGGCGAGTGACTTTTCTTTGCGTGGCCAAAGAAAAGTCACCAAAAGAAAGGCCACCCCCGCTTGTTCGTCCTCCTGCGTCGGGTTCCCTCGGTTCACCCGTTTGTCCCACGGCACGCGCCGATGGGCCATCCCTGGCCCAGCGCCGCTCGCTCGGCGTCCTTCCTCGCGGCCTGGACAAACGGGCTCACCTCGGCGAACAACAGGGGGCAACCTCGTACCTTCAGCCCCGAGGCCAGTTAACAGCCTCCAATCTATTCGGGGCAATGATCGGGAGGGTTGTTATCTCTGATCGGGCCGCTCATCCATCCAATGGTGATAGCCAGATGTCGCGCCTATGCAATAAACATTATCGGCATGGTTTCACAGGTTGAAAAATCATAGTGAATACAACAACAAGTGGCACGGGAATTCAGATAATAAGTGCGACACTCATGGATGAATGGCGAGAGGTGGCCAACTGCTGATTGGTGGTACCCTT
>NZ_JAPCJC010000020.1:0-71159 GCF_027707805.1 Aeromonas sp. QDB20 | reverse complement strand
TTTTGGCTGCTGCGGGAGTGGCATTCTACTCAACCGCCTTCTCGAGTCAAGCCTTATTTTCAAAGGCTTTTCGAGGCCACCGACTTGGCTTTCTGCGTTGCCGCTTGCCGTGTCGATGGAGGCGCATTATAGGGAGCCGCGCCGCGATGACAAGGGAAATTTTGCAAAAATTGGCATTTTTCGTGTTTTGGCCGGTCAAACGTCTATTTATCAAACAAAAAGCCCTGCATCAGCAGGGCTCAAGCCGCTTTTACATTGCCACGGCTATTTTTTTGACCAGAAATCGCGGGCAAAACTGCGCACTTTGTCCCAGTCGGTAAACTCGAGGTCCTTGCTGGTGTCCGTGCTACCGCCGGTGATCTTCATGATCAGCTGAATGATGCGGGTCTGCCACCAGTTATAGCGGGAGTACTGCAGCGCACCGGCAAACACCCCCAGGGTTTTTGGCTTCCAGGGGGAGAGGCGCAAAAACTTCTTCATGTAGGCATTGGTCTGCGGGGTCTGCTTCTCTGGCTTGCGGGCCGTCAGGTTGACACAGAAGAAGGCGGCGTTGGCCACTTCCAGCTGTTCGTGATGAGCATGAATGAAGCTGAACAGGCTGGGGTGGAAGTTGCCATAGCGAATGGAAGCACCGATAAGCACCTTCTTGAACTTGCTGAGGTTGCACATGGGCAGGCTGTGCAGATCCTGCATCACCACCTCGCATCCCTCGATCTCAGCCAGCATGGCATCGACGATTTTTCGCGTTTGCCCGTCACGGGAAGAATAAAGCACCAGAATCTTGTCCATACCAACCTCAACTACGCCAGAATGCAGGGGTAAACAGTACCAGAAGCGTAAAGATTTCCAATCGACCAAACAACATGGCGACCACCAGTATCCATTGGGCCGTTGCCGAGATATTGCCGAAGTTGGCCGACACCTCCCCCAGCCCCGGCCCCACGTTGGTAAACGCGGCCGCCACGGCAGAGAAGGCGGTCACCTCGTTCAAGCCGGTCATCAGCAACAACAGCATAAAGATGAAGAACAGGATGATGTAGGTGGCAAAGTAGCCCCACACCGCTTCCACGATCCGCTCTGGTACGGCGCGACGGCCCAGCTTGAGGGTATAGATGGCGCGTGGATGCACCAGTCGCTTCAGCTCGCGCATCCCCTGCAGGAACAGGATCATGAAGCGCATCACCTTGATGCCGCCCCCGGTGCTGCCGGCGCAGCAGCCGATGAAGGCGGAAAACATCAGCAACATGGGTAGAAAAGAGGGCCAATCCGCATAACTGGTGGTGCTGTAACCGGTAGTCGTGCCCAGCGACACCGCCTGGAACAGGCCGTGGTTGAGCGCATCCTGCCAGGTATCGTAGTGGCCGTGGAACAACAGGGAGACGAAGCAGATCAGTACCAGTACACACTGGATGCTCAGGAACACCTTGAGTTCGGAGTCCCGCAGATAACTGCTCAGGCGCACCGGCTTGTGGGCGAACACCATGAAGTGCAGGGCAAAGTTGACGCTCGCCAGCAGCAGAAACAGCACTGTGATCAGGTTGATGGCCGGGCTGTTGAAGAAACCTATGCTGGCATCGTGAGTCGAGAAGCCCCCCACTGACATGGTGGAGAAGGAGTGACAGATGGCATCGAACAGGGTCATGCCCGCCATCCAGTATGCCAGGGCGCAGAGGGAGGTAAGCAGCAGATAGATGAACCAGAGCGCCTTGGCCGTCTCGGCGATACGCGGGGTGACCTTGTTGTCCTTGACCGGCCCCGGAATTTCGGCGCGATAGAGCTGCATGCCCCCGATGCCGAGCAGCGGCAGTATGGCTACCGCCAGCACTATGATCCCCATGCCCCCCAACCACTGCAGCAGCTGGCGATAGAACAGAAACGCCTTGGGCAGGTTGTCCAGCCCGGTGAGCACGGTCGCCCCCGTGGTGGTCAGGCCGGAAAACGACTCGAAGAAGGCCTCGGACACCGTCATGCCGGGCACCTCTCCCAGCAGGAACGGCAAGGCCCCGACGCTGCCCAGTACCACCCAGAACAGCACGACGATGAGGAAGCCCTCCTTGGACCTGAGGTCCTTCTTCTGATGACGGTTGGGAAACCAGAGTGCGGCGCCGAGCAGCAGAGCGATGAAGAAGGAGTTGACGAACTCGGCACCACCACCATCACGATAGCCAAATGCAACCATCGCAGGCAGCAGCATGGTCGAACTGAACAGTGCGACCAGCAGGCCAACGATACGAATGATGCTCAGAATCTGCATTCCGGCTCCCTCTTCAGACCAAAAGAGCGATGGATTCTAGCCATCTAAGGGACGAAGGGATACCCGACCCTGGGTTAGGTCGGTCAATTCCTGTGCGATTCGGGCCCAGAGCGCGGACTCCCACGCCACCTGCAGGGTTACGCTGGCGCCATAGTCGGCCGTCAACAACTGGCCCTGATGAGCCTGGATCAGGGCCTCTACGGCCCC
Organism: Aeromonas sp. QDB20; assembly: GCF_027707805.1. NCBI lineage: Bacteria > Pseudomonadati > Pseudomonadota > Gammaproteobacteria > Aeromonadales > Aeromonadaceae > Aeromonas > Aeromonas sp. QDB20. Next base: position 68,698 of record NZ_JAPCJC010000020.1, on the reverse strand, counting down.
CATGTCGGCATAGTCGCACTGGATGAGAGAGGCCGTCTGCTGGCGCTTGATGCGGGTCTCGAGCTGCTTGAGTGCCGCCCCCACGCCACCGCCGTAGGCCTTGACCAAGCCGCCAGTGCCCAGCAGCACGCCACCGTAATAGCGCACCACCACGGCGGCGACTTCACCCAGGCCCGCTCCCATCAGCTGGGCCAGCATGGGTTTGCCGGCAGTGCCAGAGGGCTCACCGTCATCGCTGAAGCCATAGACCTGACTGTCCTGCGGGGCACCTGCGACGAAGGCCCAGCAGTGATGCCGGGCCCCGGGATGTTGTTGCTTTATCTCGCCAATCCAGGCCTTGGCGGCCTCGACGGTCGGTGTGTGGGCAAGATAAGTGATGAAACGGCTCTTCTTGATCTCTTCACTCACCTCCAGCGGTGCGGCCGGTATGGAATAGTCCGCCGCCATCAGAGCCCTGCTTGTCTGGTCAGGTTCTCCACCCCGTTGGCATGCAGCACCACGTTGTCTTCGATGCGGATGCCGCCATAGGGGCGCAGCGCCTCGACCTTGTTCCAGTTGACCCGCTTGCCCTGCTCACCCTGACGCAACGGCTCCAGCAGGCTGTCGATGAAGTAGAGGCCCGGCTCTATGGTGAACACCTGACCCACCTCCATCACCCGGGTGCAACGCAGATAGGGGAACTGTTCGGGGGCTGAGAGGTGGGTGCCGCGCTCATCCTGCATGAAGCCGCCGGCATCGTGTACCTGCAGGCCGAGGAAGTGGCCGAGGCCGTGCGGGAAGAAGACGTTGGTCACCCCGGTGTGGATCATCTCGTCCACCGACATGTCCACCAGCTCGGTGGTTTGCAGCAGGCGCGCCAGCCTGTGATGCATCTGCAGATGCAGCTCGCTGTAACGGCGGCCCGGCTTGATCTCCTCGATGATCTCCTGCTGCTGGGCATTCAGCGCCGCGATCAGATCGGCAAACTCGCCGCGTCGCCAGGCCCAGGTCCGGGTGATGTCGGAGGCATAGCCGTGCACGTCCACGCCGGCGTCGATGAGGAAGGAATAGCGCTCCGCATCGGGTACCCGCTGAGTGGAGAGGTGGGTGTAGTGCAGGATGGCCGCATTGCGGTTGATGGCGACGATATTGCCGTAGGGCGCCTCATTGGCCCCCTGCCCGACCGCCTTCATGTAGGCCAGGTTGATCTCGAACTCGCTCGCCCCCGCCATGAAGGAGTCCTTGGCCGCAATGTGGCCGCGTACCCCGATGCGGTTGGCATCGCGCAGACACTCCAGCTCATAGGGGGTCTTGTAGGCGCGGTGGTAGTGCAGATAGTTGAGGACCGCCTCCGGGTTGGGCTGGCCCAGCCCCAGCAGCTCGGCCACCTCCAGATGGCCACCCAGATAGGCCCACTCCTGCCTGTTGGCCGGCAGATGATCGGCAACCTGCTCCGGGCGTGTCAGGAAGCGGATATCGAAGAAGTCGACCCAGAAGGCGTTGGGCAGATCCGCTACCTTGTGCCAGAAATCCACCGGCCGGTAGAACAGCAGCACCGGCTTGTTCACCCCGTCCACCAGCAACCAGCAGTGGGGATTGTCCAGCACCGGCAGCCAGGCCTTGAACTGGGGGTTCACCTTGAAGGGGTAATCCTGATCATCTAGGAAGATGCGGTGGGTCTGGCCGGAGTGGATGGCCAGACCGCCCAGTCCCTGCTGTTGCAGTATGTCGCGGGTGCGCTGCTGCAAGGTGTCGAGGTGCTGGGCAAAAAGTTGGCTGTAGCTGCTCATGGCGTCCTGCTCCGGGAGAAATGTGGTTTCAGCATAACATCAAGCGAATCAAGGCTCGAACCGTCAAGCAATCGCTTCGTGAGGTAACGCATACGTTACAAGGCTTTTGTTATGAAACAAAAACCAACCATTAACAAATAAAAAACAATTCAATACACTGCCGGTAGATACATGCAGTCAGGGACTACTCATGCACAACCTTTGCCTGTGGCAACCGGATCAGGAGCGGATTCAGCAATCCAACCTCCAGCACTTCATGGCCGAGGTCAACCGCTTCCACGGCCTGCAGCTGCACAGCTATGCCCAGCTCTACCAGTGGTCGGTGGAGAAGACAACCCGTTTCTGGCCGCTGGTATGGCAGCACTGCGGCGTCAAGGGCGAGCTCGGCAACATAGTGGCGGAGAACCGCCAGGAGATGCAGCGCACCCGCTGGTTCCCCGACAGCCGGCTCAACTTCGCCGAAAACCTGCTGCGCCGCCAGGATGACACGCCGGCCATCATCTCCCGCATTGAAGGGAACCCCAGCCAGACCCTGAGCTGGCGCGAACTGGCGGATCAGGTGGCCAGGCTGGCCCAGTGGTTGCGCAGCCAGGGCATCGGCCGGGGCGATGTGGTGGCAGCCTATCTGCCCAATATTCCGGAAACCGTGGTGGCCATGCTGGCGACCACCAGCCTGGGGGCGATCTGGACCTCCACCAGCCCGGATTTTGGCGAAGCCAGCGTGGTGGAGCGCTTCGGCCAGACCCGGCCGCGAGTGCTGTTTGCGGTGGATGGCTATCGCTACAACGGCAAGGCCATCGACATTCAAGACAAGGTGGCGGGGGTCGTCGGCCAGATCGACAGCATAGAGCAGACGGTCATGATCCCCCTGCTCGGCCACTCCCTGCAGCTGGGTCACGACTGGCGTCAGATCCTGGCCGGCCAGCCGGATGCCGGTCTGCAGTTCGAACCCATGGCCTTCAACGACCCGCTCTACATCCTCTATTCGTCCGGCACCACCGGCAAACCCAAGTGTATTGTGCACGGGATTGGCGGCACCCTGCTGCAACACCTGAAAGAGCACCAGCTGCACTGCGACATCAAGCCGGGGGAGCGTATCTTCTACTTCACCACCTGCGGCTGGATGATGTGGAACTGGCTGGTGAGCGCGCTCGCCTCCGGCGCCACCCTGGTGCTCTACGACGGCTCCCCCTTCTACCCGGACGGCAACGTACTGTGGGATCTCGCCCGCGACGAAGAGGTCGCCCTGTTTGGCACCTCGGCCAAATACCTGGATGCGCTGCACAAGCAGAGTTATGCCCCGATCAAGACCCACAGCCTGCCGCACCTGCGGCTGATCTGCAGCACCGGCTCCGTGCTCTCTCCCGAAGGGTTCGACTACGTATATCAGCAGATCAAGCAGGATGTGCAGCTCAGCTCCATCTCAGGTGGCACCGACATCTGCTCCTGTTTTGTCATCGGCAACCCCATCAGCCCCGTCTACCGTGGCGAAAGCCAGGGCCGCGGCCTCGGCCTCGCGGTACAGGTATTCAACGAAGCGGGCCAGCCGGTACAGGGTGAAAAGGGCGAGCTGGTCTGCACCAAGCCGTTCCCGGCCCAGCCCATCGGTTTCTGGGGAGACGACAGCGGCGACAAGTACCACGCCGCCTATTTCGAGCGGTTCGACAACATCTGGTGCCACGGCGACTGGATCGAGCTGACCCCGACCGGTGGCATCCTGTTCTACGGCCGCTCCGACGCCACCCTCAACCCGGGGGGCGTGCGCATCGGCACCAGCGAGATTTACCGCTACGTCGAGCAACTGGAGGAAGTAGAAGAGAGCATCGTCATCGGCCAGCAGTGGCAGCAAGACGAGCGGGTTGTGCTGTTCGTCAAGCTCAAGCCTGGTCTCAAGCTGGACGAGCCGCTGCGCGAGCGCATCCGCCAGCAGGTGCGCCAGCACTGCACCGCCCGCCACGTGCCGGCCCGCATCCTGCAGGTGGACGCCATTCCGCGCACCAAGTCCGGCAAGATAGTGGAGCTGGCGGTGCGGGAAGTGGTGCACAACAGGCCCGTCAACAACACCCACGCTCTCGCCGATCCCGAGGTGCTGAGCCAGTATCGCGACCGGCCAGAGCTGGCCAGCTGAGGCCACACAAGGTTAATAAAGGCGTCATCAGACGCCTTTATTTTGATTGTTAATCTGAGGCGAGCTTTTACTCGAGATCTGTTAAACAAATGTTTTAAATAGGTGTTGAAATTGTCTTCTTTTGGATCAATAGTGAGCCTCGCCCCCTGCTGGGGATAAAGGAGCACCACCCCCCACCATGTGGGAACAAGGAGACACTCTCATGATCTACCAAGGCGAAACCCTGACGGTCAGCTACCTCGAAGACGGCATTGCCGAGCTGAGGTTCGATGCTCCGGGTTCAGTCAACAAGCTGGATCGCGCTACCCTGCTCTCCCTGAGCGAAGCGATCGCCGCATTACAACAAGAACGTGAACTAAAAGGTCTGATCCTCACCTCCGGCAAAGACGCCTTCATCGTCGGCGCCGACATCACCGAATTCCTGGAACTGTTCGATCTGCCGCAGGAAGATCTGCTCGGCTGGCTGAAAAAGGCCAACGACATCTTCAACGCCATCGAAGATCTGCCGGTGCCGACCCTCAGCGCCATCAAGGGCCACGCCCTGGGCGGCGGCTGCGAGACCATTCTCTCCACCGACTTCCGGCTGGCCGACACCACGGCCAAGATCGGCCTGCCCGAGACCAAGCTCGGCATCATGCCCGGCTTTGGCGGCACCGTCCGTCTGCCGCGAGTGATCGGCGCCGACAACGCGCTGGAGTGGATCACCACCGGCAAGGATTACCGTGCCGATGACGCTCTCAAAGTGGGTGCCATCGATGCCGTGGTCGCCCCGGATGCGCTGCAGGGCGCCGCCGTGCAGATGATCAAGGACGCGATCAAGGGCAAGCTGGACTGGCAGAGCCGCCGCGCCACCAAGAAGGCCCCGTTGCGTCTCTCCAAACTGGAAGCCATGATGAGCTTCACCACCGCCGCCGGCATGGTTGCCGCCGTGGCGGGCAAACACTATCCGGCACCCATGGCCGCCGTGAAGACGGTGGAAGCCGCCGCCGGCATGGGTCGGGACGAAGCGCTGGTCGCCGAAGCCGCCACCTTCATCAAGCTGGCGAAAACCGATGTCGCCAAGGCGCTGGTCGGCATCTTCCTCAACGATCAGCACGTCAAGGCGCTGGCCAAGAAGGCCGCCAAGCAGGCGAACAAGGCCACCGGCCATGCCGCCGTGCTGGGTGCCGGCATCATGGGGGGCGGCATCGCCTACCAGTCCGCCAGCAAGGGCATCCCGGCGGTGATGAAGGACATCAACGAGAAGGCGTTGGCACTTGGCATGGGCGAAGCCACCAAGCTGCTCAACGGCCAGCTCGAGCGCGGTCGCATCGATGGCATCAAGATGGGCCAGGTGCTCTCCGCCATCACCCCGACCCTCAGCTATGACAACGTCAAGCATGTGGACGTGGTGGTCGAGGCCGTGGTCGAGAACCCGAAAGTGAAGGCGGCCGTGCTGAGTGAAGTGGAAGGCGTGATCGGCGAAGACGCCGTGCTCGCCAGCAACACCTCCACCATCCCCATCTCCCTGCTGGCCAAGAGCCTGAAGCGTCCCGAGAATTTCTGCGGCATGCACTTCTTCAACCCGGTGCACCGCATGCCGCTGGTGGAGATCATCCGCGGCGAGCAAACCTCGGACGACACCATCAACCGCGTGGTGGCCTACGCCGCCGCCATGGGCAAGTCCCCGGTGGTGGTCAACGACTGCCCTGGCTTCTTCGTCAACCGCGTGCTGTTCCCCTACTTCTTCGGCTTCAACAAGCTGGTCGCCGATGGCGCCGACTTCGCCGCCGTCGACAAGGTGATGGAGAAGGAGTTCGGCTGGCCCATGGGCCCCGCCTACCTGCTGGACGTGGTCGGCATCGACACCGGCCACCATGCCGGTGATGTGATGGCACAGGGCTTCCCGGCGCGCATGAGCAAGGAAGGCCGTACCGCCATCGACGTGATGTACGAGGCGAGCCGCTTCGGTCAGAAGAACGGCAAGGGCTTCTACGCCTACGAGGCTGACAAGAAGGGCAAACCGAAGAAGGTGGCCGATGTCGCCAGCTACGAGCTGCTGGCCCCGATTGCCAAGCCGAAACAGGATTTCGACAAGGACGCCATCATCGCCCGCATGATGATCCCGATGATCAACGAGGTGGTGCTCTGTCTGGAAGAGGGCATAGTCGCCACCCCAGCCGAAGCCGACATCGCGCTGGTTTACGGTCTGGGCTTCCCTCCCTTCCGCGGCGGCGTGTTCCGCTATCTGGACACTATCGGTCTGGATCGCTATATCGCCATGGCCGACCAGTATGCCGACCTTGGCCCGCTCTACCGCGTCAGCGACAAGCTGCGTGAGATGGCCGCCCAGGGCAAAACCTTCTACTGATTGCGGAAAGGAGATCCATTCATGAAAGACGTAGTCATTGTCGACTGTATCCGGACCCCGATGGGCCGGTCCAAGGGCGGCGCCTTCCGCAACGTGCGTGCAGAAGACTTGTCCGCGCACCTGATGAAATCCATCCTGCTGCGCAACCCCAACCTCGACCCGAACGAGATCGAGGACATCTACTGGGGCTGCGTGCAGCAGACCCTGGAGCAGGGCTTCAACATCGCCCGCAACGCCGCCCTGCTGGCCGGCATCCCGAAACAGGTGGGGGCAGTCACCGTCAACCGCCTGTGCGGCTCCTCCATGCAGGCGCTGCACGACGCCTCCCGCGCCATCCAGGTGGGTGATGGGGATATCTTCATCATCGGCGGCGTCGAGCACATGGGTCACGTGCCCATGAGCCACGGGGTGGACTTCCACCCCGGCATGGCCAAGTCGGTGGCCAAAGCCTCCGGCATGATGGGGCTGACCGCCGAGATGCTCGGCAAGCTGCACGGCATCAGCCGTCAGCAGCAGGACGAGTTTGCCGCCCGCTCCCATCGCCGCGCTCACGCCGCCACCGTGGAAGGGCGTTTTGCCAAGGAGATCGTCGGGCTGGAAGGCCATGACGCCAACGGCGCCCGCTTCTTCTACGACTACGACGAGGTGATCCGCCCCGAGACCACGGTCGACACCCTGAGCCAGCTGCGCCCGGTGTTCGACCCGGTCAACGGCACCGTCACCGCCGGCACCTCTTCGGCCCTGTCCGATGGCGCCGCCGCCATGCTGGTGATGAGTGCGGATCGCGCCAAGGCGCTCGGCCTCACCCCGCGCGCCAAGGTACGTGCCATGGCCATCGCCGGTTGCGACGCCGCCATCATGGGTTACGGCCCGGTGCCGGCCACCCAGAAGGCGCTCAAGCGGGCCGGTCTGACCGTCGGTGACATCGATCTGTTCGAGTTGAACGAGGCGTTTGCCGCCCAGTCCCTGCCCTGCGTGAAGGATCTGGGTCTGCAAGACCTGGTGGACGAGAAGGTGAACCTGAACGGCGGCGCCATCGCCCTGGGTCACCCGCTCGGCTGCTCCGGCGCCCGCATCTCCACCACCCTGATCAATCTGATGGAGGAGAAGGACGCGACCCTGGGCGTGGCCACCATGTGCATCGGCCTGGGTCAGGGCATCGCCACCGTGTTCGAGCGAGTGTAACTGTATCTCCCGGACCGGTACGCCGGTCCGGGAAGTGCCCCGCCAGGGGCTGAATTTTACAATATGGGCCCGCTTCTGCTTCTCGGCGAGGCGGCCCGTATCGCAGGTTTTGGGGCCGGTCAGACTGCCCCGCCATCGAGTCTGTGGAGTGCGCCACACGGGGTGCACTTCTGTCGTCAGCATCTGCGTCTTGGCCGGCCCGTTTGGGTCGGCCTTTTTTATTTGCACGGCAGGATATGGGAGGATATTGCCCATAACCTCACATTAGATGGGGGGCTTGCTTGCTTTTTGCTCCCCCGACAGGTTCAATCTGCACAAAAAAATGGGTGGATGCACATACATATGTCAACGAGCAAACAACTGCTGATCGTCGACGACGACCAAGAGATCCGCGAGCTGCTCAATGAATACCTGACCAGGGCTGGCTTCGAGGTATTGACCGCAGCGGAGGGCAACGAGATGCGCCAGCAGCTCGCCCAGCACAGCCCGGACCTCATCATTCTCGATATCATGATGCCTGGCGACGACGGTTTTACCCTCTGCCAGCAGATCCGTCGCGACTCTCAGGTCCCTATCATCATGCTGACCGCCGCCTCCGACGAGGCTGACCGGGTGATCGGGCTGGAACTCGGTGCCGACGACTACATCGCCAAGCCGTTCAGCCCGCGCGAACTACAGGCCCGCATCAAGGCGCTGCTGCGCCGCGCCGAATTTCGCCAACCGGAGAAAGAGAAGGAGCCGAGCCGTCGGCTGCGCTTCGCCGAGTGGACCCTGGATACCCTGAGCCACCAGCTGACTCACGAGGATGGCAGCCTGCTGGATCTCTCCGGCAGCGATGCCATGCTGCTCGGCATGTTCCTGCAGCAGCCCGGCGTGGTGCTGGACCGGGATACCATCTCGGACGCCACTCGCGGTCGCGAGAGCCTGCCGATGGAGCGCGGCATCGACGTGCAGATCAGCCGCTTGCGCCAGAAGCTGGGTGACAACGGCAAGAGCCCGCGCATCATCAAGACCATTCGCGGCAGCGGCTACATGCTGATCGCCGAGGTGCACGAGATCCCATGAGAGCCAGCAAGGTAGCGACGGCATGCTGCTCGACACAAGGCGAGAGATCCCATGAATAGCAGGTGGTTCTGGCGGGTTCTGGTACCCCGCTCCCTGCTGTCGCGGATGCTGCTGCTGTTGCTGCTGGCGATCCTGCTCTCCCAGACCATCCTCACCGGCATCTGGATGCAGCAGATCCAGAAGCGGGAGCTGGAGGGCATGCTCAGCACCACCCGCAACCTGGCGCTGTCGGCCGCCTCCACCGTCAACTTCTTCAAATCCTTGCCGCTGCAGTATCGCCACATCGCGCTGGACCAGCTGCGCAACATGGGCGGCAGCCGCTTCTTCGTCTCCCTGAACGAAGAGGAGATCCACATCAGCGCCATCCCCGACAGCGAGCGCAAGACGCTGGTGCTCAAGGAGGTGCAGGGGGTGCTGACCCGCAAGCTCTCCGACGCCATGGCGATCAAGGTGGACTTCTCGCGGCCAGAGGATCTGCACGTCTTCAACAACGACACCCTGCTGGCGGATCTGCCCTCCTCCTGGGCCCGCTACACCCTGTCGCTGGAGCCGCTCAATCCGCCGGTACTGGTGACCCAGATCGAGATAGAGCCGGGGGAGTGGCTCTATCTGGCGGCCTTGCTCCCGGCCCCCTACATGACGCTGGATGACACCGTCATGCCCAGCAACCAGGTGCGCTTCATCGCCCTGATGACGGTGTTCCTCTGCTTCTTCACCTTCCTGCTGGTGCGCTGGCAGACCCGGCCGCTGCGCCGGCTGGCCAAGGCGGCAGTCAACCTCGGCAAGGACATCGACCAGCCCTCGCTCAAGGAAGAGGGAGCCTCCGAGATAGTGGCGGCCACCCGCGCCTTCAACATCATGCAGCACCGTATCCGCCGCTATATCGACGATAGAGAGCGGTTGTTCAGCTCCATTTCCCACGACCTCAAGACCCCCATCACCCGACTGCGGCTGCGGGTCGAGCTGCTCGACGACGAGCAGCAGATCGCCAAGTTCAACAAGGATCTGGACGAGCTGGAGCTGATGGTGAAGGGGGCGCTGCAGACGGTGAAGGACACCGACATCCACGAGAACATCGAGCAGCTCGACATCGACGCCATGCTGGAACAGATGGCGGAGGCCATGAACCTGCACGACGAGCGGCTGACCATCGAGGGCCACTGCAAGCAGCCCTACCGCGGCAAACCGCTGGCCCTCAAGCGCTGCATCGGCAACCTGGTGGACAACGGCATCAAGTACGGCCAGAAAGTGCGCATCATCATCATGGACGACGAGGAGATGCTGATCCTGTTCATCATGGACGAGGGGCCCGGCCTGCCGGAAGATCAGTTCGAACGTATCTTCGAGCCCTACTACCGGCTCAGCACGGATCTGGCCGGCACAGGCCTGGGTCTGGGCATTGCCCGCAACATAGCCCACGCCCACGGCGGCGACCTGGTGCTGGAAAATCGTCCGCAGGGCGGCCTGCAGGCCACCCTCTCCCTACCAAGGCAGTAACCTTATGAAGTGGTTGTCTTTTTCTGTCATCACCCTGTTGTCTCTGCCGATCGAGGCCTCCCAGGTGGAGGTGCTGCACTGGTGGACGTCTGGCGGCGAGGCCAAGGCGGTGGAGGTGCTCAAGTCAGAATGGACCGAGCAGGGCAACCAGTGGAACGACTTCGCGGTGCAAGGGGGCGGCGGCAAGAGCGCCATGACGGTGCTGAAAAGTCGGGCCCTGGCGGCCAACCCACCGGAGGCGGCCCACCTCAAGGGGTTCGAGTTGCGGGAGTGGGCCGGACTCGGCTTCCTGCGCGATCTCAGCCCCATGGCCGAACACCTCGGCTGGTATCCCCAGCTGCCCCCCATGGTGCGGGAGACTCTCAGCCAGAACGGCGCCCTGATGGCGGTACCGACCGGCATCCACCGGGTCAACTGGCTGTGGCTCAACCGCAAGATCTTCGAGCGCAACAAGCTGACCCCGCCCACCAGCTGGGCCCAGTTCGTGACCGTGGCCGATCGGCTCAAGCAGCAAGGGATCACCCCGCTCGCCATCGGCAACGAGCCCTGGCAGCTGGCGGTGTTGTTCGAAACGGTAGCGCTCGGCGAGGGCGGCAAAACGTTCTACCGCAAGGCGTTCGTGGAACAGGACAGCGCCACCCTGACCGGTCCCGACATGGTGCGGGTGCTGACCCGCTTCCAGCAGCTGCGCAGCTATGTGCCGGAGAAATACGCCGGCCTGAAGTGGCACCAGGCCACCAACCTGCTGGAGAGCGGCGGCGCCGCCATGCAGGTGATGGGGGACTGGGTGAAGGGCGAGCTGAGCGCCGGCAACTATCGGCCAGGCGAGGATATCGAGTGCCTGCCGAGCCCTGGCAGCCAGGGGCTGTTCAGCTACAACCTCGATTCCATCGCCATGTTCAAGCAGCGGGATCCGGCCCAGCTGCAGGCCCAGGGCGAACTGGCCCAGCTGCTGATGACGCCGCGCTTCCAGCAGGAGTTCAACCGGGTGAAGGGTTCGATCCCGGCGCTGGTCAAACCGGACATGAGCAAGTTCGACCGCTGCGCCGTGCGCTCCTACCAGGATTTCCTGCAGGCGGAGCGAGAGGGCAACCTGCTGCCCAGCATGGCGGAGGGGATGGCGACGCCGACCAACATGCGCCAGGCGATCATGGATGTGCTGAGCAACTTCTTCAACGACCCCAGAGCCAACCCGCAGCTGACCGCCCTACATCTGGAGCGGGCCATGCGCTCGACCCGCTGACGCTTTTCGCTGCGGCCAGAAACGACAAAGGCGGATAAGATATCCGCCTTTGTCATCGTGAGAGTCTTGGGGTCAGGATTGATCGTTTTCGTCCTCATCCTCGTCATAGTAATCGCTGAGCTCGATCCAGAGCCCCAGTCCGATCATCACCATGGAACCGAACCAGGTGCCGGTGTTACCGATCGGGCTGCCCATCACTATCATGGCGAAAGACAAGAACCCCATGCCTGCGTAGGCTTGTAATCTGCCGTAGGAGACCTGCATATTCACACCTCCTTGTTGAATATGGTTCAATTTTTATATTACTCATACGGCGGGGTGTGGGTAGGGCCGGATAACACTTTGGTTACATATGCTGTTGACAGCCCAGGTAGTTTGATTATTTTTTCGCCGCGAGTATCATTGGCAGCTGATTTGGTTGAAGGTTGATTATTGATGAGTGCTTTATTCTGCGACGCGACTCACGAGTTGGACGCAATCGGGCTTCGTTGTCCCGAACCTGTCATGATGGTGCGTAAAAAAGTGCGGCTGATGGCTGATGGGGAGACCCTGCTGGTCAGTGCCGACGATCCCTCAACCACCCGCGACATTCCCAGTTTCTGCCGCTTCATGGATCACACCCTGGTCGCCAGCGAGACAGAGCAGGCCCCTTACCGCTATCTGATCCGCAAGGGTCAATGAGCCACACTACCGGAGCAATCCATGCCAGCTATTACCCGAATCGGCACCACCCAGCGTTGGTCTGACGTGGTCATTCACAACGGCACCCTCTACGTGGTGGAAGTGCCCGCCACCGACACCGCCGATATTCATCAGCAGACCCGTGAAGTACTGGAAAGCCTGCAGCGCCTGCTGGAAGCCAACGGCTCCGGCGTCGACAAGATCCTGATGGCCAACATCTATCTCAAGGACATTGCAGACATCGCCGCCTTCAACGAGCAGTGGGATGCCTGGATTCCGGCGGGCACCGCACCGGTGAGAGCCTGCGTTCAGGCCCGTCTGGCCCACGAAGGCTACAAGGTAGAAGTGCAGCTGACTGCCGCCGTCTAAGCCGGGCGGGATGCCTGGCTCCCCTGATGCCGACACAGCCCCCGTGCGCGCCTGCGTCCAGGCCCGCCTGGCCCACGAAGGCTACAAGGTAGAAGTGCAGCTGACTGCGGCAGTCTAAGAGGCAGTTATCCCCTCATCCCCGTCCCTTCTCCCACAAGGGGAGAAGGGGGCAAAGAACAAGGCGTCATTGCTCGCAACGGCCCCAATAAAAAGGCCCCGCCATCGCTGGCGGGGCCTTTTTATTGGCTGCGAACCGGGCCGCTTAGGCGGTCGGGGTCAGGGTGATGGTCACCCGACGGTTCTGGGCCTTGCCTTCGGCTGTGCTGTTGGTGGCGACCGGCTGATCCGGGCCCACGCCGCTGGTAGCGATGCGGCTGCCGGTCACACCCTGGCCGATCAGCTGGGCGGCGACGGCATCGGCGCGCTGGGCGGAGAGCTTCATGTTCAGCTCGCGGGAGCCGGTGCTGTCGGTGTGACCAACCACGTTCAGGCGGGTCTTGTCGAACTCGGCGACCACCATGGCCACGCCGGACAGGGTGTTGGCACCGGCGGCCTTCAGCTGGGCGCTGGAGCTGTCGAAGGTGACGTTGTTCGGCATGTTGAGGATCAGCTGATCACCGTTGCGGGTCACGCTGACGCCGGTACCTTGCAGCTTCTCGCGCAGCTTGGCTTCCTGCACGTCCATGTAGTAGCCGATACCGCCACCCAGCGCGGCGCCGGCGGCCACACCGGTCAGGATCCCTTTCTTGCGGTCACCCTTGCTGGAGGAGAGCGCCCCCACGGCAGCCCCCGCAGCGGCGCCCGCCAGTGCGCCCCAGGCGCCCTTGGAGGTTTGGGACTCGCCGGTATAGGGGTTGGTGGTACAGCCGCTCAGGGCGACGGCCAGCGCAACGGCGGGAACGATTGTCTTGAAATGCATGAAAAACCTCTAAAAAAACCGACTCAAATCCAAAGAGGGCGCATTCTACCCCAGAGGTGTGCCAAGGTGTGACGTTATCAGAGTCACGCCCCTCTCTGCCCACGTCCCAGTATCCGCAGGCTGGCTGGATGCCGCCTGAACCGGCAGCCGGAACCAGGCCCCCCCTGACCTATCCCCTTGTTCAACGGACCAAATACGTCTCCATTGGCTACTATTGAATGCACCATCAATAGTGCTCAGGGGTCTCTCATGTCCGCACTGCTTCGCAACGTCTCGATCCGGCACCTGCTGTTGAGTGCCAGCCTCATCATTCTGCTCACCATGGCGCTGGGCGGGCTCTGGCGCAGCAGCCTGACCGCCCGCCTCGGTGAGCTGCCCAACCAGCTCATCCTCAGCGCCAACGAGCAGATCACCCTGCAGGAGCTGCGGTATCACACCACCCAGGTTCAGCAGTTCCTGACCGATGCCGCCGTCTCCGGCGAGATGGACTCCATCGGCGAGGCCGAACAGCACGCCCAGGCGGCTCGCCAGCTACTGGAGCGGCTGCCACAGTTGCAGGCGCCGCTCACCCCGCTGCTGACCCGCCAGCTGGAGATCGGCAAGCGGATGGTGGACATCTATCTGAAAGAGGGGCGCGAGGCTGGCAACCAGCTGATGAAGCAGCCGAACGAAGGCTTCGATGCCCTCACCGACAACATCGCCAGCCAGGTCGCGGCCGTGCTGGAACAGCAACAACAAGGGTTCAAGCAGCGGGAACAGGATATCCGCGCCCAGAGCCAGACCCTGCAGCGTCAGGACATGCTGCAGCTGGCCGTCAGCCTGACCGTCATCCTGCTGATGTTGCTGCTCATCTACCGCAAGACCGTCGGCCCGCTGCAGCATCTGATGGGCCAGCTGGTCGAGCTGGCCAACCACAGCCACAATCTCACCTTCCGCCTGCACAGCCAGGGCAAGGACGAGTTCGCCTATCTGGCGGAGGTGTTCAACCGCTTCCTCGGCAATATCGACAACCTGATCGGCACGGTGCAACTGGTGTCGCGCAAGACCCACGACAAGATGGCGCTGCTGATGGCCCACTCCGGCAGCACCCTCAGCAGCATGCAGCAGGCCCAGCAGAATACCGACATGCTGGCGACCGCCATCAACGAGATGACCGCCACCGTCCACAACATCGAGCACAATACCGAGCAGGCCAGCCAGGACACCCTGCTGACCCAGCAGCAGGCCCACGACGGCCAGCGCCAGGTGAGCCAGACCATCACTCTGATCCGCCAGGTGGCCGACCACATCGAGCAATCCGCCGGGGAAGTGACCCAGCTGGATCAGGAGAGCACCCAGATCGGCAACATACTGCAGGTGATCCACACCATCTCGGAGCAGACCAATCTGCTGGCCCTCAACGCTGCCATCGAGGCGGCCCGGGCCGGCGAGCAGGGCCGCGGTTTCGCGGTGGTGGCCGACGAGGTGCGCCAGCTGGCGACCCGTACTCAGGCCGCCACCGTCGACATCCAGCAGCGTATCGAGGCGCTGCAGCACAACACCCGCCACGCGGTGACCACCATGCACACCACCCGCAACGTGAGCGAACAGGCGGTCAGCCAGGCGGCGGGCACCGGCGAGACCCTGACCGCCATCGTCGAAGCCATCACCCGGGTCAACGACATGAACGGCCACATCGCCACCGCCGCCGGCCAGCAGGCCCAGGTCACCGAAGAGACCAACCGCAATGTGATGGAGGTCGCCAGCATCGCCCGCGAATGCCTGGAGCTGGCGCGCCAGAGCCGCAGCCACACCCGGGACATGAACCAGGCCAACGAGGAGATCGGCCTCATCAGCGATCAGTTCGACGTCAGCAAGGCTGGCTCAGCCAGCCAGGATCAGGAGCTCTTGCACTGGAACGAGGCCTTCATGGTGCAGGTACCCAGCATGGACAACCAGCATCTGGGCTTGTTCGAGGCGATGAACCGGCTCTACCAGGCGGTAATCGACAAGAGCCCGGCCCAGCTGCGCAAGCAGCGGCTCGACGAGCTGCTCAAGCTCGCCACCCGGCACTTCGCCGACGAGGAGCAGGTGATGGAGCAGGCGGGCTACCCCGAGCTGCGCCGCCACAAAGAGGAACACGCCCGGCTGCTGGCGGAGCTCGATACCCTGATGCAGCGCAACGGCACGGACGACGAAGAGTTCAACATGGAGCTGCTGGTGTTTCTCAAAAACTGGCTGCTCAACCACATCTCCAAGGTCGACAAGCAGTACTCGGGCTCCCTGCGCCAGGCCGGGATCGCCTGACGGCCCCATGACAGGCGCCATGCCGACATGCAGAAGGGAGGCATCAGCCTCCCTTCTCTTTTACCTTGCGCCCGGTTTATTGGCGCGCAGGGCTCTGCTGGCACTCGGCGTGGCAGGGGCAGGTCACCAGATGATCGTTCACCATCCCCACCGCCTGCATAAAGGCGTAGCAGATGGTGCTGCCGACGAAGGTGAAGCCGCGCTTCTTGAGCGCCTTGGACATGGCATCCGACTCCGGCGAGGTCGCCGGAATGTCACCGTTGCCCTGGCGCTGGTTGACGATGGGGGCGCCACCCACAAAGCCCCACAGATAATCGACAAAGTCGATGCCTTCCGCCTCCAGCGCCAGATAGGCGCGGGCATTTTTGATGATCGACTGCACCTTGAGCCGGTTGCGGATGATGCCGGTATCCTGCATCAGCCGCTCCACGTCCTGCTCGTCGAACTGCACGATGCGCAGCGGATCGAAGTCGGCATAGGCGCGATGGTAGCTCTCGGTGCGCTTCAAGATGGTGATCCACGACAGCCCCGCCTGCTGGCCGTCGAGGCAGAGCTTGGCAAACAGCTCGCGGGCGTCATGGACCGGCCTGCCCCACTGTTTGTCATGGTATTCAATGTATTCCGGGTCTTTGGTCACCCAGGCGCAACGCAACTCCATTCCCTCTCTCCTGTCATTTCATCCACTCCCCGGGGTCGATGCCAACCCGGGCGTGGGAGTGCCGACAACCCCTCCCGCCCAGGCCCGGCGCAGCGTCATCACATTAATCCGCTGTAATTTCGCCTATTATCCGACCATGCCAGACGGTATACTCCTTCGGTTCACATTCAGCAAATCTTGCTCTGATTTCATTTCGCGCGAAAAAAATTATGCAAAAATTCGATGTCAAAACCTTTCAGGGCCTGATCCTGCAGCTGCAGGACTATTGGTCCCGCCAGGGCTGTACCATCATTCAGCCGCTGGATATGGAAGTGGGTGCCGGTACTTCTCACCCCATGACCTGCCTGCGCGCCCTGGGCCCCGAGCCCATCGCCTGCGCCTACGTGCAACCGTCCCGCCGTCCGACTGACGGCCGCTACGGTGAAAACCCCAACCGCCTGCAGCACTACTACCAGTTCCAGGTGATCATCAAGCCTTCCCCCGACAACATTCAGGAACTCTATCTGGGCTCCCTGAAAGAGCTGGGCATGGATCCCGAGATCCACGATATCCGCTTCGTGGAAGACAACTGGGAAAACCCGACTCTGGGTGCCTGGGGTCTGGGTTGGGAAGTGTGGCTGAACGGCATGGAAGTGACCCAGTTCACCTACTTCCAGCAGGTTGGCGGCCTCGAGTGCAAGCCGGTCACCGGCGAGATCACCTACGGTCTCGAGCGTCTGGCCATGTACATTCAGGGCGTGGACAGCGTCTACGATCTGGTCTGGTCTGACGGCCCGCTGGGCAAGACCACCTACGGCGACGTGTTCCACCAGAACGAAGTGGAGCAATCCACCTACAACTTCGAACACGCCGATGTGGAGTTCCTGTTCCACTGCTTCGAGCAGTACGAGAAGGAAGCCCAGAATCTGCTGGCACTGGAAAAACCGCTGCCGCTGCCTGCCTACGAGCGCATCCTCAAAGCCGCTCACTCCTTCAACCTGCTGGATGCCCGCAAGGCCATCTCGGTCACCGAGCGTCAGCGCTACATCCTGCGCATTCGCACCCTGACCAAGGCGGTGGCGGAAGCCTACTACGCCTCCCGCGAAGCGCTGGGCTTCCCTATGTGTCAGCGCAGTGAGAACAAGCAAGGTTAAGGAACGGACATGGCACAACATACATTTCTGGTAGAGATCGGTACTGCTGAGCTGCCGCCCAAAGCCCTGCGCTCCCTGGCCGAAGCCTTTGCCGACAACTTCAAAGCCGAGCTGACCAAGGCCGATCTGGCCTTCGGCGACGTCGAGTGGTTTGCCTCCCCACGCCGTCTGGCGCTGAAGGTGCACGCGCTGGCCAGCGAACAGCCGAGCAAGAGCGTCGAGAAGCGCGGCCCGGCCGTGGCGCAAGCGTTCGATGCCGAAGGCAAGCCGACCAAGGCTGCCGAAGGCTGGGCCCGTGGCAACGGCATCACAGTCGAGCAGGCCGAGCGTCTGGTCACCGACAAGGGCGAGTGGCTGGTCCACACCGCCAAGGTCGAAGGCCGTCCGGCCAAAGAGTTGTTGGGCGAACTGGTCGCCTCCGCGCTGGCCAAGCTGCCGATCCCGAAGATGATGCGCTGGGGCGACAAGACCATCCAGTTCGTGCGTCCGGTCTTTACCGTGACCCTGCTGCTGGATGGCGAGCTGGTGCCCGCCCACATTCTGGGTATCGACTCTGCCCGCACTATTCGCGGTCACCGCTTCATGGGCGAGAGCGAATTCACCATCGACAACGCCAGCCAGTACCCGCAGATCCTGCAGGAGCGCGGCATGGTGATTGCCGACTTTATGGCGCGCAAGGCCAAGATCAAGGCTGACGCCGAAGCGGCCGCTGCCGCCTTCGGTGGCGTGGCCGATCTGGACGACGACCTGCTGGAAGAAGTCACCGCACTGGTCGAGTGGCCGGTGGTGCTGACCGCCAACTTCGAAGAGAAGTTCCTGGCCGTGCCAGCCGAAGCGCTGGTGCACACCATGAAGGGTGACCAGAAGTACTTCCCGGTCTACGACAAGAACGGCAAGCTGCTGCCGAAGTTCATCTTCGTCACCAACATCGAGTCCAAAGACCCGAGCCAGATCATCAGCGGCAACGAGAAGGTGGTTCGCCCCCGTCTCTCAGACGCCGAGTTCTTCTTCAAGACCGACCTCAAGCAGACCCTGGCCTCCCGCCTGCCGCGCCTTGAAACCGTGCTGTTCCAGCAACAGCTGGGTACCGTCAAGGCCAAGGTCGAGCGCATCGAGACCGTCGCCGGCTTTATCGCCGAGCGTATCGGCGCTGATGTGGCTCAGGCCAAGCGTGCCGGCCTGCTCTCCAAGTGTGACCTGATGACCAACATGGTCGGCGAGTTCACCGACACCCAGGGTGTCATGGGGATGCACTACGCCCGTCACGATGGCGAAGACGAAGCGGTAGCCGTGGCCCTCAACGAACAGTACATGCCGCGCTTTGCCGGCGATGCCCTGCCGTCCGGTCTGGTTGCCTGCGCCGTCGCGCTGGCCGACAAGTTCGACACCCTGGCCGGTATCTTCGGCATTGGCATGCTGCCGAAGGGTGACAAGGACCCGTTTGCCCTGCGTCGCGCCGCCATCGGTGCCCTGCGCATCATGACCGAGAAGCAGCTGGATCTGGATCTGGTGGAACTGGTTGAAGAAGCGGTACGCGTCTACGGCGACAAGCTGACCAACAAAACCGTCGTCACCGACGTGGTCGACTTTATGCTGGGTCGCTTCCGTGCCGCCTATCAGGACGAAGGCATCGGTGCCGACGTGGTGCTGGCCGTACTGGCCCGCCGCCCGACCCGTCCGCTCGACTTCGATCGTCGCGTCAAGGCCGTCAGCCACTTCCGCACCCTGGATGCCGCCCTGGCACTGGCTGCCGCCAACAAGCGCGTGAGCAACATTCTGGCCAAGGTCGAAGGCGAACTGTCGACTGCCGTCAAACCGGAACTGCTGGTCGATGCCGCCGAGAAGGCGCTGGCCACCCAGGTTGCCGAACTGCAAGCCGAACTGGCCCCGCTGTTCGCTGCCGGTGACTATCAGGCTGCCCTCACCCGTCTGGCCGCCCTGCGCGAGCCGGTCGATACCTTCTTCAACGAAGTTATGGTGATGGCCGACGACGAGGCCCTCAAGGCCAACCGTCTGGCGCTGCTGAACAACCTGCGCAACCTGTTCCTGCAAGTCGCGGATATCTCCCTGCTGCAGTGATTCTGGTTGGGTAAGTGATATAAAAAACGGCGCCGTTAAGGCGCCGTTTTTATTGTATTATTCTGTTTTTAGAGAAATTATTTTATTTATTTTTTAGGGGAGGCTACAAATTTTAAAAAATACCGTGCGCAATTTTAACGTGCAGGAGTAGATGAAAACAGAGCAATCCATCACCTCAAAAACTATTTACCGAGACCCACATCTAAAATAGATCTTAACTTGGCATTTCTATTTCCAGCCCCAACATAGTCTAACCAATATAAAAAGTTTTCAAGAAAAATATTATAATATTCCGCCCTAAAGTGTGGTGTTATTTTAGTTGTTGATGAGGTTTTCGCCGCCGAGATGGTAAGCTCTGTCTTTATTTCTACCATATTCATGTCTGCCGCTTTTATTTTATCTTCATTTATAACTATTTTTCCGTTCTGTTTTACTTGTCTAACGCTATGTTTATAGGCGTTTGCCAAGTCACCTAATTTAGACATTGAAGGATGTTCGTTTAGGATACGTCTTCTAAACTCATTTAACTGCACATATTCCACAAGCTCGTCATAGTTATCAAAATAAATATAATCAATAACATTGTTCATTGACTCAACTGCGTTAACAAAATACCTGAATACATCCATATCAAACTCACTCGCATCGGTTAGCCTGTCTCGAGTATAATACTGATTAAAGTCCCTTCCATTAGGGAGTACGATATAACCTATATATTCAACGTGATTACTAAAACATCCAAGCATATAAACTAACACCTAATTAATTACAAGCTGTTTAATTATATAGAAGATCTCACTTATAAATTGAGTGAGATCTCACGAAACCCGTATATTCAATTAGTCTGTAGGTTCGATTAGCCGTCAGGAGTAATCGGACTTTCGCGTAAATGGATTCCCCCCTCATAACGGCCAACCGAATTTTCCAATTTTCTGGCCACCAGCTGATTGGCAGGAATAGGTGGAAAAACAGCATATCAGTCATCCGACTGATAACTCGCTAATCTGACCCATGACGCCTTTGCCAGCAAAGTGGATAGATTCCGGGATCCACATCCTTTGCTACCAATATATTTCTCATATATCTCTTTACGAGATAATAAAACATCCCTCATATGGATACTTACTACAAACATTAATTAACGTACCATATCAAATGTTTTATTATGCATAGGAGATTAACATGAAATATTTAGCCAGCGCACTACTACTCGTACCTAGTTTGTCATTCGCAGGGACAGCAATAATTCCAGATTTTTACACCTTGGAGCAAGTAGGTCAGACATGTATCAAGATATCAAATGTTTCTGGAGAGCCCGCTCAAGTATCAGTCAAGATATATGGTAAAAATGGTGAGAATTTTAATGGTACTTTTGTTCCTTGGAATATTATCCCGAGCCTCAATACTCCATTTGTTCTAGAACCAAGAAAAACTGCTCATTTCTGCCTTCGCGATGCACAAAAAATAACACCGGGTTATGGTGTGATTGATAGTCAACCTCTCGATGGTTCTACAGGGCAAGTATTTGTGGTGGCTAGTGGATACTATGGTAGTGCGTCAAAAGACTACAGCATGGGGTTCTTGATTCCCATCAATGGAGGCCTTCCATTCTAATCGCCATAACGGCCAGCCGAATTTCCCCCTCCGGCTGGCCAACCCCGACTCACGGCAACAACCGCAATCAAAGCCTCTCGTTCGTTCGATGACGTTGCGCTAATCGAACCTACGATTCCTGTGCCAACGCGGCGACAATCGTTTCCACGCTCTGGGCGACCGACAGGGTGGCGCTATCCAGCACCAGACGCTCACTCTCCCAGAGTTGATAGTCGCGATCGATCACCGCCTGCCAATCCGGCAATGCCAGCCCCTCGATATCCACCGTCCGGTTTTCGACCCGCTCGCGGTACAGCTTCGGATTGGAGCAGACGACCTCTACATCGAGACAGGGCACCCCGACCGAGCGGGCGATGTCGTGGTAAGCATCCCGAGTGAGCTGGATGGGGTTAACGGAATCCGTGATGACGGTCGAGCCAAGTGTCAGGTTTTCTCTGGCCAACCCATAGGCAACGAAATAACCGGCGGGTCCCATCTCGTTATCCGCCTGCTCAGCGGCACGAATGGCCTGCTCTATGGTATCGATGCGCAGGTAGACGGCCCTCAACCGCCGGGCCAGGGCCCGTGCTATGGTGCTTTTCCCGCTGCCCGGCAAACCACTGAAGATGATCAGCATGTTCCATTCCCGTGATGAAAGAAGAATCCGAGCCATAGGGTACCGGATTGTCATCGCGCCCACAGCGTCTTGTTCAAGGCTGCACGGGATATGCCCGTCAGCGGACTCCCTTGAGCGATAGCCGTTATCGAATACGCGCGCATATAAGCCAGCCTCTCTACCGATCATCAAAATGCATATGCAGGCTGGCTGCTGCCGATGGATAGCAATAGCCACAAAAATATTTTGTGCGCCCCATTTCTCGTTATTGTACCTCATCAATCAAGCCGTGATTTCTGCCAAAACATGGCTAAATATAAATAACAAAGCATTAAAAACGGATTGTTTTATATATCCAACCATCTTTAATACCATCGTGACAATGAAAAATAGTGACACCCACATTCAAAAACAAACCATTGAAAATCAATAAGTTATCACCCGATCAAAATAAGCAACCCAAACAATAAAATTGAAAAAAGATATATGGCATCAATATCAGATTTATCTGAATTAAATAGCCATGGCCTTTTCCATCTCTCCATTTTAATTTCCGCCATTCACCTGAAACACACAGATGGAGATGTGTAGAATGATCATAAAAAAGAAGTTCGTTATGTTGGCCGCCTTGTCCGCCCTGATGTGCTCTACCAGTGCCTTGGCCACTTACCGGGTCGACGTGCAGTGTCTTGACCAGGTCATCTTGACCGATGTTCATGCCGGTTATATCAAGTCGGCCAGTGGCGGCCCCGACGCAGGCAATGCGGTGGTAATTTCATGGGAAAAGAATTATGAGCAGGGCAGCACGAGCTTCCATGTCTTCAAGAACCTGAATGATTACCCCGGCAGGGGCATGTTCGAGATGGCCTTGCTGGCGCTGGAACGCGGCCTGCCGGTCAGCGCCTGGGGCAATGATGCCCAGTGCTCCGGCGGGATTCATCAGCTGAAGATCACCCGCAGCTTCAACCCCTAATCCTGTCCGCGCACTGATTCGTGCGATAAAGGGAGTGAACACCAAGCCGGGCCAGTCAGCTGCGCCCGGCTTAAACAACCCGCACGACCGTCGCTTGCCTTGCGCTGCAACATGCGAGGATAGGGTCGCCAGGTATCTCCCCCGTTCGCGCCACATCTGCCCCATCGACACATCTGACCCGACCACCACCCGGATAGCCAGTCCGCCGATTTAGTCATATCTTGTCAGGGCGGCTCTGCCAGGGTGACAGGGCCCCTTCACGAGGTGCAACGATGAAACGAGCAATTCAGGCCGCCCTGCTGGCCGTCACCATGGCCGCCGCCGGTGCGCAGGCCGCCGACAAGATCACCACGGTCCCGGTGCAGTTTGCCAAGGGGGCCCACAGCGCCCAGCTCAAGGGCAGCTTCGCGGGCTACGACACCATCCATTACACCCTGGTGGCCAAGGCGGGCCAGACCATGACGGTCAAGATTGGCGGCAGCAGCAACGCCAACTTCAACGTCTTCGCCCCCGGTGCCCAGCCCGGTCAGGCCGAAGCTCTGGGCCGCAACGATGGCGATGGCCAGTGGCAAGGCGCCCTGCCCGCCTCCGGCAAGTACCTGATCCAGGTCTATCAGATGCGCGCCTCCGCCCGCCGTGGCGAGCAGGTCCCCCACACCCTCTCGGTCAGCATCCAGTAAGCCCCGCCAACGCGATGCCCGAGCAACCACCGTCATGCCCTCCTCCCGGGCTGGGCATGACGGCGGCCTGCTGGTAGGGTGGAGCCATCAATTAATCAACGACCGAGACACTATGCAACGCAAGACCCTGACCCTGCTGCTGGCCAGCCATCTGCTGGTGGGCGCCGCCGGCTTTGCGGCCGGCATCTATGCCCTGCCGATCCTGATCGCCCCGCCCGCCCCCGCCAACGAGCAGGTTGCCGCCCGGCAGGCTCAGGCCAGCTTTCACGGCACCTTTCGCCGGGATCTGCAAGACAGCGACCGGCTGCACTGGGGCGAGGGGCAGGTCAGCATAGGGCCCGATGCCATCAGCCTGATGGGCAGGCTGGCGCCTGGCCCCGACTACCAGCTCTACCTGTCGCCCACCTTCGTCGAGACCGAGGCCGACTTTGCCCGCCAGAAGGAGAAGATGGTGAAGATCGGGCCGGTGAAGACTTTCGACAACTTTATCGTCCCCCTGCCTGCCGATGTGAACCCGGCCGACTATGACAGCGTGATCATCTGGTGCGAGACCTTCGGCCAGTTCATCACCGCCGCCCGCTACCGCTAACCATGCGGTCGGTTGCCGGCCCCCATAAAAAAACGGCGCCGCAAGGCGCCATTTCGTCTCAGTCTGCTGCATCAGCCCGGCGGAAAATGGCCACCAATGCTGATTACGCTGACCTGCTGCAGGGTGCTGTTGATGGTAAAGGCGACCCTGTGCTCCTGACTGAGGCGGATCGTGTAGATCCCCTTGTGCTTGCCGCCCAGCTGTTCGTAATGCATGTCGCCCACCTTGTCGGCGGCGTTCTTGGGGTCCGTGCCTCGCACTATCTCCCGTCGCCACTCGTGGTACTTGCTCATGGCCGACGCCGTCACGGCTACGTGCTTGTCCTTGTTGTAGAGGATGCGAGGTTGCGAATCATCGATAGTCCATGCCATAGCCAGCTCCTATTTTTGGCTCCAAAAAGAACCAAACTATAGTGCACACCAGCCAGCCGGCCAGCCCGCCCAACCCCAACCTGTCTGTCTGAGTCACAATCTGGCATGCAAAACGGCGCCATCAGGCGCCGTTTTTTGTCGCAGCCTGCCGCGGCAGACCGGGGGGAATTCAGCCCCTTCAGCCGGTATAGACCGGCAGCAGGCCCGCCATGTTGAGCAGGTGGAAGGCGGCGGTCAGCACCCCGAACAGGAAGACGCCGACGATCATCGGCATGCCACCCGGTGCGCGGAAACCCTCGTCCTTGCCCTCCTGCTTGCCGGCGCGCACCTTCCAGGCCAGCAGGGCCGGGATGATGCAGGTCCACAGGGTGGCCACGGCGCCCGCGTAGCCGATGGCCATCAGGAAGCCGAACGGGAACAGCAGGGAGAGCAGCAGCGGCGGCAGGAAGGTGGCGGCCCACGACTTGGCGCGGCCCTGGCGGCTGTTGTCGAACTTGAACAGATCCGCCAGATAGTCGAACACCCCCAGCCCCACTCCGATGAAGGAGGAGAGGATGGCGGCCATGGAGAAGGCGTTGAGGGCGCTGGCGACCGCCTCGGATTCGATCACCGAGGCCAGCGCCTTGAGCAGCACGTCGACGTTGCCGCCCTGCGCCACCACGGGCCCGAACTCGCTGCGCGGCAGGTTGCCGAACACGCTCACCAGCCAGATGAGGTAGAACAGCAGCGCGATGGCAGTGCCGCCGAGGATGGCGTAGCGGGCGCGGCGCTCTTCACCGTAGTAGGCGCGCATGGAAGAGACTGAGTGGTGATAGCCGAACGAGGTGAGCGCCACCGGCAACATGGCCAGCGCATAGGGAGCATAACTGGCGTGCTGGCTCAGGGTGTCGAACAGCAGGGTCGGCTTGATGTTGATGGAGAGCCCGGAGATGCCGAACACGAAGCTGAGTCCCATGGCGATGACCAGCACTACTGAGATGCGATCCACCGCCCGGGTGGAGTGCCACACCAGGCCGGAGAAGCCCAGGGTAAACAGGATGGAAGCCCACTGGCTGCCGATGCCGGTCATGCCGTCTATGATGAGGCCGGCCGAGGTGATGTAGGCGTAGAGCAGGATGCCGCCGACGAAATAGACGGTGAGGTTGTTGAAGGCGTTGACCTTCTCCCCCAGCAGCTCACGGGTGACGGTATCGAACGACACGCGCAGCGGATAGCCCTGATAGGACTCCAGCAGCATCCAGCCGGAGACTGTCATCACTATCATGGTCAGGGTGATGGCCAGTACCGACCAGAGGGTCCAGGCACCCGCCCCCGCACTCGGCAAACCCAGCATGCCAGCCCCGACACAGACGCCGGCAATGATGCATGCCCCGCCTACCAACGATGGTTTCTGTCCCATTTACTTCTCCAAAGACGATTGTGGATCTGATCGCGACCGCGGACCGTTGCATTTGCTACGCCGGTTGTCATGGTAGATCGCGCTCATCTAGGTGCCGGCGCCCGGCGCTGGCTGCTTCGAAGGGGAAGCGAGGTGCGCTCAGGGCTGACTGCCGGTCCGGCACGGCTGCAGAGCCGCCATGTCGGGGAAGGGACTTTACCCTGCTCCCCCTCAGGTATCAAATTTGGGTGCATTTTCAGGCAGCCCGGCCCCCCTGGGCAGACCGCCTTTGACCGGCGTGTCGGTATTCAATGGGTCAACTGCGGCAGCAGTTGCAGCAGCTGGGTCCGCACCTCGAGCGGCGTCTGGCTGACCCAGATCCCCAGCAGGCCATAACAAAGCAGTGGCAACACCAGCAGCAACAGGCAGAGCAGCCCCAGCAAACGTGGAGGGCTGAGCCTGCGCCCTTTCGTGCCCAAATGCAGCGCATCGGTCCGCTTCGGGCAGGCGGCCACGCAGCTCAGGCAGCTGGTGCACTCGAGGCTGCGCACCGCGATCAGCTGGTGCACCTGGATGCGCGACGGGCAGGCCTGGCTGCACTTGTCGCAATCGTGGCCCGCGCTGCGCAGGCAGCGAGCCGGGTCGCGGCGGATGCGCAGCGGTGTCAGCAACCCCAGCAGGGCGAGCCATGCGCCATAGGGGCAGAGGTAGCGGCAGAACCCTTGCCGGAAGGTGGCGGTGAGCAGCAGCACCCAGCCAAGGCACAGACCCGAGATCAGGGTCAGGTTGAAGAAGAAGGCCCCCATCTTCATGTCCGCCGCCTGATGGTAGGGGCTGGTGAAGTAGCCTGGCAGGGCGTCGTTTGGCACCGCCATCAGCACGATAAACAGCAGAAAAGCGAGCACCAAAAACTTCTGGCCGCGCAACACGACATCGAGCCAGCGCGGCGGCGTCCACTCCCCCGCCAGCCATCGGCTGCGCAGGGCGTGCAGCCACTCACCCACCAGCCCGAGCGGGCAGAACCAGGCGCAGAACGCCCGCCCCAGCAGCAGGGCCGACAGCGAGAGCACCAGCACAGTGATGGTGGCCGCCGGATGGTGGGGATCCACCAGCCCCTGCCCGAGCCAGGCCCGCAGCCCGAGCCCGCCGGCGATGGGCAGGAAGCCGTCCACCACGTCAGGGCGCACCAGCCAGGGGCTCATCCCCTGCCCCAGCTGCCAGACATGCAAGCCGTACTGCAGTGTCACCAGCCCCCAGCAGAGCAACAGCAGCTGGCGTGTGCGTGCCCGCAGCCACTGGCTGTCGAGCGCCTCGAGGGCGGGCAGCGGCCGCCGCTGGTGCCAGAAGGCAAGCGCACCGGCCACCAGCCCGACGCCGAGCCAGAGCAGGCTGTCCGCCGCCAGCAACCAGAGCATGAGCAGCAGGCCGAGGGCAAGACGCCACTGCCAGCCCGATCGCGCCTGCCACGCCAGCAGCACCAGATAGGCCAGGCCGGCGGCCATGGTCACGGCTTCGATCACGCTCATGTTTCCCTCACTGCCTCATCCACCACTGGCGGCAAGGATAACGGACATCTGAATTGATTATTTTGATCTGCATGGGCAGAGGGGGACATTTGCGCCCAATGCCCCCATGGTTGAACCTTATGCCTTGCGGCTGTTGAACAGCGGCTGGTCGGACTCGAACTGATGTGCCAACCCCAGACCCATCAAACAAAACCCCTCGCTGGCGAGGGGGTTGGCATACGCAACAAGGTGGGGGCAGGCTAGCCGCGGGCGCGGCGCAGGTGGTAGTCGACGTGATAGTCGTTGGCATTGCGGAACATGATGGAGTAGTTGAGAAACTCGCCGTTCTCACCGTATGAGAGCGAGGTGAGCCGCAGGATGGGCGCCCCCTGCTCGATGTGCAGCAGCTCCGCCATGCGCCGGTCGGCCAGCACGGCGCTGAAGCTCTCGTAGTTGCCCGCGATGGGGAGCTGGCACTCGTTCTCGATGTAGGCGAACTTGGATCCCTCCAGATGGGCCACCGAGAGGGTGCGAAACAACCGCACCGGCATGTAGCTCTCCTCCACCAGCAGGGCCCGGCCGTCCACCGAACGCACCCGGTTGGAGAAGTAGACCGGCTCGTTCACCTTGATCCTGAGCTGGCTGGCGATGGCGGGCGGGGCCGGCATGGTGCGAAACTCCAGCACCTCGCTGGTCAGGCTGCGGCCCTGTTCACGCATCAGCTCGGTGAAACCGCTCAACCCCTTGGTCTCGTGCTGCACATCCTTCTTGGTCACGTAGGTGCCGCTGCCGTGGCGCCGCTCCACCAGCCCCCACTCGATCAGCATGTCCACCGCCTTGCGCACCGTCATCCGCGATACCCCGAACTGACTCGCCAGAGTTTTCTCGCTCGGCAGCACATCCCCCACCCGGCAATCCGCCCCGTTGACCCGGATACGCAACCGATCCGCCACCGATTTGTAGATCACTGCTAGACCTCTCCTCACTCCGCCTGAGTGGCGACCCAATCGCTCACCTTTATTTCAACCAGCGGAAAATAAACAACTTTAAATTTAAATAACCCGATAAAAACGTCACAAAAACAAGACGTACAACAATATCGCAAAACTTAGATCTCTTTGTCTAAATAAGTGCATGCGCCGGATCACATAACCACCACATATTTCATGAGGGGGTTATCGCTTGTTGTTAGGTTCAATTCAGCAACACGACAACAGCAGTCAGACAATTCTCTAATAAAAAGGGACGCTATATGCTCAGTCAAATTCAACGTTTTGGCGGAGCAATGTTTACGCCTGTATTACTGTTTCCATTCGCAGGTATGGTGGTAGGCATTGCAATCATGCTGAAAAATCCCATGTTCGTGGGAGAAACGCTAGCCAATCCTCAGGGACTGTTTTTTCAAATAGTTCATATTATTGAAGAGGGTGGCTGGACGGTATTTCGAAATATGCCGCTGATATTTGCCATCGGCCTGCCGATCGGTCTGGCAAACAAGGCTCAGGCCCGCGCCTGCCTCTCCGTGCTGGTCAGCTTCATGACCTGGAACTACTTCATCAATGCCATGGGGATGACCTGGGGCGACTATTTCGGGGTCGACTTCAACCAGGCGGTGGGTGGCGAGAGTGGGCTGGCCATGGTGGCCGGCATCAAGACCCTGGACACCAGCATCATAGGTGCCATCGCCATCTCCGGCATCGTCACCGCCCTGCACAATCGGCTGTTCGACCGGCAGCTGCCGGTCTTTCTCGGCATCTTCCAGGGCAGCTCGTTCGTCACCATAGTCGCCTTCTTCGTGATGATCCCCTGCGCCTGGCTGACCCTGCTGGGCTGGCCCAAGGTGCAGATGGGCATCGCCTCCCTGCAGGAGTTCATGCTGGTCTCCGGCCCGCTCGGCGTCTGGGTTTACACCTTCCTTGAGCGGATCCTGATCCCAACCGGCCTGCACCACTTCATCTACGGCCCCTTCATCTTCGGCCCGGCCGCGGTGGAAGGCGGCATCCAGCTCTACTGGGCCCAGCACATGCTGGAGTTCAGCCAGAGCACCCGGCCGCTGATCGAGCTGTTCCCCCAGGGTGGCTTCGCCCTGCATGGCAACTCCAAGATCTTCGGGGCCATGGGGATTGCACTCGCCATCTACGCCACCGCCGCCAAAGAGAACAAGACCAAGGTAGCCGGCTTGCTGATCCCGGCGACCCTGACCGCCATGCTGGTGGGGATCACCGAGCCGCTCGAGTTCACCTTCCTTTTCATCTCGCCCCTGCTGTTCGCCATCCATGCCCTGCTGGCTGCCACCATGGCGACCGTGATGTACCTGTTCGGGGTCGTCGGTAACATGGGCGGCGGTCTGCTCGACCAGTTCCTGCCGCAGAACTGGATCCCCATGTTCCACAATCACGCCGGCATGATGTTTACCCAGATTGCCATCGGGCTGACCTTTACCGGGATCTGGTTCCTGATATTCCGCACGCTCATTCTGAAATTCAATTTGAAAACCCCTGGGCGGGATGAAAGCGAAATAAGACTTTATTCCAAGGCCGATTATCAGGCCGCCAAAAAACAGCGTGGCCATGATATTGCCGGCCATATTCTGGTGGCGCTCGGTGGCGCGGAAAATATCAACAGCCTGAACAACTGTGCCACCCGGCTGCGCATATCGCTGCGCGATGCGGGCCTGGTGGCACCAGATGATGCTTTCAAACAGTTGGGTGCCCACGGCGTGGTCCGCCACGGTGACAGCATCCAGATCATTGTCGGTCTGCATGTACCCCAGCTGAGGGAAAACATGGAGAGCCTGATGAACAACCCCTCCTCCTCTTCTTTCGTAACGGAGTCATGATCATGAAAAAATTCTCTGTCGTCATTGCCGGCGGTGGCAGCACCTTTACCCCGGGCATCGTTCTCATGCTGCTGGAGAACCAGCACCGCTTCCCGCTGCACGAGATCAAGTTCTACGACAACGATGGGGCCCGCCAGGAGGTGATCGCCGAAGCCTGCCGCGTCCTGCTCAAAGAGAGAGCCCCGGACATTGCCTTCAGCTACGGCACCGACCCCAAGGCGGCCTTCAGCGGGGTGGACTTCGTCATGGCCCACATTCGGGTCGGCAAGTACCCCATGCGCGAGCTGGACGAGAAGATCCCGCTGCGCCATGGCGTGGTCGGCCAGGAGACCTGTGGCCCGGGCGGCATCGCCTACGGCATGCGCTCCATCGGCGGCGTGCTGGAGCTGGTCGACTACATGGAGCAGTACTCGCCGGATGCCTGGATGCTGAACTACTCCAACCCGGCCGCCATCGTGGCCGAGGCGACCCGTCGCCTGCGTCCCCACGCCAGGATCCTCAACATCTGCGACATGCCCATCGGCATCGAGGGACGGATGGCCCAGATCGCCGGCCTGCCGTCACGCAAGGAGATGCGGGTACGCTACTACGGCCTCAACCACTTCGGCTGGTGGACCCGCATCGAGGATCTGGCGGGCAACGACCTGATGCCGGCCATCAAGGCCCACGTGGCCAAACACGGCTATGTGCCCAAGCAGGCCGGCCACGCCGAGGCCAGCTGGAACGACACCTTCGCCAAGGCCAGGGACGTGTGGGCTCTTGATCCGGATACCCTGCCCAACACCTATCTGAAGTACTACCTCTACCCGGACTATGTGGTGGCCCACTCCAATCCGGAGCACACCCGCGCCAACGAGGTGATGGAGCACCGCGAGACGCGGGTGTTCAGCGCCTGCCGCGCCATAGTGGCGGCCGGCAAGGCCGACGCCGGCGAGCTGGAGATCGACGAGCACGCCTCCTACATAGTGGATCTGGCCACCGCCATCGCCTTCAACACCCAGGAGCGGATGCTGCTGATCGTGCCGAACCGGGGCGCCATCCCCAACTTCGACCCGGAGGCCATGGTCGAGATCCCCTGTCTGGTGGGCAGCAGCGGCCCCGAGCCACTGCAGGTGGGCAACATCCCGCTATTCCAGCAGGGCATGATGGGTCAGCAGGTGGCCGTCGAGAAGCTGGTGGTGGAGGCGTGGATCGAGCGCTCCTATCAGAAGCTGTGGCAGGCGATCACCCTCTCCAAGACGGTGCCGAGCGCCTCGGTGGCCAAAGCCATCCTGGACGACCTGATCGCCGCCAACCAGGAGTACTGGCCGCCCCTGCAATAAACGCGGGCCAAACAAAAACCCCCTCGCTGGCGAGGGGGTTTTCTTGTTGCTGGCTCTGCCGTGGCGCGATCAGCGCAGGGACTTGACCGAGCGGCGGACGATGAGCTCGGGCTGCACCGTCATCGACTCGACTTCCAGCTCCTTGTTGCGGATCCGGCTCACCAGCTGCTGCACCGCCAGCAGGCCGAGCTCGGCCTTGGGGTGGCGGATGGTGGTGAGCGGCGGGCTGGAGAAGCGCGCCATCTCCACGTCGTCATAACCGATCATGGAGATGTCGTCCGGCACCTTGACTCCGGCTTCCCAGGCGGCGCAGATGGCGCCGATCGCCATGGGATCGTCGAAGGCAAACACCGCGGTCGGCCGCGGGGTGAGGGCCAGGATCCGCTGCATGGCATCGAAACCGCTCTGGCTCTCGTAATCCCCTTCGAAGATCTGCTCGTCTTTCAGGGTCAGCCCCTGTTCGGCAAGGGCATCGCGCACCCCGTCCAGCCGCTGCTGGGTGGTTGGCTTGGCCAGCTGCCCGGTGATGCAGACGATGTCGCGGTGACCCTGCTCCAGCAAATGACGCACGGCCAGGCGCGCCCCGATGCGGGCGTTGTCATTGATGACGTTGGCAAAGTCGCACTCGGTACCCCAGTCCAGCACCACTTGCGGCACGTTCTTGTGGATGCGCAGCATGTCGCGCAGCGGGGTATCGATGTCGGTTCCCAGCACCAGCAGACCGTCGACCCGCTTCTCCATCAGCATGCGCAGGTAGTGCTGCTGACGGGGCGGCTGGTTCTCGGTGTTGCAGAGGATCAGGCTGTAGCCCTGCTCGAAGCAGTACGCCTCCACCCCTTGCACCACTTCCGCAAAGAAGGGGTTGGCACTGGTGGTCACCAGCATGCCGATGGTCTTGGTCGAGTTTATCTTGAGGCTGCGCGCTACCGAGTTGGGCGCGTAGTTGAGTTCTGCCACCGCCTCAAGCACTTTTTGGGTTGCGTCTTCGCTGACCCGACGGGTGTGATTGAGTACATGTGAGACGGTGGAGATGGATACGCCTGCGCGGGAGGCGACATCCTTGATAGTGGCCATCTCTGTCTCCTGAAGATCAAAGGCGGAACATTAGCAGATTTCCCGAATAAAGGCTTGGTTTTAACGAGTGCTGCCAATGAATTGTCAATGCTGGCTAATCTAGGCGGTCATTTCTATTTGCGCAAACGGATTTTGGTCAAAATGGGAGCAGCGTCAGAGTAAAATATCGTCAGTTTTTTCATCTATCATTTATCGAAAGTGCACCTTGTTGAGAAGATGTTAATTGCCATCATCAGCATCAACTTCTAAATAGATAACTGTAATTAGATATTTGTTTCAAAAAAGCACTATTACCCCCTCTCTGGTTAGTATCTTTAACAGCTTGTTATTGCCCAGCGAGGAATGATAGAACCATACCTATTGCCGGACTGGCGGGATCACGGTTCGGAATGGCACACGGAAAATGAAACAATCCACTGATTAAGGGACGAATCGATGAATAAGTTGAGCAAAATGGCAGTCAGGGCAGCGGTTTCTATGGCTCTGTTCGGATCGGTCTCACTGGTCCACGCGGCGGATACCATCAAGATCGGCATCGCCGGTCCGGTCACTGGCCCGGTCGCCCAGTACGGCGACATGCAGTTCACCGGCGGCAAGATGGCGGTCGAGCAGATCAACAAGGCCGGCGGCATCAAGGGCAAGCAGATCGAAGCCGTCATCTATGACGATGCCTGTGACCCGAAACAGGCCGTGGCGGTCGCCAACAAGGTGATCAACGACGGCGTCAAGTTCGTGGTCGGCCACCTCTGCTCCGACAACACCCTGCCCGCCTCCGATATCTATGAAGATGAAGGCGTGCTGATGGTCACCCCGGCCTCCACCAACCCCAAGATCACCGAGCGTGGCTACCAGCTGGTGCTGCGTACCATCGGCCTGGACAGCGATCAGGGCCCAACTGCCGCCAAATACATCATCGAACAGGTCAAACCCCAGCGCGTGGCCGTCATCCACGACAAGAAACAGTACGGTGAAGGCATCGCCTCCAGCGTGAAAGCGGCGCTGGACAAGGCCGGCGTCAAGGTGGTGGCGTTTGAAGGCATCACCGCCGGCGACAAGGACTTCTCCGCCCTGATCGCCAAGCTGCAGAAAGAGAACGTCGATTTCGTCTACTACGGCGGCTATCACCCTGAGCTGGGTCTGATCCTGCGTCAGGCCGGCGAGAAGGGCCTCAAGGCTAAGTTCATGGGTCCGGAAGGGGTGGGTAACAAGGACATCTCCGCCATCGGCGGCCCGGCTTCCGAAGGCCTGCTGGTCACCCTGCCGAACAAGTACGACCTAGTGCCGGCCAACGCCCCGCTGGTTGCCGCGTTCAAGGCCAAGGGCCAGGACTCCTCCGGTCCATTCGTGTGGACCACCTATGCCGCGGTGCAAACCCTGGCTGCCGGTATCGCCAAGGCGGGTGAGGATGACCCGGCTGCCGTTGCCGCTGCCATCAAGGCCGCGCCGGTCGATACCGTGATGGGCCCCCTCAGCTGGGCTCCCAACGGCGACCTGAAAGGGTTTGAATTCGGAGTGTTCCAGTGGCACGCCGACGGTACCTCTACCCAACTCAAGTAATCTGCCGGTCGGGGTGACGTGAGTCACCCCTCCTTTCTTTGCGGGCAAGTACAGGGAACGCAGTATGTCCGAACACTTCCTTTACCTGGTTCAGCAGTTGCTGAACGGGTTAACCATAGGCAGCACCTATGCGTTGATCGCCATCGGCTACACCATGGTCTATGGCATCATCGGCATGATCAACTTCGCCCACGGCGAGGTCTACATGATCGGCTCCTATGTCGCTTTCATGGTGATGGCGGGGCTCATGATGATGGGCATCGACAGCACCTTTCTGCTGCTGGGGGGCGCCTTCCTGGTCAGCATCATCATCACAGGCAGCTATGGCTGGACCATAGAGCGGGTCGCCTATCGCCCGCTGCGGGGCGGCAACCGGCTGATCCCCCTCATCTCCGCCATCGGCATGTCGATCTTCCTGCAGAACATGATGCGGATGGCCCAGGGCTCGCGCGACATCGCCATGCCCACCCTGATCTCCGGCGGCTGGACCCTGGGTGAGGCCGACGGCTTCCAGGCCAGCCTCTCCTGGATGCAGCTCATCATCTTCGTGGTGACCTTCATCACCATGCTGGCGCTGACCCAGTTCATCGGCCGCTCCCGCATGGGCCGCGCCTGCCGCGCCTGTTCGGAAGACATCAAGATGGCCAACCTGTTGGGGATAGACACCCACGTGGTCATCTCCATCACCTTCGTGCTGGGGGCCACCCTGGCCGCCGTCGCCGGCGTGCTGCTCGGCATGTATTACGGCGTCATCAACCCCTACCTCGGTTTTATGGCCGGTCTGAAGGCATTCACAGCCGCAGTATTGGGCGGTATCGGCAGCATTCCCGGCGCCGTGCTGGGCGGCCTGCTGCTCGGTGTGGTGGAGGCGCTCACCGCCGGCTACCTCAGCACCGAGTACAAGGATGTGATGGCGTTCGCCCTGCTCATCTTCGTACTGCTCTTTATGCCCACTGGCATCCTGGGCCGCCCGGAAGTGGAGAAAGTATGATGAAACGCCAATTCATTCATGCCTGCATCGCCAGCCTGGTACTGCTGGTGCTCTCCTTCTGGCTGCTCGGCTTCAAGCTGGAGACCGACGGCACCCGCCTGCTGGTAGTGAGCCGGCTCGACGTGTCGCTGGCCTGGCTATTGGGCGGTGCCACCCTGGTGTTCTGGTTCCAGATGCTGCGCGGCCAGATAAGCCGGCTGTTCCAGGCCTCCATCAGCGGCTTCTCGGTCGGCTTCACCAAGCTGGTGCTGCCAAGCCCGGAAGAGGCGCCCAAGCTCTATAACCTGACCGCCGTGCTGGTGCTGCTGTTTGCGGTGAGCTGGCCCTTCATGGCCTCCCGCGGCGCCATCGATCTCGCCACCCTCACCCTGATTTACATCATGCTGGGGCTGGGCCTGAACGTGGTGGTGGGCCTCGCCGGCCTGCTCGATCTCGGCTATGTTGGCTTCTACGCGGTCGGCGCTTACAGCTATGCCCTGCTCAACAGTTACTTCGGCCTCAGCTTCTGGGAGTGCCTGCCCATCGCCGGCCTGATGGCGGCCACCTTCGGCTTCCTGCTCGGCTTCCCGGTACTGCGGCTGCGGGGGGATTACCTGGCCATCGTCACCCTGGGCTTTGGCGAGATCATCCGCATCCTGCTCAACAACATGACCAGCCTGACCGGCGGCCCGAACGGCATCTCCGGCATTCCCAAACCGACCCTGGGGGGGCTGGAGTTCAACCGCACCGTCAAGGACGGCGGCTTCGAGACCTTCCACGAATTCTTCGGCATCGCCTACAACGCCAACCACAAGGTGATCTTCCTCTACCTGATGGCGCTGGTGCTGGTGGTGGCGACCCTGTTCGTCATCAACCGCCTGCTGCGCATGCCGCTCGGCCGCGCCTGGGAGGCGCTGCGGGAAGACGAGATCGCCTGCAAGTCGCTGGGGCTCAACCCCACCATCATCAAGCTGACCGCCTTCACCATAGGCGCCTGCTTCGCGGGGTTTGCCGGCAGCTTCTTCGCCTCGCGCCAGGGCTTCATCAGCCCGGAGTCCTTCGTCTTCATCGAGTCGGCCATCGTGCTGGCCATCGTGGTGCTGGGCGGCATGGGCTCCCAGATCGGGGTGGTGCTGGCCGCCATCGTGATGACGGTGCTGCCGGAGCTGGCGCGCGAGTTCAACGAGTACCGCATGCTGATGTTCGGCCTCTTGATGGTGTTCATGATGATCTGGCGGCCACAAGGATTGCTGCCGATGACCCGCCCGCATCTGGAGTTGAAGAAATGAGTACGCATCAGAAGTTGTTGGACGTCTCTGAGCTGTCGATGCGATATCTGGCCGGATTGCTGGCGGTGACTTGCTCCACCCTGGACTGGGAGCTGAAAAAATGAGTACTCATCAGAAGTTAATGGAAGTCTCTGATCTGTCGATGCGTTTCGGCGGCCTGCTGGCGGTCAACGGGGTCAAGCTGGACGTGGAAAAGGGGGAGGTGATCTCCATCATAGGTCCCAACGGGGCCGGCAAAACCACCATCTTCAACTGCCTTACCGGCTTCTACCGCCCGAGCGGCGGCATCATTCGCTACAAGGGCGAGGAGATCCAGGGGCTGCCCGGCCACCTCATCGCCCGCAAGGGAATCGTGCGCACCTTTCAGCACGTGCGGCTGTTCAAGGACATGACGGCGGTGGAAAACCTGCTGGTGGCCCAGCACAGACACCTCAACACCGGTTTTCTGGCCGGGCTGTTCAAGACCCCGGCCTTTCGCCGCGCCGAGCGGGAGGGGCTGGAGCAGTCCGCCTTCTGGCTGGAGAAGGTGGGGCTCAAGGATCTCGCCAACCGCGCCGCCGGCAACCTGGCCTATGGTCAGCAGCGCCGGCTCGAGATAGCCCGCTGCATGGCGACCCGACCCGAGCTGCTGATGCTGGACGAGCCGGCCGCCGGCCTCAACCCCCACGAGACCGACGAGCTGAACGAGCTTATCTCCAACCTGCGGGACGAGTTCGGGGTCTCGGTGCTGCTGATCGAGCACGACATGAAGCTGGTGATGGAGATCTCCAACCGCATCTTCGTGGTCAACCAGGGTACCCCGCTGGCCCACGGCAAGCCGGATGAAATCCGCAGCAATCCGGCAGTGATCAAGGCCTATCTGGGCGAGTCGTAAGGACAAAAAGATGTTAGAACTTCGCAACGTATCGACCCACTACGGCAAAATTCAGGCGCTGCACGACGTCAGCGTCGAGGTGAAAGAGGGGGAAATCGTCACCCTGATCGGCGCCAACGGCGCCGGCAAGACCACCCTGCTGATGACCCTGTGTGGCGAGCCCAAGCCGAGCAGCGGCTCCATCTGGTTCGAGGGGGAGCAGATAGACTCGCTCTCCACCGCCCGCATCATGCGCAAGGACATCGCCGTGGTGCCGGAGGGGCGCCGCATCTTCGCCCGCCTGACGGTGGAGGAGAACCTGCTGATGGGGGCCTTCTTCGTCGACAAGGCCGAGCAGCGCGGCCTGCTGGATCAGATTTTCACCCTGTTCCCGCGGCTGCACGAGCGACTGGAGCAGCGGGCCGGCACCATGTCCGGCGGCGAGCAGCAGATGCTGGCCATCGGCCGCGCCCTGATGAGCAAGCCGCGCCTGCTGCTGCTGGATGAACCCTCGCTGGGGCTGGCCCCCATCGTCATCCAGCAGATCTTCGACACCATAGAGCAGCTGCGCCGCGACGGCATGACCATCTTCCTGGTGGAGCAGAACGCCAACCAGGCGCTCAAGCTGGCCGATCGCGGCTATGTGCTGGAGAACGGCCATGTGGTGCTGCAGGACACGGGGGCCGCTCTCTTGGCCAACCCGGCCGTCCGCCAGGCCTATCTCGGCGGCTGACCCATGAGCAGGGCCGACACGGCGCCGAATCACCACAGCTTCTGGCACGATCCGGCCCTGCCCTTCATCGAGGCGCGAGCGGTGCAGGATGGCCGCCGCGTCTGCTACGACAAGCACAGCCATCCCCACTTCTCCATCGGCGCCATCACCGGCGGCCACAGCCACTATCTCAACCAGCGCAGCCGGCAGGAGGTCGGCCGCGGCCACCTGGTACTGATGAACCCGGAAGAGGTGCACGCCTGCAACCCGGTAGCCGATGAACCCTGGTCCTATCTGATGTTCTACCTCGATACCGGCTGGCTGCAGCGCCAGCAGGAGGAGGCCGGGCTGGGCCGTGAATTTCGCCCCTTCGACATGACCGCCAGCCGGGATCCTCTGCTCTATCAGGGGTTGTGCCGGCTCCATCGGCAGCTGTGGCAGGAGCCGGAGCCGCTGGCGCGCGAGGTGGCCTGCCACCAGTTCAGCCGTCAGCTGCTGGCCAGACTAACTCAGGCCAGCTGGGACGATCGGCCGCCGCAGCACCTGCAGCGGGCCGCCGAGCTGATGCAGGACGACTGCAGCAGCGCCCTCACCCTCGCGCAATTGAGCGCGGTGGCCGGGCTCACCCCCTCCCACTTCGTGCGCAGCTTCAGCCGCCATTACGGCATGACGCCCCACGCCTACCTGCTCGATCAGCGCATCCGCCACGCCCGCACCCTGCTCAGGCGGGGGGAGCCGCTGGCGGAGGTGGCACTGGCCAGCGGTTTTGCCGATCAGGCCCACTTCCAGCGCCAGTTCAAGCGGCGGGTGGCCGCCACCCCGGGCCACTACCGCAACCAGCTGACCCGGCCGGGCTAGCGCACCAGATAGGCGGCGCAGAGCAGCAACAACAGCGCCATCGCCCTGTTGAACCAGCGCAGCCGCTGCGGTACCAGCAGCAACCCCTGCAATCGGCTGCCGGCATAGGCCCAGCAGGCGATGGAGCACAGACAGATGACCAGGTAGAGGCCGCTGAACAGGGCCACCTGCCCCACCCCGCCCGCACTGCCATAGGCCCCCATCCCCATGCTGGCGGCGAGCCAGGCCTTGGGGTTGAGCCACTGCATCAGCGCCCCGTACCAGAAGGAGGGTGCCACCCCGTCGACCCCTTCCACCCGGCCGCTGTCCACCAGCAGCTGCCAGGCCATCCAGCCGAGGAAGATTACCCCACCCCAGCGCAGCAGCTCCGCCGCCGCCGGCCATTGCAGCAGGGTGGCGCCCAACCCCAATCCCATCAGCAACAACAACAGGATAAACCCCAGGGTAGCCCCGACCACGTGGCGCAGGCTGGCCGCAAAGCCGTGCCTGGCGCCGCTGCCGAGGGCGACCAGATTGACCGGCCCCGGGGTGATGGACATGGCCAGGGCAAACCCGGCCATGGATAACAGCAGACTCGTCTCCATGAATAACGCTCGTAGCAGCAAAAGGAGCCCCCAGCCTAGCCGGCGCCCCGCCCCGGGTATTGAAGGAAATTGCGATCGGCCCCGGCAATAACCGGACACATTGCGGGCTTAGCGCCGGCCTCCGCTTGCGGTAAACTGGCCCTCAATCACCTATTCGCAGGACATGTTAATGGACCAGTTTGCCCATATCAGTGCCCATGATGCCCACCAGAAGCTCAGCGCCGGTGAAGCCCGCCTGGTGGATATTCGCGACCCCCAGTCGTTCGAGACGGCCCACGCGGTCGGTGCCTTTCACCTCACCAACGGCACTCTGGTGCGTTTCATGAACGAGGTGGACTTCGACACCCCGGTGATCGTGATGTGCTACCACGGCAACAGCAGCCAGGGCGCCGCCCAGTACCTGCTGCAACAGGGGTACGATGAGGTCTACAGCCTGGACGGCGGCTTCGAGGCGTGGCGCAGGGAGTTCCCGATCCAGGCGGGCGACGCATGATCCAGCTGCTGGTGCTCGACAACGCCCGCATGGCCCAGGCGCTGGTGGACTACCTCTCCACCCTCGGCATCTCGTGCGAGCTGACCCAGTCGGAGTTGGGGGTCACCATCTGGCTGGCGGACGAGCAGCGCCTCGCCCAGGCCCAGCAGGAGGTGAAGCGCTTCCTGGCCGAGCCGAGCCATCCCCGCTACATGGAGGCCTCCTGGCAGTCCGGCCGGGCCGATGCCCGCATCGACTACAGCAAGGGGATGAGCGACCCGGTCACCGACTTCCTGCATCAGGCGGGGCCGCTGACCCTGGTGGTGATCATCGCCTGTCTGGCCATCTACGGACTCGACGCCATCGGCCTGCCGATCTTCGACGAGCTGGCCTTTCACCCGACCCTGGCCCAGTTCACCGACTGGCAGGCGTGGCGCTACTTCACCCCGGCCTTCATCCACTTCTCGGTGTTGCACCTGGTGTTCAATCTGCTGTGGTGGTGGTATCTGGGGGGCCAGATTGAACAGCGACTCGGCAGCGGCAAGCTGCTGATCCTGCTGCTGGTAGGCGCCGCCCTGCCCAACCTGGCCGAGTTTTTCGCCAGCGGCCCGCTGTTTGGCGGCCTCTCCGGGGTGGTCTATGCCCTGCTCGGCTACTGCTGGCTGCGCAGCAAGTTGCAGCCGGCCTACGGCCTCACCCTGCCGCCAGCACTGATGGGCTTCATGCTGTTCTGGCTGGCACTCGGTTTCTTCGATCTGCTCGGCACCCGTACCGCCAACATGGCCCACCTGGCGGGCCTGCTGGTCGGCCTGCTGCAGGGCTGGCTGGACAGACACCACCAGCCTGCCTGAGTGGGAGTGGTCATCGAGGTGAGCAATCAGCTTGCCAGCCATAGCGGCCACCAACCTGGCCAGTCTGAACCGGCGACAAGTGCTATACACGAAAAAAAACGCCGCCCCGAGGGGCGGCGTTTTTATTGGCCGACTGGCTTACTGCTTGAGCAGGGTGGGATCGGTCACCTTGACCGCAGTGCCGCCGCTCATGAAGAAGCTGGCGAACTCTGACTGCATTTCGGTGGTCACGTCGCCGCTCGGATCGAAGTTCTCGTCCGGTGCCAGCAGCGAGCTGTGGCCACCAGCCACGAAGCGGGCTGCGTTGTGGCTGGCCGCACCGGTGGCGGTCAGCGGTTGCAGCGCCAGCACCTTGAACAGCGGCTCGGTGCCGCCCAGCGGGGTGGAGGCGATGCTGTTCGGGATCACCTGATCCGACAGGCTCAGCGCGCCATCGCCAACGATCTCGGTGGCGAACAGCGGGAAGTCGCTCTTGATGCCGCTGCCGAGGTTGATCGGGTCAGCCGAATCCAGTACCGACTGGGCCGCGAAGCTGTAGCTCTGCAGCGTGCTGGCCGCAGCGGCCTGCTGGGTGGCGCTCAGGCTCGGCAGGAACTCGTTGACGAAGCAGGTCGGCACCTCGGTCTTGCAGCTGGGGGCGTAGGCGGTAAAGCCCGCTTTCAGCTCGGCACTGCCGCTGGTCAGCACGCCCATCTTGATGGTCGGACCGAAGGTCGGCGAGTTCAGCAACAGCGGCGCTATGCCGCCACCCGGCATGGCCAGGCCACCGGTATCGAACTTGAACAGGGCATCCGCCTGGGCATTGCCGATGGACTGGTTGGCGACCGCCAGCAGGTTGGTGCCGGAGATGGCGCCCAGGGAGTGGCCCAGGAAGTGCACCTTGAGGCTGCCGGCGCTGCCGATGACGCCCTTGCCATTGGCCAGACCGACCGCCAGACGCAGGCCCAGCAGATCCGCCACGCTCTGTTTCAGGTTGTCGCGGGCCACGGTCAGGTAGCTCAGGTTCAGGTAGGGGGTCGGGTTGTCGGAGGTGGTGACTGTATCCATGCTGCCACTCAGGGCGAAGCCGCGCTCACCGTGCAGCGGGTGATCGATCACCACCAGCGCCACCTTCTTGCCTGCCTGCATGCCGGCATAGATCTGGCCCAGCGCCAGCGCATAGGCGTTCTCTTTCACCGAGGTGACGCCGTGCTGATAGATGATCACGTCGGTGATGGTGTTGAGGGCATCCTTGGCGAAGACGCGCATCGGCACCGACTGCACCTCTTCCAGCATGGGCAGCGGGTTGAAGCGGCCGATGTTCTGCTCGGCATCCAGCGGCTTGCCGCCGGAGGTGAGAGTCACCCCGATCAGCTTGCTCGCCTCGGCCAGCAGCTCGCTCTG
Source organism: Aeromonas sp. QDB20 (assembly GCF_027707805.1). Classification (NCBI taxonomy): domain Bacteria; kingdom Pseudomonadati; phylum Pseudomonadota; class Gammaproteobacteria; order Aeromonadales; family Aeromonadaceae; genus Aeromonas; species Aeromonas sp. QDB20. Next base: position 26,867 of record NZ_JAPCJC010000020.1, on the reverse strand, counting down.
GCGGGTCGGATCGGCAATCAGCGTCGCCAGCAGGGCCGGATCCACGCCCGCGCCCACCAGCCCGGCGATCACTTCGCTGTCGGACGCTTTCAGGGCATTGGCGATGGCGTACAGGCTGGGGATGGCACCGTGCCAGGACTGGGTCTTGGCCTTGTCCCAGGAACCGGCGGTGGCCGGCGAGGAGAGGAAGTAGGGCAGCTTGACGGTACCGGTATAGACAGTGGTCAGCTGGGCCAGCCCGTTGAGCGGGGCGCCAGGGCCGAAGGCGGTGGCCAGCGCATCTTTCTGCTCCTGCGGCAGGAACTGTTCGGCGTCCAGCTGGGTCAGGAAGGGGTTGCTGCCGGTCACGGCCAGGGTGTAGGTGCCGGGCAGGCTGGTGTTGCCCTTGGCATCCTGCTTCCACAGGGCGGCCGCGTCCAGGGTCGGGCTCTTCAGCACAGATGCCGCAGCCCCTTTCACCGCCACCAGCACATCGGCACCGGACTGGGTACCGAACCAGTCGGAGAAGATGACGTGATCGGTGGAGACGCCGGTGGCGGCCTTGAACAGGCCCTCCTGCAGGGCGATCAGACCGTTGATGGTCTGCTCCTGGGCATTGCTGCCGACGTTGTTCTTGTAGTTGCCGTAGTCGCTGCCGGCCTTGACCGCGTTGCCGTTGCTGTCCTTGAGGGAGTCTGTGGCCACGATCATGTAGTAGGAGGAGGGGTTCAGCGGCTTGAGCGGTACCAGGTTCAGCTTGCCAGCCGAGGCGGCCACCACGAAGTCCACCCCGTAGGTCAGCACCTTCTTCACGCCGCTCGGGCGCAGGGCTGTGCTGTCAAAGCTCAGCTCCAGCAGGTAGAGCGGGGCCACCGAGGCGGCAAACTCGGCGGCAGCCGGTGCCTGGACAGTGATGCCGGACGAGGTGACGGGCACGATCTGGATGGCCTGGGTCGTGGACCAGCCATCCAGGGTCGACATGGCCGACACCGGGTTGGAGAGATCCGCCGTTTCGGTGGAGAATTTCAGGGTGCCATCGCTGGCGCGGGCCGCCAGGGCACTGGGGCGCACTGCGTTGGAACCGGTCAACAGATAGTCGAGATAGCTGGAGGTGTCGCCTTTGTTATCGTCACTGCCACCACAGCCGGCCAGCATAGCACTGACGACTGCGGCATAAATTAGCTTCTTTTTCATATCCTTATCTCTTTTTAGTTGTTATCCATGAAATGCTGACGGCGTTGGGTAAAAACCCGACCGGTACATCTTAACAGCAACGCAACAATTATTAAGTAGCTGGTCGGTCATCTGATCTGCTTTTTTTGTGTACAGCATCAAGGAATTGGAATAGAAACGGGACTCGATAGGTTAACAGCTTCATCCCGGATACCAGACCCGACCAGCGGTCACTTGTACGCCAGATGGCAAAAAGCGACCCCCGATCTCGGCAAAGCGGATCATTTGCCGGTAGAATGGCGCATTGCTTAAGGAGAACCACATGATCGACCCGAAGAAACTGGAAGAGATCGCCAAACAGGTGCACAACTCCCTGCCGCCCGGCATTCGCAGCATGGGTGAAGAGGTGGAGAAGAAGATCCGTCAGGTGCTGCAGTCCCAGCTCGGCAAGCTGGATCTGGTCAGTCGCGAAGAGTTTGACGTGCAGACCAAGGTGCTGCTGCGCACCCGCGAGAAGCTGACCGCCCTCGAGGCCAAGCTGGCCCAGCTCGAGCAGCAGCTCGGCGCCAAGGGCGAATAACACTGCCCCCATAAAGCAAACCCCAGCCAGGCTGGGGTTTGTTGTTTCTGACCTGCCGCAAAGCAAGCTGCGGCAGGCAGATCTAGCGAGGCCTTCCCGGTTACGTGACCGGCCTCATGCCGAACTCAGATGAATTCGTAGGCGTCGCCGAAGATGCGCTCCGGCTCGGCCCCCAGAATCTTGAACTCCTCCCGCGCCGCACCCGCCATCTCGAAGCGACCGGCGACATAGATGTCGTAGTCGTGCAGGCTGACGAAGTCATCCATGATGGCCTTGTGCACCAGCCCGGTCTTGCCGGTCCAGTCGCTCTCCGGCTCCTGCACCACAGGGATGTAGGTGAGCGGGGCGTAGTCGCGCTCCCACTGCTGCATCTGCTCCTGCTCGTAGAGCCAGTGCGCCTGGCGCACGCCCCAGTAGAAGAACACCGGGCGCTTGCTGCCGCTGTCGATCAGGTATTCCAGAATGGCGCGGGCGTAGGAGAAACCGGTGCCGCCTGCCATCAGGATCAGCGGCCGGGGTGACTCTTCCCGCAGGAAGGCCTTGCCCGCCGCCAGCTCAATCTCGATCTCCCCCTGCTCGCGCATGCGGGCCAGCACCTGGCCGGCATAGGCGTTCTCCGGGGTGGCGCCGATCTGCAGCTCCAGCACGCCAGGGCGGGTCGGCGAGTTGGCGATGGAGAAGGGACGCTTGTCCGAATCACTCATCACCACCAGCAGATACTGGCCCGGCTTGAAGCTGACCTCTTGCAGCGGCGTCAGGGCCACGTGCCAGATGGTGTCGACATATTCGCGCAGTTCCTCTACGCGGCACTTGATACGTTGCATTCTTATCCTTGTGACGGGCTCGTTCGGCCCGCTTTCGCTCTTGATTCACTGTGGACTGGCGACCAGCAGAGTGGTCAGGTCAGTCGAGCATACCCAATTCAGCTCAAATGGCATCAATCTTTTGCATCCCGGCCAGGCGGCACGGCCCGCCGGGCCGGCCGCCGCTCATCAACCGAGAATGTTCAGCTCGTCCCAGAGGGCATCGATCTTCTGCTTCACCGCCTCGTCCTGGACGATGGGCTGACCCCACTCGCGGTTGGTCTCTCCCGGCCACTTGTTGGTGGCGTCCAGCCCCATCTTGGAGCCGAGGCCGGAGACCGGCGAGGCGAAGTCCAGGTAGTCGATCGGGGTGTGCTCGATCAGGGTGGTATCGCGGGCCGGATCCATCCGGGTAGTGATGGCCCAAATCACGTCCTTCCAGTCGCGGGCGTTGATGTCATCGTCGCAGACGATCACGAACTTGGTGTACATGAACTGGCGCAGGAAGGACCAGACCCCCAGCATCACCCGCTTGGCGTGGCCCGGATAGCGCTTCTTGATGGTCACCACCGCCATCCGGTAGGAGCACCCCTCCGGCGGCAGGTAGAAGTCCACGATCTCGGGGAACTGCTTCTGCAACAGCGGCACGAATACCTCGTTGAGCGCCACCCCCAGCACCGCCGGCTCATCGGGCGGACGGCCGGTGTAGGTGCTGTGATAGATGGCATCCTTGCGCATCGTCATGTGGGTGATGGTGAAGACCGGGAACTCGTCCACCTCGTTGTAGTAGCCGGTGTGATCGCCATAGGGCCCCTCGGGGGCCAGCTCGCCCGGCTCCAGATAGCCTTCCAGCACGATCTCGGCGCTGGCTGGCACCTCCAGATCGCAGCTGATGGCCTTCACCACCTCGGTACGGCTGCCACGCAGCAGACCGGCGAAGGCGTATTCGGAGAGGGTATCCGGCACCGGCGTCACCGCGCCGAGGATGGTCGCCGGATCGGCGCCCAGCGCCACCGCCACCGGGAAGCGCTCACCCGGATGGGCCTCCTGCCACTCGCGAAAATCGATGGCACCGCCGCGGTGATCCAGCCAGCGCATGATCAGCTTGTTCTTGCCGATCTTCTGCTGACGATAGATGCCGAGGTTCTGCCGTTTCTTGTAGGGGCCGCGGGTGATGGTGAGCCCCCAGGTGACCAGCGGCGCCACGTCGCCAGGCCAGCAGTGCTGGATCGGGATCTGGTCCAGATCGACCGCCTCTCCCTCCAGCACCCGCTGCTGGCAGGGGGCGGACGAGAGACGCTTGGTCGGCATGTTGAGTACCTGCTTGAAGATCGGCAGCTTCTCCATCAGCTCCTTGAAGCCACGGGGCGGCTCAGGCTCTTTCAGGTAGGAGAGCCAGGTCCCCACCTGGCGCAAGGCGGCCACGTTGGGCTGGCCCATGCCCATGGCGACCCGATCCGGGGTGCCGAACAGGTTGGTCAGCACCGGCATGGCGTAACCCTTGGGATTTTCGAACAGCAGGGCCGGCCCACCCGCACGCAGGGTGCGGTCGCTGATCTCGGTCATCTCCAGATAGGGGTCTATCTCGCGCGTGATGCGCTTGAGTTGTCCGCTTTGTTCCAGCTGCGCGATGAAATCACGCAAATCCTTGTATTTCATGCAGGTACCCTGTGTGCAGGCGATGCCGCATTATAACTCCGGGGAGCCGGCGGGTGTACCCGGTTCGGGTTGCACCATCGGACTTGCATGACGCTTTTCCTGCCGGGTCAGCCGATCGGCAAGCTGGGCCAGCAGCCTCGGCTCGTCCACCTGCAACAGCAGGCTGGCCACCTGACCGCTGTACTGGCGGTTGCCCAGCTCCGCCAGCAGGAACTGCTGGGCCGTGTCGGGCAGCGGCGAAAGCTGACTGAGCTGGTGCAGGGCGGTCTGTTTGAGGGAGGCGTTGCGGCTGGCGGCGATCAGCAGATCGCTCGCCGTCTGACCCTGATGAAAGCGCCCCACGCTGGCCAGGGCCGCCACGCTGTCGTGATCCGCCGGTTGGCGCCACAACCTCTGATAGAGGGCACTGTCGCCGGTACGCTCAGCCAGCAGCCGCAGCAAGCGGTTGTCGGGCAGGAAGATGTTCAGGCCGGCCAGCTTGTGCGCCTCGCGCTGCAGCACGGCGACAGGCTGCTCGGCGAGCACGTTCAGCAGCGCCTGCTGTTGCTGGGCCAGATCCGGATTGCGGCTGTTGTAAATCTGCTTGAACTCGAAGCGGTTCGCCTCCAGCAGCTGGCGGTAGTTGTCCTGCCAGGCCTGCAGTTGCCAGCGGCTCAGCACCTGCCGCGCCGCGGCGGCAAAGTCGTAGGCGGGTTGCTGCACCAGAAAGCCGTCCACCTCTTTCTCCACCAGCCAGCTGGGGGCCTTGAACGACTGGGCACGCACCCAGGCCAGCAGTTGCGGGCTGTCAGCCCTGGGCTGACCATCGAGGGTGGCAAGTAGCTGGCACAGCAGATACTCCCGCTGCCCCACGGCCAGAGAGTCCAGCAGGGAATCGATGGCGGCAAACTGTCCCTGCTGCAAGCGGCCGGTCAGGTAGTCGAGGTGGCCCTGCAGTCCCTCGTCGGCCACCAGCGCGACGCGGGGCGCCGTCCCAGTGGACGGAGTCTGGCCCGCCAAAGCTGGCGGCACCAGCAGCCAGCTCAGCATAATCAGGAGTACATGCTTCATGACGTCCCTATCCTTGTGACATCGAGGTTTCATACTACTCAGGCGACCGCAAAATAGATAAACAAAAACCGCGACCTGGGCCGCGGTTTCATCATTTTTCGAGTCGGTTACTTCTGCTGGCGCCGCATGGCGTCGAAGAACTCGTCGTTGGTCTTGGTCATCGCCAGCTTGTCGATGAGGAACTCGATGCCGTCGATCTCGCCCATCGGGTGGACAATCTTGCGCAGGATCCACATCTTCTGCAGCTCGTCGCCGGTGGTCAGCAGCTCTTCCTTGCGGGTACCGGAGCGGGTGATGTCGATGGCCGGGTAAACGCGCTTCTCGGCGATCTTGCGCGAGAGGTGCAGTTCCATGTTGCCGGTGCCCTTGAACTCTTCGTAGATGACTTCATCCATCTTGGAGCCGGTATCGATCAGCGCGGTGGCGATGATGGTCAGGCTGCCGCCCTCTTCAACATTGCGCGCGGCACCGAAGAAGCGCTTCGGACGGTGCAGGGCGTTGGCATCCACACCACCGGTCAGTACCTTGCCGGATGACGGGATGACGGTGTTGTAGGCACGGGCCAGACGGGTGATGGAGTCCAGCAGGATCACCACGTCCTTCTTGTGCTCGACCAGACGCTTGGCCTTCTCGATCACCATTTCGGCGACCTGGACGTGACGGGAAGCCGGCTCGTCGAAGGTGGAGGCGATCACTTCGCCCTTCACCATCCGCTGCATCTCGGTCACCTCTTCCGGACGCTCGTCGATCAGCAGGACGATCAGTTCGCAGTCGGGGTGGTTGTAGGCGATGCTCTGGGCGATGTTCTGCAGCAGCATGGTCTTACCGGCCTTGGGCGGTGCGACGATGAGACCGCGCTGGCCTTTACCGATCGGGGATGCCAGATCCAGTACGCGGGCGGTGATGTCTTCGGTGGAACCGTTGCCACGCTCCATGCGCAGACGCTCGTTGGCGTGCAGCGGAGTGAGGTTTTCAAACAGGATCTTGTTGCGGGAGTTTTCCGGACGGTCGTAGTTGACCTCGTTGACCTTGAGCAGCGCGAAGTAGCGTTCGCCCTCTTTCGGCGGCCGGATCTTGCCGGAGATGGTATCGCCGGTGCGCAGGTTGAAGCGGCGGATCTGGCTCGGGGAGACGTAGATGTCGTCCGGGCCGGCCAGGTAGGAGCCGTCTGCACTACGCAGGAAGCCGAAACCATCGGTCAGGATTTCCAGCACACCGTCGCCGAAGATATCCTCGCCACCCTTGGCGTGCGCCTTGAGGATCGCGAAAATAATGTCTTTCTTGTGCGCCCGAGCCAGATTTTCCAACCCCATGGATTCGCCAAGCTGTACCAGCTCGGACACAGGAGTGTTCTTTAATTCAGTCAGATTCATAGTGGTGAAAGTCTGTAAGCAAGGATTGAAATGAGGAGACAGTCTGCTGGATTGATGCTGATCGGATTTGATTTGCCAGGCTGATGTGTGAGCAAAGAGTCAGGCAAAAAGGTTAGCAAACGAGCGATAAATTAGCACCAATCGGGGTGAGCGTCTAGGTGATAAAACAGAAGGAGCGCATTATTGCAATGCGCTCCTCGATGATTATTACAGGTTGCCGTCCAGGAACTCTTTCAGCTGAGTCTTGGACAGGGCACCGACCTTGGTCGCTGCCACTTCGCCATTCTTGAACAGCAAGAGGGTCGGAATACCACGAATGCCATATTTGGGCGGAGTGTCGGCGTTATGGTCGATGTTCAATTTCGCCACGGTCACACGACCGGCATACTCTTGGGCGACTTCGTTCAGGATCGGGGCAATCATCTTGCACGGACCACACCATTCGGCCCAGAAGTCGACCAGAACGGCGCCATCGGCTTTGATTACATCTGCCTCGAAGCTGGCATCGCTCAGCTGAACAATCTTGTCACTCATCTCCAACTCCAGTCAGTAATTAAGGCTTTATTGACGTATCAACAAAGGCAATAGTTGCCCTATTTGAAATGATCCTGTTTATTATTGCAAGCCTAACCTGATAACCTACCGCCATGAGCAAAACACACTTAACGACCGACAAATTCGCCCAAATGGGCCTCGAACCCGAAGTTCTGGCTGGTCTGGAATCAAAGGGATTTCACTATTGCACCCCCATCCAGGCACTCTCTCTGCCGCTGCTGGTAGAAGGCCATGACCTCGCCGGCCAAGCCCAGACGGGTACCGGCAAAACCATCGCCTTCCTGGCTGCCACCTTCAACTATCTGCTGACCCACCCGCTGACCAAGCCGCGCCTCATCAATCAGCCGCGCGCCATCATCATGGCCCCGACCCGGGAGCTGGCAGTACAGATTTACAACGATGCCGACAGCATGGCCGCCTCGACCGGCCTCAAGCTCGGCCTCGCCTACGGCGGTGAAGGGTACGACAAGCAGCTGGCCGTGCTGGAGCAGGGTGTCGACATCCTGATCGGCACCACAGGCCGCATCATCGACTACTTCAAGTCCAAGGTCATCGATCTGAGCAACATCCAGGTCGTGGTGCTGGACGAAGCGGATCGCATGTTCGATCTCGGCTTCATCAAGGACATCCGTTTCCTGTTCCGCCGCATGCCGCCCGCTACCGAGCGTCTGAGCATGCTGTTCTCCGCCACCCTCTCCCTGCGGGTGCAGGAGCTGGCCTACGAACACATGAACCACCCGGAACATGTGCAGGTCGAGCCGGAGCAGATGACCGGCGTACGAATCAAAGAAGAGCTCTTCTACCCTTCCAACGAAGACAAGATGTTGCTGCTGCTCTCCCTGATGGAAGAGGAGTGGCCGGAGAAAGCCATCGTCTTCGCCAACACCAAGCACGTCTGTGAAGACGTTCACGCCTGGCTGGAGAATGACGGCCACCGGGTCGGTCTGCTGACCGGCGACGTGCCACAGAAGAAGCGGATGAAGATCCTGGAGGACTTCACCAAGGGTGCGGTAGACATCCTGGTTGCCACCGACGTGGCCGCCCGTGGTCTGCACATCCCTGACGTGACCCACGTCTTCAACTACGACCTGCCCGACGACGCCGAGGACTACGTACACCGCATCGGTCGTACCGGTCGTGCCGGCAAGAGCGGTCACTCCATCAGCCTGGCCTGTGAAGACTATGCCTTCAACCTGCCGGCCATCGAGGAGTACATCCACCACCCGATCCCGGTCAGCAAGTATGACCGCGAGGCGCTGCTGGATGACGTGACCGCGCCGAAACGGGTGTTCCGCAACCGTCAGCCGGTGAACCGCAACATGCGCGATCGCCAGGGCGGTGGCAACAGCAACAACCGTCGTCGTCCTCCCCGCAAAAGCTGAAGGATAGGCCCAGTTGCACAACTCGCCTCTCTATGCCGCCATCGACCTCGGCTCCAACAGCTTTCACATGCTGGTGGTGCGCGAGGTCGCCGGTGCCTTGCGCACCGTCACCAAGGTCAAGCGCAAGGTGCGCCTCGCCGCCGGTCTGGATGCCGATTTTCGTCTCAGCCGTGCCGCCATGGAGCGGGGCTGGGACTGTCTGCGCCTCTTCTCCGAGCAGCTGCAGGACATTCCGGCCGACAACATCCGGGTAGTGGGCACCGCCACCCTGCGCCTGGCCACCAACGTCGACGAGTTTCTGCGTGAAGCGGAACGGGTGCTCAACCACAACATCGAGATCATCTCGGGTGAGGAAGAGGCCAAGACCATCTATGAAGGGGTCTCCTGGACCTCGGCGGGGGAAGGCAACCGGCTGGTGATCGACATCGGCGGCGCTAGTACCGAGCTGGTGATCGGCGAACAGAGCGAGGCCAAGCTGCTCAACAGCCTGCACATGGGCTGCGTCACCTGGCTCAACAACCACTTCGGTGACGGCGAGCTGAGCGAAGCGCGCTTCAACCAGGCCATTGCCGCCGCCAAGACGGTGCTGGAGAAGGTGTCAGATGATTACCGCGTGCTCGGCTGGCGCACCTGCGTCGGCGCCTCCGGTACGGTGCAGGCGCTGCAGGAGATCATGCTGGCGCAGGGCAAGAGCGAGCGGGTCACCCTGCCGAAGCTGCAGGAGCTGATGGGTCAGGCCATCGCCTGCGGCAAGCTCGACCAGCTGCAACTGGAAGGGCTGGCGGCCGAGCGGCTGACCGTGTTCCCCTCCGGCCTCGCCATCCTGATCGCCATCTTCGAAACCCTCGGCATCGAGAGCATGACGCTAGCGGGCGGCGCCCTGCGTGAGGGGCTGATCTACGGCCTGCTCGGCAACAATCACGACTGTGATGCCCGCGATCGTACCGCCGACAGCCTGATCAGCCGCTACCAGCTGGACAAGGAGCACGCCGAGCGGGTACGCGATACCGCCATCGAGGCGTTCACCCAGCTGCAGCCGGCCTGGCGTCTCTCCAAGCGCTACGGTCGCCCGATCCTGCGTTACGCGGCCCTGCTGCACGAGATCGGTCTGTGCATCGAGTACAAGAAGGCGCCGCAACACGCCGCCTACATCATCGACAACATCGACATGCCGGGTTTCACCCCCGCGCAGAAGAAGCTGCTGTCGGCCCTGCTGTTCAACCAGCGGGACGAATTCAAGCTGGAACCGCTGGAGAAGCAGGGTGCCGTCACGGCTCGCCAGGCGATCCGGCTGGCCCGCATCCTGCGCATCGCGCTGATCCTCTGCATGCGCCGCACCCAGGGCACAGTGCCGATCTTTACCCTGCAGGCGGATGACGAGGCTCTGACGCTGACCCTGCCCAAGGGGTGGCTGGACGAGCACTACCTGCGCGCCAGCGAGCTGCGCCTCGAAGTGGAGCGCCAGCAGAAGATGGGCTGGCCTACCCGGCTGCTGGAAGCCTGATTGGCCCAGACCAATCAGTGCCCCAAGGTTCCGACAATCTCTTTCGCAGCCAGCACTGGCGCCACTCAGGCCTGCCCCTTGATTTTATTGGGCTGATGGGCAGATCCCGCCCTTGCGTCTGGGCTCTGCCTCCCCCCTCATGGCCTATGTTCGACTAGAGTAGGGTTGTCTTCACAACCAACCGGAATGGACGCCATGAAACCTTTGCCCCTGATCGGACTGACCGCCCTGCTCACCGCCTGCGGCGGCGGGGGCGGCGACAACAGCAGCCAGCCACCACAGGCCCAGCTCTCGCTGGCCTTCTCCGACGCCCCGGTAGATGCCGTCAGCAAGGTCTGCATCGCCGTCTCCAACATCAGCATCCACCCCGTCGCCGGCACCGAGCAGAGCTGGACCACCGCCAGTTTCCTCACCTCGGCCCAGGACGATGGTTGCACCCCGAGCGGTGAGACCATTCCGCTCGACAGCGCAGGGAGGCCGCTGTTTACCTACATCGATCTGTTGAGTTATCAGGGGTCCGCCAGTCGCCCCCTGCTGGCCAGCCAGAGCGTGGTACCCGGCAACTACAGCCAGATGCGGCTGCGGGTGCTGGACGGGCGGGAGGTCGCCAACCAGTTTCTGGACGGCACCCCCTACTCCTACGTCAAGCAGGATGATGGGGTGATCAAGCCGCTGGAGGTGCCCAGCAGCGAGCTCAAGCTGGACGCCTTCACCATCGCCGCCAACGGCCTCAGTGCCTTTACCACCGAATTCGATCTGCGCCAGTCCATGGTGCTGCCAGGCCACGAGCAGTACTACAAGCTCAAGCCGAGAGGCGTACGGCTGGTGAACAACACTCAGGTTGCCACCGTCAAGGGCACGGTGGCAGCCGGGCTGTGCGGTGGTCAGCTGATCGACAAGGCCTTCGTCTACTTCTACCAGCCCAGAAGCGACGACAGCTACCCCGACATGGCGGACAGCGACAACGGCTTCTACGCCAGCGCCCCCGTGCTGCCGCAGACCGGAGGTGGCTTTGGCTACGAGCTGGGATTTGTCAATCTCGGCAGCTACGATCTGGTGCTGGTCTGCAACGGCGACGAGGATGATCCGGCAGTGGCCGACGATCCGCTGCAGCAGGTGCAGATACAGAAAGCCCAGACGGTGGTGGCGCCCACCACCAGCATCAACTTCCAGTAACGGGCGACAAGGGGGACGACGACCGCATGAGCAGATACCAACCCATCAGTTGCGATCTCTACGACTGGCTGGAGATCGCCGCCAGCTGGCAGCTGCCGGTCACCCTCACCTGTAAGGATGGCCGCCAGTGGGCGGACAAGATCCGCACCATAGAGGCCAGAGAAGGGGTCGAGTACCTGCTGCTGCACGGCGGCGAACGGCTCAGCCTGGCGGAGCTGGCGACCATGACGCTCAACTGGCAGGGGGAGGAGAAGCTGATCCGCTTCGCCCCGTCAGCACCAGCCGACAGCCAATAGATGGCAAGAGGGCCAACCCCATCGGGTTGGCCCTCTTCTTTATATCCCTCGCGTGCGGCGTTATCCCGCCAGCGCCGCCATCACGTAGACATCGAAGCGGTTGCTTTTGGTCTCGATGGCCATGCTCGGCTTCTGCTCGTTGAGCCAGCCAGCGTAGTCCGGCCGCTTCACCACCACCCGCCGGTCCGCCATGGTGAGCGCCGCCGGCAGCAGGGCATCGGCGTCGAGATCCGCCCCCACCAGCGACTGGAACACTCGCATCTCTTTTTTCACCAGCGCCGACTTCTGCTTGTGGGGGAACATGGGGTCGAGGTAGATGACATCCGGCCGCTCGGCCAATCCCAGCAGGGTCTCCACCGCAGGGCCGTGCAGCAGTTGCATCCGCTCGCGCACCCAGGGGCCGATCTCGGGATCCTGCGCGGCGCGCGCCAGCCCGTCCTGCAACAGAGCGGCCACCACGGGGCTGCGCTCAATCATGGTCACCTTGCAGCCGAGGGAGGCGAGCACGAAGGCATCGCGTCCCAGCCCGGCGGTGGCATCCACCACGGTCGGCATGGCGCCCGCCTTGAGCCCCACCGCCTTGGCGATGGACTGGCCACGGCCACCGCCGAACTTGCGGCGATGAGCCACAGCCCCTTCGACGAAATCCACGTAGACGGCACCCAGCTTGGGTTCGTCCAGCTTGCGCAGCTCCAGCCGCTCCGGGGTGAACACCAGGGCAAACTGGGGCAGGTCGATCTGGTCAAGCTGGCTGCTCAGGGCTTCTGCCTGGGCCGCCTTGGCGGGGTCTTCGAGGAGGATTTGCATGGGCTCTGGATGCATTCTAAGTTCAGTGAACCGAGTGTATCACAGCCCCTTTGCGTGGCTGTAGGGAGGAAACCCCATGCACCTGCTTATCACCCTGCTGCTTGCCGCCCAGAGCGGCGGCCAGCTCAAGGTTTGTGGCGTTGACTGGCCCCCCTTCTCCTACGCCGAACAGGGCAAGCTGATGGAGGGCATATCGGTCGAGATCCATCAGGAGGTGGCACACCGCCTCGGCATGCAGCTCACCCTGCTCGAACTGCCGTGGGGACGCTGCGAACAGTACGTCAACACCGAGCTGGCGGACGGCATTCTCGACAACGCGCCCCTCCCCGGCTGCTACCACTCCGATCTTGCCACCGCCTTCTACCCGCTGGCCGCCTATGTGCGCAGCGACAGCCCGCTGCAAACCTTCTCGTGGGAGATGGCCAAGGGGCTGAAAGTGGGGATGGTCAGGGGCTATGACTACACCGACAGGATCAAGCACTTCACCGGCTGGGTGCCCATCAAGGCCCACTCCGACAAGCAGCTGCTGCTGATGCTGGAAAAGAGCCGGGTCGACCTGATAGTGCTGGATTACTTCTCGGCCCCCATTCTCTCCAGAGAACAGGACGTCAAGATCCGCGCACTTACCCCCTTCCTCGACTCGACTCCGCTCTACCTCTGCTTCGGCAAGCAGAAGGCAGACCTGCTGCCCGCCTACAACAAAGCGCTGCAGCAGATGCTGGACGAAGGGGTGCTGGATCGCATCTATCTGCGCTATCTCGGGGAGGATTACCGGACACTGAAGGAGAAACAGGAGAGGATGAAAGCGGCGCAGTAAGGATCAACTGGTCTGCAGGAACATGCTCTTGTCGTTGAGCTGCAAATACTCGGTGAGGTCGTCGTAGGCGAGCGGCCGGCTCAGCAGATAACCCTGGGTGAAGGCGCACCCCTTCTGGCAGAGGAAATTGAGCTGCTCGCGGGTCTCCACCCCCTCGATCACCACCTGCATGCCGAGGTTGTGCACTATGTTGATGATGCCGTCCAGCAGCAGCCGGTCCTGCTCGTTGAACGGGATGTGGCGCACGAAGGCCCGGTCGATCTTCACCAGGTCCACCGGGAAGTTGCGCAGATAGTTGAGCGCCGAGTAGCCGGTGCCAAAGTCGTCGATGGCCAGCTTGCAGCCCGCCTCGCGCAGGGCATCGATCCGCACCCTGTGCTGATCGCTGGTCTCCATCAGCAGGGATTCGGTGATCTCGATGACGATGTCCGCCGGGTCCAGTCCGAAGTGGTGGATCACCTTGAGCCACTCGCTCGCCTCCGGATCTATGGTCTGGAACTCCAGGGTGGAGCGGTTGATGGACATCTGCAGATCCGGGAAGCCGGATTGCTGCAGCCGCGCCAGATCCCGGCACGACTGCCACAGCACCAGCGCCCCCAGCCCCTGGATGAGCCCGGCCTCCTCCGCCAGCGGGATGAAGTCCGCCGGCGACACCTGACCCCAGTGCGGGTGATACCAGCGTACCAGCGCCTCCAGCTTGGCGACCCGGCCGCTGCGGTTGTCCCAGATCGGCTGGTAGGCCATGGTCAGCTGCTCGAGCTTGATCGCCTCCGCCAGATCCTGCTGCATCTGGTGACGCTGGCGCACCTCTTCGCGCATGGAGGCGCAGTAGCTGCCGAGCAGCCGTCCCTGCCGCTTGGCGGCAAACAGCGCCTGCTCGGCGTTGCGCAGCAGCTCGTCGCTCTCCAGCCCATCGCCCGGGCAGAGGGTGATGCCGATGGTAGCCGTCACGTAGAGGTGCTGGTTGGCCAGCATGAAGGGGCGGGCGAAGCCGCCGACCACCTGCTTGGCAAACACCTCGGCCTGGCGGCGGTTGACGATGCCGGGCACCAGGAAGGCGAACTCGTCGCCGCCGATGCGGGCCACCAGATCTTCGGTGCGTACCCGGCTCACCAGCCGATCCGACACCTCCCGCAGCAGGGCGTCACCGGCATGGTGATCCATGCTGTTGTTGACCGCCTTGAAGTTGTTGAGGTCGAGCACCATCAGCGCGAAGCGCTCGCCCCGCTCGCAGAAGCGGCTGAGGCAGCGGCCGAACAGCCAGCGGTTGGGCAGCCCGGTGAGATTGTCGTAGTTGGCCTGGGCGGCGATCTTCTGCTCCGCCAGCTTGGTCTGGGAGAGATCGCTGAAGATGGCGATGTACTGGCTGATCCGCCCCCCTTCCCGCAGGGTGCTGATCATCAGCTGCTGGGGGTAGAGCTTGCCGTTCTTGCGCTTGTTCCACACCTCGCCGCGCCACACCCCCACCCGCTCCAGCGCGTGGTACATGTCGGCGTAGAAGGCCTGATCGTGCAAGCCGGACTTGAGCAGGCTGGGGCGCTGGCCGCACACCTCCTCCTCGCTGTAGCCGGTGATCTGTTCGAACGCCGGGTTGACCGAGATGATGCGACTGTCGGCGTCGCACACCAGGATAGCCTCTGACAAGTTGTCATAGACCCGGTGGGAGAGCTTGAGCTGCTCGGCGTGACGTTTGAGGGGGTCTATGTTCTCCAGCACCACCATCAGGTAGTCGGGCTGCAATTGGTCGTCCCGCACCAGGGTCACGGTAACCCGCCCCCACAGCAGCTGGCCGTCACGGTGCAGGTAACGCTTCTCCTGGGTGAAGGCGGTACGCTCGCCACGTCTGAGCTCTTCATAGCAGGCGACGCTGCGCAGCCAGTCTTCCGGATGATTGAGCTCGGCGGCGTTGCGATGGACCAGCTCCTCCTGGCTGTAGCCCAGCATCTTTTCGATGGCCGGATTGGTCCAGAGGATCTTGCCGTCCAGATCGAGCTTGCCGATCCCCACCGGGGCATGGGACATCATGGTGTGCAGAAAATCGTGGTACTCGGGCTGGGGCGGCGCCGGCTGCTGCAGCATCAGCGCCAGTTCGCGCCCGGCCAGCGGAGCCAGCAGGCGCAGCAGGCCCATCACCTTGTCCATGTTGGTGAGTGGCCGCTTGAACAGCAGGCTGCAGATGCCCACCGTCTCCCCCTGCGCACTCTTGAGGGCGATGCCGGCATAGGCCTGGATCTGCCAGGCCTGCAACACGGCGGCGTGGGGGAACAGCTGCTGTACCCGATCGCTGAACCAGGCCTCGCCCTCCTGCAGGGTGATCTCCCCCAGAGTGGCGCTGACCGGAAAACTGAAGCGGGTCGTATCGAGAGAGGCAGGATAGGTTGCATGCACCTTGCAGGAGAGCCCCGCTTGATCCCTACCCGAAATCAGGACGAAGTCGGCCCCGACCGCTGCTGCGATTTCACTCACAAAGGTATCGAAATATCCCTGACCACTCGAATGAGACAGACTTGAGATGATTTGATAGACAGACTCGAGTGCTCGCCTCATGGCAAGGTTCTTTCTCTCCTTGGAAGGTAGACCCCGACTCTACTGAAGAGGCGGGAACAGTGCAAACATGCTATCCGCAAGATATTAAAATGCCTTGAGAAAAGGGACCAAAAGGTCCCTTTTTATCTCAAAAATCACGCGGTGATCGCACTCTGTGGCAAAGGTGTACCTGCTTGAAGCTCACGCCTGGCGGGGCCTGCAGCCTCATGCGGCAATCCCGCTGTGGCGCAGCAAGGCATCCACCTGAGGCTCACGGCCACGGAAGGCGCGGAACAGCTCCATCGGCTCCTTGGAACCGCCCTTCTCCAGGATGTTCTTCAGGAAGGAGTGGCCGGTCACCGGGTTGAAGATCCCCTCCTCCTCGAAGCGGGAGAAGGCGTCGGCGGAGAGCACTTCCGCCCACTTGTAGCTGTAGTAGCCCGCCGCATAACCGCCGGCGAAGATGTGGGAGAAGCTGTGCTGGAAGCGGTTGAAGGCCGGCGGCGTCATCACCGCCACCTCGCGACGCACCTCGTCCAGCAGCGCCGGGATCTGATCCGCATTGGTCGGGTCAAACTCCTGGTGCAGACGGAAGTCGAACAGGGCGAACTCCAGCTGGCGCAGCATCTGCATGGCCGCCTGGAAGTTGCGGGCGGTCAGCATCTTCTCCAGCAGATCGGCTGGCAGCGGCTCGCCGGTCTCGTGATGGCCGGAGATGAAGGCCAGTGCCTCGGACTCCCAGCACCAGTTCTCGAGGAACTGGCTCGGCAGCTCCACCGCGTCCCAGGCCACGCCGTTGATGCCGGCCACGCCGGCCACGTCGATCCGGGTCAGCATGTGGTGAATGCCGTGACCGAACTCGTGGAACAGGGTGACCACTTCGTTGTGGGTAAACAGGGCGGGTTTGCCGTCCACCGGGCCGTTGAAGTTGCAGGTCAGGTAGGCCACCGGCTTTTGCAGCGAACCGTCCTGACGGTAGCGACGACCCAGGCAGACGTCCATCCAGGCGCCGCCCTGCTTGTGCTCGCGGGCATAGAGGTCGAGGTAGAAGCTGCCGCGCAGCTCATCCTCGGCATCGAAGATGTCGTAGAAGCGCACGTCCGGGTGCCAGGTGTCGATGCCGAGGCGCTCGCGCACCTTCATGCCGAACACCCGCTTGACCACCTCGAACAGCCCTTTCACCACCTTGCTGGCGGGGAAGTAGGGGCGCAGCTGCTCGTCGGAGATGGAGAACTTGTGCTGCTTGAGCTTCTCGGCGTAATAGGGAATATCCCAGGCCGCCAGCTCGCTCTGGCCGTGCTGTTCGCTGGCGAAGGCGCGGATCTCTTCGAGCTCGGCCTTGCCCTGCGACAGGGAGCGGCGCGCCAGATCGGTGAGGAAGTTCACCACCTGCTCCGGCTTGTCCGCCATCTTGGTGGCAAGGGAGAGCTCGGCGTAGTTGGCAAAGCCGAGCAGCTGGGCCAGCTCGCGGCGCAGGGTGAGCAGCTCGGTCATGATGGCGGAGTTGTCCCACTTGCCGGCATTGGGGCCCTGGTCGGAGGCGCGGGTGGTGAAGGCCTCGTACAGCTCGGCGCGCAGGGCGCGGTTGTCGGCATACATCATCACCGGCAGGTAGGAGGGGATGTCCAGAGTGAACAGCCAGCCTTCCTTGCCCTTCAGCTCGGCCAGCTGGCGAGCGGCGGCCTGTGCACTCGCAGGCAGCCCGGCCAGCTCGGCCTCGTCGGTCACCAGCTTGCTCCACCCCTGGGTCGCGTCCAGCACGTTGTTGCTGAAACGGGAGGCCAGCTCGGAGAGGCGGGCCTGGATCTCGCCGTAGCGCTGCTGTGCCTCGGCGGGCAGGCCGATACCGGACAGGCGAAAATCGCGCAGGGTATTCTGGATCTCCTTGCGCTGGGCGGCGCTCAGCAGGGGGAAATCGTCGCTCTCGGAGAGGGCCAGGTAGGCTTGATAGAGCCCTTCGTGCTGACCGACATAGGTCTGGAATTCGGACAGCAGCGGCAGGCAGGCGTCGTGGGCCTCGCGCAGCGCCTCGCTGTTGAGCACTGAGTTGAGGTGACTGACCGGCGACCAGATCCGGGACAGACGGTCATTTACTTCTTCCAGCGGGGCGATCAGGCTGTCCCAGGTATGGGGCTCGCGCTGGGCCAGCACATCGCTGATCTTCTGTTTGCAATCGGCAATAGCCTGCGTCACGGCAGGCTGTACCTGGTCGGGCTGGATCTGGCTGAACGGGGGCAGCGAGTCCATTGTCAGCAAAGGGTTAGTCATCCGGCAATACCTCTAAATTCTCTACAGCCCCTGCCGTCCAGAAGCTTGCTTGGACTACCTAAGATGTAGGCAGAAACCCCATTAATCAAGCCTTTGCCATCGAGAGCGAGGGCCGCGGCCCACATTTGGTCAAAAGGTGCGCGCAAAACGACCAGATAGCCTCCCAGAAACGACAATGCCGGCCCCGGGGCCGGCATTGTCTGCATTGCATAGAAGGCGTCCTGCCATCAGGCCCGGGCATCTTCCTTCAGCCACTGCGCCACGCGCTTGGCGAAGTAGGTGAGGATGCCGTCGGCCCCGGCCCGCTTGAAGCAGAGCAGGGACTCCATGATGCTCTCCTTCTCCTTCAGCCAGCCGTTCTGGATCGCCGCCATGTGCATGGCGTACTCGCCGCTCACCTGGTAGGCAAAGGTCGGCACGCCGAACTGATCCTTCACCTGGCGGATCACGTCCAGATAGGGCATGCCCGGCTTGACCATCACGCTGTCGGCCCCTTCCTGGATATCCAGCGCCACCTCGTGCAGGGCTTCGTTGCTGTTGGCCGGATCCATCTGATAGGTGGCCTTGTTGCTCTTGCCGAGGTTGCCGGCCGAGCCGACCGCGTCGCGGAACGGGCCGTAGTAGCAGGAAGCGTACTTGGCGGAGTAGGCCATGATCTGGGTGTTGATGAAGCCGTTCTCTTCCAGCGCCGCGCGAATGGCACCGATACGGCCATCCATCATGTCTGACGGCGCCACGATATCGACCCCGGCGGCGGCGTGGGAGAGCGCCTGTTTCACCAGGATTTCGGTGGTGATGTCGTTCAGCACATAGCCTTCATCATCGATGATGCCGTCCTGACCGTGGGTGGTAAACGGGTCGAGCGCCACGTCGGTGATGACCCCCAGCTCCGGGAAGCGGGCCTTCAAGGCACGCACGGTGCGCTGGGCCAGCCCGTCCGGGTTGTAGGCCTCTTCCGCCAGCAGGCTCTTCTGCTCCAGCGGGGTGACCGGGAACAGGGCGATGGCCGGCACGCCCAGAGCCACCAGTTCGGCTGCCTCCTCCAGCAACAGATCGATGGAGAGACGCTCCACCCCCGGCATGGAGGGAACGGCTTCACGGCGGTTCTCCCCCTCCAGCACGAACACGGGGTAGATGAGATCATTGGCGGTCAGTACGTTCTCGCGCACCAGACGACGGCTGAAATCATGTTTGCGCACCCGGCGCAGGCGGCGGCCCGGAAAGGCGCCTGGAAGAGTTGTAGCCATGAGTCACTCCAAAAGAGGAAGTTGGAAAAACGCGGCGGAGGTGGCCCGGGTATGGGCCAGCAAGGCCTCGGGCGCTTCACCACGGCAGGCCGCCACCACCTGGGCGATGTGCGGCAAAAAAGCGGGTTCGTTGCGTTTGGGTCTGGGTTTCAGATCCCGCGGCACCAGGTAGGGGGCGTCCGTCTCTATCATCAGCCGGCCAGCCGGAATGCGGGCCACCTGTTCACGCAGCAACTGACCGCGACGCTCGTCACAGAGCCAGCCGGTCACCCCGATATGCAGCCCCAGCGCCAGACACTCGTCCAGCTCCTCATCGGAGCCGGTGAAGCAGTGCAGCACGGCCCCCGACAGTTTGGGCAGCCAGGGGCGCAGGATCTCGATGAAACGGGCGTGGGCATCGCGGCAATGGAGAAACACCGGCATCCCGAGCTCGGCGGCCAGCGCCAGCTGGGCGTCGAACACCGCGTCCTGCACCGGACGAGGCGAGAAGTCGCGGTTGTAGTCGAGACCGCACTCGCCGATGGCCACCACCTGTGGCAGCGCCGCCAGCTCGCGAAGGGCGGGCAGGGTCGCCTCATCGACGCTCTTGGCATCGTGGGGATGGACCCCGGCGGTGGAGAAACAGTAGCCAGGCCAGCGGGCGGCCAGGGCGGCGCTCTCGCAGCTGCCGATCAGATCGGTGCCGGTCAGGATCAGCGCCTCCACCCCGGCGGCGCGGGCGCGGGCCACCAGATCGGCCTGTTCATCGGCGAACTGGCTGCTGGTCAGGTTTACACCTATGTCGATCATGGGGTCAGCGGGTCCGAACAAAAGGAAGACATATCAGGTATTTGAAAACCATCTACTCGATGGGGCCTTACCATACGCCTCGAACGGGAGCATGAAAAGAGGAAGGGAGCCTCAGCTCCCCTCTTCCGTTGATTCCTGTTGCTCCTCGTCCTCTTTCTTCACGTAAAAGCGGGCGAAGAACAGACCTATCTCCCACAAAGCCCACATGGGGATCGCGAGCAGGGTCTGGGAAAAGACATCGGGCGGCGTCAACAGCATGCCGACCACGAACACCCCGACGACGACGTAGGGACGCTTCTCCTTCAGGCTCTTGGGGGTGGTCACCCCGGTCCAGCACAGCAGTATGGTGGCTACCGGAATTTCGAACGCCACCCCGAATGCGAAGAACAGGGTCAGCACGAAGTCCAGATAGCTGGCGATGTCGGTCGCCACCGTTACCCCGGCGGGCGCGGTGCTGGTGAAGAAACCGAACACCAGCGGGAACACCACGTAGTAGGCAAACGCCATGCCGGCGTAGAACAGCACGGCACTGGAGGCGACCAGCGGCATGATGAGACGCCGTTCATGCTGGTACAGACCGGGGGCGATGAAGGCCCAAGCCTGGTAGAGCAGATAGGGGATCGCTACGAAGAAGGAGACCACCAGGGTCAGCTTGATGGGCGTCAGGAAGGGCGTCGCCACGTCCGTCGCTATCATGCTGGTCCCTTCCGGCAGCTGGCTGAGCAGCGGCTGGGCCACGAAGTCGTAGATGTTGTTGGAGAAGTAGATCAGCGCGATGAACACCAGCAGGATGGCAGTGATGGAACGCAGCAGGCGCGTTCTCAGCTCCACCAGGTGGCTGATCAGAGGTTGCTCGGCCTGACTCATGGCTGCTTCACCTCCCCTTGTTCGGTATGTGGCTGGGCACCGGAGCGCTCATCCACGATCGCAGTCTGTTCCGGCGCGGCCGCCGCGGCGGCTGGCGGCACCGGCTCCTCCTTCACCTCGGCCGATGCCGGTGCAGGATGGATGGTGTTTTGCTGTTCGTATGGACGGGTCACCGATTGTGCGGCCGCTTTCAGCTGCTCGATAGACTCCTGCAGCTCGGGGCTCAGGTTGTTCATCTGCAGCTGTTCGGCCTTCTTCAGGTCGTTGTGCAGATCCTGCAACTTGAGCTCCTGCTCCAGTTCGGCCTTGACCGAGTTGGCGGTGCTGCGGATCAGTCTGATCCAGTGGCTGGCGGTACGGATCGCCACGGGCAGCCGCTCGGGGCCGAGCACCACCAGGGCGACGACACCAATGACAACCAGCTCCCAGAAACCGATATCGAACATGGCTTAGGCCTGATCTTTATCTTTCTGCTTGGCGGCATCGCTAGGCTGGCCAGCCGCTTCGTTCAGCTGCTTCGGCGGAAACTCGGCATCCTTCTGCTCGGACTTGGCATCGCTCGGCTCGTCAGAGAGTGCCTTCTTGAAACCCTTGACCGCGGCGCCCAGATCACCGCCGATGCCACGCAGCTTCTTGGTACCAAACAGCAGCACGACGATGACTGCGATGATCAACAATTGCCAAATACTGATACCACCCATGATTTTTATCTCCAGGACAGGCGCCCGCTGGCGCGGTTTATTTAATGGGAACGGGTCCGCAACCAACCCAGCAACCAGCATAACCCGGCGCCGGCGAGGCTGATTTGTCCCCACTCAATGTGTTGTTTTTGGGTCAGCAAGAATACACCGGCCAATAGCAGGCTGGCTCCAACCCCTAAGAGGTAGCGAGCCTGTCCCTGCCGACGGCTGTGACGGCGGAACTCGGCGAACATCTGGTCGAAATGGTGCTGTTGATGGCGAGTCTGGCGCAGGGTCTCGTAGACCAGCTCCGGCAGTTCCGGCAGCTTCTCCGCCCAGAATGGCGCCTTCTCCTTGATGGCGGTCCACACCGCCTTGGGCCCCACCTGCTGGTACATCCAGTTTTCCAGATAGGGTTTGGCGGTCTGCCACAGATCCAGCTGGGGATAGAGTTGACGACCCAGCCCTTCCACATAGAGCAGGGTTTTCTGCAGCAGCACCAGCTGCGGTTGCACCTGCATGTTGAAGCGACGGGCGGTGTTGAACAGGTTGAGCAGCACGTGGCCGAACGAGATCTCGGACAGCGGCTTCTCGAAGATGGGTTCCAGCACGGTGCGGATGGCGAACTCGAACTCGTCCACCTTGGTATCGGGCGGCACCCAGCCGGACTCCACGTGCAGCTCGGCCACCCGGCGGTAGTCGCGGTTGAAGAAGGCGAGGAAGTTCTCCGCCAGGTAGCGCTTGTCTTCCCGGTTGAGGGTGCCGACGATGCCGCAGTCGATGCCGATCCAGAGCGGATTCTCGGGGTGCTCATAGGAGACGAAGATGTTGCCCGGGTGCATGTCGGCGTGGAAGAAGCTATCGCGGAACACCTGGGTGAAGAACACCTCCACCCCGCGCTCGGCCAGCAGCTTCATGTTAGTGCCGTTGGCCTCCAGCGCCGCGATGTCGGAGACCGGAATGCCGTAGATCCGCTCCATCACCAGCACCTGCTCGCGGCAGTGCTCGGTGAACACCTCGGGCACGTAGAGCGCCTCGGAGCCGGTGAAGTTGCGGCGCAGCTGGATGGCGTTGGCTGCCTCCCGCATCAGGTTGAGCTCGTCGAGGATGGTCTTGCGATACTCCTCCACCACCTCGATGGGGCGCAGTCGTCCGCTCTGGGGCACGAAACGGGCCACCAGGCGGGCCAGCGCCTGCATCAGCCGCAGGTCGGCCTCGATGACCGGCTCGATATCGGGGCGGATAACCTTGATCACGATCTCGCGGCCGTTCTCCTTCAGCCTGGTGGTATGCACCTGGGCGATGGAGGCGGACGCCAGCGGCGTCTCGTCGAAGTCGTCGAACAGGGTCTCTATGGTGCAGCCCAGGCTTGCCTCGATCTGGCGACGGGCGGCCTGACCGCAGAAAGGGGGCACCCTGTCCTGCAGCAAAGCCAGCTCTTCGGCGATATCCGGAGGCAGCAGATCGCGCCGGGTCGAGAGCATCTGGCCGAACTTGATGAAGATGGGGCCGAGCGCCTCGAAGGCGAGCCGGATACGGGCACCACGGCTCAGCTCCTGGTGTTTGTTCTTGAGCCAGAACAGGCTGCGGCGGGCCAGCCGGCCGGGCCAGGGCTGATAACGGGCGGGCACCAGCTCGTCGATGCCCTGCTCCAGCAGGATGCTGATGATGCGATAGAGGCGCTTGAACTCCTTCGGTGTCATCAGGCTACCCGCTGTTCGAAGCGGGCCAGCCGCAGCTCGACCGCTTTCATCTGTTGCGCCAGCAGCTCGACATCGTCGTTGAAGCTGGCCACTTCCAGCGGACCCGGCGCAAGCCGGATCTCTTCGGTCAGATACTCGGCCAGCTGACGCTGGCTGCGGCACAGTTCACGGCCCAGCAAGCGACGCGCCTGACGGGCACCACGCAGCAGGGTGTGGGCCAGCACGTCGCCGGTATAACGGGACAGCTCCTCTTCCCAGTCGATGTCGAGCTCGCCCAGCAGCACGCTGAACGCCTGCACCAGCTGGGGGTCACCGCTCAGATCAAGCTTCTCCTCGCGGATATAGCGCGTCAGAGAGGAGGGATCCTTGAGCAGGCCGAGGGCGGTCAGGGAGAGGCTCAGCACCGCATCGGCCTCCCCTTCAAACTTGGCCAGCACATCCAGCCGGCGCCCGGAGAAGACAAACCAGAGCGGCTTGAGCTCGCGCAGCTCCAGCTTGAGTACCTTGCCCGCCAGCTTGCGCAGCCGCTCGGGGCTCTGCTTGTCCAGTTCCAGCAGCCGGTTGAGGCTGGTTTCGATCACCGCGGTGACCATGGCATCCATCGGCATAGGCGACCTTAAAACTTGTAACCACGGTGCAGGGCGACCACGCCCTGGGTCAGGTTGTAGAACTCCACCTGCTCGAAACCGACATTTTCCATCATGCCGGCCAGGGTCTGCTGATCCGGGTGCATGCGGATGGATTCCGCCAGATATTTGTAACTTTCGCTGTCGTTCGCGACGATTTCGCCCATTTTCGGCAGCAATTTGAAGGAGTAGAGGTCATAGAGCTTGGCGATCACTTCGCTCACCGGCTTGGAGAACTCCAGCACCAGCAGACGGCCGCCCGGCTTCAGTACCCGGAACATGGAGGCGAGCGCCTTATCCTTGTCGGTAACGTTGCGCAGGCCGAAGCCAATGGTGATGACGTCGAAATGGTTGTCCGGGAAGGGGAGCGCCTCGGCGTTGGCCTGAACGTAGGAGACGTTGTTGGCCACCCCCAGGTTGCGCAGCTTGTCGCGACCCACCTTGAGCATGGAGTCGTTGATGTCGGCCAGTACCACCTGACCGGTTTCACCGACGATGCGGGAGAACTTGGCGGTCAGATCGCCGGTACCACCGGCAAGATCCAGCACCTTCTGACCCTTGCGCACACCGGAGCAGTCGATGGTGAAGCGCTTCCACAGGCGGTGGATGCCGAACGACATCAGATCGTTCATCAGATCATACTTGGCTGCCACCGAATGGAAGACGCCGGCGACCAGGGTTTCCTTCTCGGTCGCGGCCACGGTTTTAAAGCCAAAATGCGTTGTCGTAGTCTGTTCTGACATCCCTTAAACACCCATAGAGCAAAGAATGGCCGCCAGTTTACCAGAGC
The DNA here is from genome assembly GCF_027707805.1 of Aeromonas sp. QDB20. Classification (NCBI taxonomy): domain Bacteria; kingdom Pseudomonadati; phylum Pseudomonadota; class Gammaproteobacteria; order Aeromonadales; family Aeromonadaceae; genus Aeromonas; species Aeromonas sp. QDB20. Next base: position 2,217 of record NZ_JAPCJC010000020.1, on the reverse strand, counting down.
CAATGGCGTGCGGACACCTTAAACCCGGCTGGCGACCAACTGCATCCCCAGCACCACCATGGCCAGACAGAGAAACAGGTTGAGGCCGATGTTGAGCAGCGCCTTGAGATAAGCGCCATGCTGGGCCAGCGCTACCGTATCCAGCGCAAAAGAGGAGAAGGTGGTGAGGGCACCGAGGATCCCCACCATCAACAGCGGCTTCATCGGGTGTTCGGCTATGTGGCCGTGCAGGATGAGGGCGTAGGCTACCCCCATGATGAAGGAGCCGATCAGATTGACCATCAGGGTGCCGTAGGGGAAGTGGCGCCCCAGCAGCAGCGCCATCAGCTCGGCGATGCCAAAACGCAGGCAGGCACCGATGGCCCCGCCGGCAGCAACAAATAACCAGGTTTGCATGGAAGCAGACTCCACAGTATCAGGCCGACATTATGCAAAATGTCGACCCGGGGGGACAGCAGGGCAATTAATCGACGCCCTCGGCTCAACGGCGAAAATCGACCGGCTCGCTCTGTGCCAGGTGCAGCGTGGTCCGGGCCGGCCTGGTGTCGGCAATCAGTTTGCCATGGCGAATGGAGTAGCGCACCGGCACTTGCCGGCGCACCGCATCGAAGCCGTTTTCGGCAGGCAGGATCAGCAGATTGGCCGGCTTGCCCAGCTCGATGCCGTAGCGATCCTGCACGTTCAGGGTGCGGGCGCTGTGACTGCCGATCAGCTTGAGACTGTCGTTGATCTCTTCGTACCCCATGACCTGACAGACATGCAGCCCCATGTGCAGCACCTGCAGCATGTTGGCCGTCCCCATGGGATACCAGGGGTCGAACACGTCGTCGTGACCGAAGCAGACGTTGATGTTCGCCGCCAGCATCTCCTTCACCCGGGTGATGCCGCGGCGCTTGGGATAGCTGTCGAACCGCCCCTGCAGGTGGATATTCACCAGCGGGTTGGCGACGAAGTTGAGGTCGGCCAGCTTCAACAGCCGGAACAGGCGCGACGCATAGGCCCCGTTGTAGGAGTGCATGGCGGTGGTGTGGCTGGCGGTCACCCGCTGGCCCATGCCGCGCTCGTAGGCCAGGGTCGCCAGCGTCTCGATAAAGCGGGACTGCTCATCATCGATCTCGTCACAGTGCACATCGACCAGAACCTGATACTTCTCGGCAAGATCGAACACATAGTGCAAGCTTTCGACCCCATATTCCCGAGTGAACTCGAAATGGGGGATGGCGCCGATCACGTCGGCACCCAGCTTGAGGGCCTCTTCCAGCAACGCCTTGCCGTTTGGGTAGGAGAGGATCCCCTCCTGCGGGAAGGCGACGATCTGCAACTCCACCCACTCCTGCATCTCTTCCCTCACCTCCAGCATCGCCTTGAGAGCGACCAGATTGGGATCGGAGACATCGACGTGGGTACGGACAAACTGGATACCGTTGGCGATCTGCCACTTCAGCGTCTGGATGGCGCGCCGTTTCACATCCTCGTGGGTCAGCATTGCCTTGCGCTCGGCCCAGCGTTCGATCCCCTCGAACAGGGTGCCGGAGAGGTTCCAGCTCGGCTCGCCCGCCGTCTGGGTGGTATCGAGATGGATGTGCGGTTCGATAAAGGGGGCAATGGCGAGCCCCTCCTCCCCATCCAGCTCATGGGTGGAGAGCAGATGAGTGCTCATGGGCTCGATGGCACGGATCAGGCCACTCTGGCAGAGGATCTGCCAGGTCCCTTCCCTGCCGGCCAGGCGCAGGTTCTTTATCAGCATGTTTTTCTTCCTTTTTTCAGCCGCCAATTGCTTTTTCAAGCCACAACTTAGCTTGGATCAATTTGATAGAAAAGCGTTCATATTGAATACATATGAGACTGTTACTATTGATAGACAGCAACAATAAAAGGGAGTTGATTGGGATGAAAGCAGGATTGACCGAGATCGGCAGCGCAGGCTTGTTTCACGAGTATCTGCAGACGCTGGGCATCAGCAAGCCGCCGTTGACCTCGATAGAGAAGCAGTGGGAATACAAGCGCGATGAACGACTGGTGGCCGCCATCCAGATAGAAGCGTCGGGGCAGCCCCGTTTCTATCTCGATGCCAGACAGATATCGATGAATTGAAAAAGCAGAAACAAAAAAGCCTCCCGATTGGGAGGCTTTAATATTTAATGGTGCTGATACCCAGAATCGAACTGGGGACCTCATCCTTACCAAGGATGCGCTCTACCGACTGAGCCATATCAG